>JAGTQZ010000002.1 GCA_018396705.1 Candidatus Bathyarchaeota archaeon
GCATCAGCACAAACTTGATAGTATTAACAAACGTCATAACATCCATTCCAGCTCTAAAATGCAGAAGAAAACAAAGAACATGTCCCTATTCTAACAGTTAAAAATTGTCCCAAATTAAATTCTACACATCTCACATTTTTCTTTACCTAATCTCGAATTTTTTAAAGACTAAGTATTTAAAGGACTCCACGATTCTAACTGTGATTAACGCTGAAAAGCCCAGGGCAAAAAGAACTTGATCTGGTGAAAGTGAAGGGATTATTATGCCGTATATGCCTAGCAGTGTGAATCCAATTATTATGGCTGTAATAGATGCAATCAATCCTTTGCCGGGTTTTGAAGACCAGAAGTGTCTTCTTTCTCTTACGATGAAAACTCTAAATTGGCTATTAAAGACAAGCACCAGCATTATAAAAGTGCGTAGTCTTTCCCACTCCAGTCGGAAATAATTCTTTCCTATTATCATTGCAATGACGCTTTCAACAACCAAGAGTAAGCCAACTACAAGAGATGCTAATGTAATGTTTTTAACGTTCCATTTGTTTGGGTTACTTGTGTATTTTACGCTATCTGTTGCTAATGACATTGTTGAAAAATCGTTTGCAAAAATTAGCAGCGTCATACCTAATAGGCTGAGAACAATGTCATGTAACCAGAAAAATCCAAGCGTCAATAAAGTGACAAATTCTATCACTTTAGCAACCTTATTTATAACCCACGTTAGCATTCGCTGATATATCTGCCTGCTTATTTTTATTGCATTAACAATGACTTTCAGCCCTTGTTCGGTTAAAACTACGCTGGCTGAGGCTTTCGCCACATCTGTTGAGTTGCTTACCGCTGTTCCCATTTCCGCCTGCTTAAGCGCAGGCGCATCGTTAACTCCGTCACCAGTCATTCCAACCATGTGTCCATTTGACTGCAAAAGCTTCACTATTTCATATTTATCTTCAGGATATACTTCGGCGAAGCCATCATACTTCTCGACAATTTTTGCTCTCTCCGCCTCATTTAAGGCTTTAAGTTCAGCTATTGGAATGATCCTATTGCCGATTGAGGCTTGAGAAGCTATCTCTTTAGCAATGCTGATATTATCGCCTGTAAGCATCATGGGCTTTATGCCAAGCGCTTTAATCTTCTCCACCATTATTTTTGAATCTGGTCTTATAGGGTCAGCCAAAGCTAAGAGCCCCATAAACATGAGCCTATCAAAATCTTCTCCTTCCGATCTCGCCACCGCTAAAGTTCTATATCCCTTGTGTGATAACTCCTCTAACACTTTGCCTACTTCTTGTCGGATTTCACTTGCATTTTTGCATAAGTCTAAAATTATTTGGGGTGCGCCTTTAACGGCTTTAAAACGTATTCCTTTGCCCTCCACAACGGCTTCGGATCTTTTAATGGTCGGGTTAAAAGGCGTGAAGGAAACCCGTTTGTATGAGCTAAAATCAATGCCCAAAGAATTTGCGTAATTTATAACCGCTAAATCTATTGGATCTTTGCTTTCCTCTTCGGAAGCCAAACATGCTATTAACACTACATCTTCTTTTGTATACTTGAAAAATGGTATAACCTCAGCAACTGAAAGCTTATTCTGAGTTATTGTGCCTGTTTTATCCAAACAAACCACATCTATGGAAGCTGCATCCTCAATGGAGTCGAGACGAGTAACCAAGACTCCTTCCTTTGCGAGTTCCATAGCGCCAACCGCTTGAACTATAGTGAGCACAGCTGGTAACGCAACAGGAATAGCACCCATTAGAAAGATCACCGCGAACGTCAACATTGATAGAACGCCCATGTTTAACATCAAAGCATATACTGAAGTTAAAATCAACGCCACTATGCCAACATACATCATATATTTGGTAATAGACATCATTATTTCTTCTTGATGAGATTTCGGTTTTGCTGTTTTGACCAACTCAGCAGTTCTTCCAAAATATGTATTCATCCCAGTATTAACCACAACACATTTAGCTTCGCCTCTCGTCACTATGGAACTCGAGTAGACGATGTCGGAAGGGTTCAAATTAACTGGTAAAGATTCTCCTGTCAAAGCTGATTGGTCAACATAAAGTTCGCCGCTCACTATTTTGGCATCTGCGGGCACCAGATCGCCAAGTCCTACCAGTATAATGTCTCCTGGAACAATTTCTTTAGCGTCTTTCACTATCCATTTTCCTTCACGCAACACCTTCGCTTTTACTGCTAGCCTCTTTTTCAAAAACTCCAGCACTTTTTGCGAGCGATGCGAATGTATGAAGCCTATGACAACATTTATGGTAAGTAAAACAAAAATTATGACTGCTTCAAGGTAATGACCGAGAACACATGAGAGGATTATGGCTAGTTCCAGTAGCCAAGGCATGGGACCCCAATAACGCTTAAAAAAATCTATAAAGGGATTTTTCTTTTCTTCCGTTATCTCATTATATCCAAACTTTTCTAATCGATTTTTTGCTTCAGCCTCTGTAAGCCCATGCACAGATGCCTCTAACAATTTGAACGTTTCTTCGATGGAAACATGCTTAAAGTCCGATGTACTCTTTATCTTGCTAGCCATATTCCCTGGAATCAGTAAGCGACAGTTGCATTATAAACGTTTAATGTCTCTTAACAGAATTTTAGGTCTATGAGGCAGTGGTTCCAAGAATAAAGAGGACCAGCGCGATTTGTGAAATTACTTTTCTTGCATGAGGACCTAAGCTTTAAAATCTCAATCAACCAACCTTTCCTTTGATATAGTTAATAATTTAATGCTGTCACAAAGGGAAAGCTTTATGAGATTTAGTGAGGGAATTTTGTGATTTTTGTTTCGAAGCGTCAGTTTTCTTGATGAATCGTAAAATTAAGTAATATGATTGCACTTTTGTTCTTTGAAATGTCAGGAAATAAGGAAATTAGAGGCAAAACGTTGAAGGTTTACTTGTATTTGCTTAAGCATGGGCCATGTGAACTTAGAGATGTTCAGCGTGGGCTTGACTTTTCTTCAGCGTCTCTTGCTTCATATCATTTGGGTAAACTTTTGGAATTTGGGCTGGCTGGTCAAGATGAGTATGGGAGATATTATGCGGTTAAGGAGGCGTCTGAAAGGATTCTTGAAGGCTACTCGAAAATTGGGCCTGCTGTAGTGCCGCAGCTGTTTTTCTTCTCTTTATTCTTCACCATTCTCGTGGTTTTCTTCTCGGCTACAACTTGGAGCGGGTTAAATTTTGTTCCTTACTTGATTGGCGTAAGTTTTGCGATGGTTGCTGTTTTGTGGTTTGAGACAATTAGGCTTTGGCGGCGGCTGGCGGTTTAACAAGTTACTTTTGCATACTTCTATGTTTAAAAACCTTTTAAAATTGCTTTCAAACGTTTTTAAAAAACTTTAAAAAATGTAGGTTTTAATTTGTCGCTATTTTATTCCCATGCAGAAGGAAGGAAAGTGCATGTATCGAAGATGGACTTTTAAGTACGGTTCAGCCGCAATAATAGCTGCTGTTATCGTTATTGCTTTGTCTTTGTTTGCGAACTTGCCCAACATGCCTTATATTCCAAAAGTTGAAGGAGCCACTCTTGCTGTTTTGCTGACTGATCCGCCGACGGTTCCTGCGGGAACAACTCAACTCAATTTGACCTACACAGATGTCTCGCTCCACGTTATCTATCCTAATGGCAGTGACGAATGGGTTCCGGTTAGCGCTTCAGGCACAGTGAACCTGTTTTCGCTCGTCAACATGACGCAGACCCTTGCCACCATAACTATACCAGTAAATTCAACAGTGGACAAAGTTAAATTTAACATTGAGAATGTCAAGGCAGTAATCAACGAACAAACTTACAATGTTACATCCCTGTCTGACACTTTTGTCGTCAAGATCTTGAATGGTAAAGTCAACCAAACTCTTTTAGGAGTGCTAATTGACTTTAACCCGACACTTGTTCAGATACAAGCGTTAGACGAAAACGATACAACAGTGTACTATTATGTGCTTGTACCAAGCGCAAAGGCTATCATTGTACATGAGTTAACTGCAGCCCACCTTAAAGTTGGAACTATTATCGAGATTGGCGAAAACAATAAAGTACGACTTGTGCGTGTTATAGAGGACTTTTCAAGAAACCTCACAATTGTTTCGGCTTCACTCACAGTGGACGGTAACGTTACGAGTCTTTCGGTAACATTAAAGAATGAAGGAAATATTGCCTTCAGAATTTTCGGGCTTACTTTACATGGCATATTTAACACAACGATGAAGTGGTGCTTCAATGGTTTTGGGCATGGTTGGCAGTGTAGGTGCAAGACAGGGGTTTTCCCTCAAACCATTCCTTTCAAAGTGAACGATACATCACTAATTCCGCTTTACGGAAACTTCCCTGAGAAAGGTGAACTTGTCAAGCCGTTTTCGTCATTAACCATAGAACCCGGAGAAACTGTCAAGTTGAATTTCACAGGTGTTATTGCACTCTACACCTGCTGGAAGCATGATAAATATCCACTGTTTACAGTAACTCCCATAATCGGCAATGAATACACGATAAGACTAATGGGTGAAGGATTCCAATCCTACACTGTTACAGCAACTTTGCCTTAACACTCCCATTTTCCCTTCTTTTTAAATTAAAGTTTCAGAAAAGTTTAGAATTGCAGAAACTACCGTTCTATATGTGAGGCAGAAGCAATGAAAGAGCTACAACGAGTAGGAATCCCATGATCATGGACGCGACGACTAGTAGGCTTCTAGACTTATGTTGAAGTTCAGGGACAAGATCAACAGCTGAAACATAGATGAAAGTTCCGGCGCTGAGTCCTAAACCTAGCGGGATCAGGATGTTGCCCAAATTTATTAAAAAGAGACTCGCAAAGATTCCAAGTGGCGTGTCGACTGCCGTAGCAAAAACAGAAAGAATCGCTTGCTTCTTGCTTTCCATTGAACTCAGGGCTAGTGAGAGGGCGGCGAAAGAATCTGGAATCTGGTGTATCGCAATTGCAAACGTGATGATAGTTCCGACTTCGGCCCCTGCTGAGAAGCTTACTGGAATTACGAAACCATCCATAAAACCGTGAAACGTTAGAGCGCTCACACCTATTAGGCCATGGTTTGGATCAATCGGTTTGCCGTGTATGTGAAAGTGGCCACCATGAATCTCCTCCGTGGCCAAAAGATATCTCTCAACAAAAAGTAGGATGAAGAAGCCAAGGGCAACGCCGAAACTCACATATAATGAGGGCAACGACATTTCCCTTGCAGCATCAAACGCTTCAGGAAGTATGTCTACGAAAGTAACAGCCCCCAGTATGCCAGCGCTGAAGCCCAACATCAGATGCAGTACACGCTCATTTATCTGGACCTTAAATAATGGAAGTAGCGCTATCGTAAGAGGCGTCACAAAGGTGACTGCAGCCCAGAAAACCAAATTTAAAATGTTGGAAACCAAATAAACCACTTCCTAGGTTAGGCGGATTAAGCAAGACTAATGATAGGATCAATCTTACCCAATAATAAGCCTATCGCAAAATTCTTTTCTGTAAGAGCCATCGTTTTACCGTTAGCTCTTGTTTTCTCGCTGCTTTAATTGTTCTTCATGAATTATCCCCAGTTTTCTAAGCATTTTCAATGTTGCCTTTTCAACATCCACCAGTATGAAGATTGCCGTTACAACAATGCCTACAGTCGCTGAAAATATCCACGTGTTTCTCCCAAAAGCCTCTGCGGCGAAGGGGGCTATCGCGTAGCCTATGAATGCTGAGGGCACAGTTATCACCAGTTTACCTATGAAGTAAGTTATGGCGAACCATACGACGTTTGCTCCGCTTAACCCCATAGGTATAACAACCCATTCGTCAGGTATTGGCGTTGCAGCCGCAACAATGTTCATAATATACATGGCTAACCTGCCATACTTTCCTATGTTTCTTTTAACGCGTCTTTTTCTATCAACGATTCTGCCTAAGCCGTAAGAGGCTACGAAGTGCACTGTTTTAGCTGATGTCGCACCGATTGCAACAGCTAATCCTATAGCCAACCTATCCATCTCTGGAAAACTTATGGCAATGAGCATTGCCTCTAGAGCATTTGACGGCGAAGCAAATGGGACTAAACTAACAGCAAACGTGAACACAAATATTCCAATAAAGCCCAATGAGCTTACAAGCCCATAGAAACCTGTAAGGTCCATACAATCACCAAGGCATCTCCATATCTTCTTTAGTTGGATGAGCTGCATATGCAGCAGCAATTTTTAATAGTTATTATGTTTCTTTTATGGATTATTCTTGGAAGGGGTTTGTTTGGCGGTGATTCTTGATGTATGTGAGGTTAAAAAGAGTTATCGCATTGGTAAGGTTACCGTTCAAGCTTTGAGAGGCGTCAGTTTCTGTGTTGGGGAGGGCGAGTTTCTGGCCGTTTTAGGCCCTTCTGGCAGTGGGAAATCTACTCTTTTGCATCTTATTGGATGTTTGGATCGGCCTGATGATGGAGAAATTATAATTGAGGGGAGAAACGTCCTTAAACTAAGTGATGACGAATTAGCCGACCTTCGCCTCAAAAAGATAGGTTTTGTTTTTCAGTTTTTCAACTTGCTGCCTAGATTAACAGCTTTCGAGAATGTTAAACTGCCACTGGTGCTGGCTGGAGCCTCCGAAAAGGAGTCTTATGAGAAAGCTAAAGAACTTTTGGAACTGGTGGGGCTTGGAGAACGTCTAAATCATAGGCCTTCAGAGTTGAGTGGTGGAGAACAGCAAAGGGTGGCCATCGCCAGAGCTTTGGTTAACAATCCAAAATTGGTTTTGGCTGACGAGCCAACTGGCAATTTGGATACTAAGTCAGGCTGGGAAATAGTTAATTTGATGAGAAGATTGAACGAGGAGATGAAGCAAACGTTTATTGTGGTTACCCATGACCCTCAAATAGCAGAGGTTGCGGATAGAATAATCTACCTTAGAGACGGCCTGATTGAAGGAGTAAAAAGCGTCTTAAGGTGAGAAAACGTTGAAGCCGAGCAAGATGTTAAGCATGGCTTGGCTAAACCTGAAACAGAGAAAACTGAGGACAGCCCTCACCACTCTAAGTGTTGTGATAGGTATCACAACGATTATAGCTGTAGCTTCCCTGGGCGAAGGCTTCAGGGGAGAAATTAGACAAAGAATGGAGCAAGGCTTCGAACTCGACGTCCTAATAGTTTTCCCTGGAAGCTTTGCAGCTGGACTGCGGGAGGGCTTCAGTCAAGCAGACATCGATTATGTAAAGGGGATAGAAAATGTAACTTTTGCAACCCCCCTCATAACCATACCCTTAACAGAAGACATAAAACTGTGCAATGAGACAGGCGTCAAACTAGGTGCCTTCACAGTTGGCGGTGTAAACTTCACGGAGATGAGGGAAATGCTTCCACAGAGATTCAAACTGATGAATGGAAACTTCCCTGCGGAGAATGAGACGGGAAAGATTGTTCTGGGCTACAAGGCAGGCATCGTGAACGAAACAGTGATTGCAGGTGTGGGCGATAATGTATCACTAATTATGGCCTCTGGAACTTTACAATTAAATTTTGCGGTTTCAGGGGTTCTTGCAAAAGGAGGCACCTCCAGCATAACAAACTTTGACTATTGGGCATTCATTTCCATTGAGGATGCCCGTAAAATAGTTCATAATAAGGATAAGCCATACCAAATAATCCTAGTGAAGGTTTCCAGCGTTCAGAAAGCGGAAAATGTTGCAAAGGAGATTGAGAAACATTTCCCACCTTACTCTGTTACTGTTTTTGTTCCTGTAGCTTTTGCACGGCAAGTTGACAGCATATTAAATCTGGTTCAAATGTTTCTTGTTGCCATAGGATCCATCTCGCTTCTCGTGGCTGGAGTCGGTATAATGAACATTATGACGGTGGCTGTCATGGAGAGAACCCGTGAAATTGGAATATTAAAGGCTGTGGGAGCCAAAAATCGCACCGTGTTAGGTATGTTTCTGGCGGAGGCTCTATTGATAGGTATTATTGGAGGCTTGATCGGGGAATTCACAGGATACCTTTTTTCATACGGTTTAGCTCTAGCATTGAACAGCTTCTTGCAGCCTGCCGGTATTGGGGTAATGGAACGACCAGACACCCAACGAATAGGAATGACTCCAGCATTCTCGCCCGCCTGGATGGTAACTGCCATTTTATTCGCCATAACTATCTGCATAGTTTTTGGCCTGTATCCAGCAAGAAAAGCTGCAAAACTGAACCCTGTTGAAGCTTTACGTTATGAATAAGCCTCTAACAAGATATTTATAGGCTGTGGTTTACACGCTAAACCAGCCCCGCTGGAAACTTGTGCTCAATCCATTTAAGGCAACTAGCCCACAAGTTGGCGGTCAGTTCTAGGAGTAGCCATTTTAAGTTTTAGAAACTGGTTAATGGTTAAGCTGAAGCTTTCAGTCTCGCGAAAGAACTCAGATACTTTAGAAAGTAGGATTCAAGGACGCTTGGAAAGAAAAGAAGAATGAGATTTATCACAAAATATCATCATGATGGACATTTTAGAAAGTATGAAATCAGAAGTTACGAAATAAATTAATAGAGTTAAATTGGAAGTTTGCCATTCTATTCTTTTAGTGTCTCCTAACAGAAAACTAAAAATAAAACTGTAGGATATTTTTGCATAAATTTTATATTTCTTGTCGACGAACTACCGCTGTGGGATTAATGTGGTGGAGTATAAGTGGGAGTGCACACGTTGTAGGATGATTATTACTACGTCTAGCGCATTTCCTCCGGATAAAAAGGCTGGAGGCCCTTGTCCACGAAATTCTCGCGGAGAACATAGTTGGATTAGGAGGTAAGCTTCGCTTTCTAAATGTGCTTTAATGCTCTTATTTTTGATAGTCGTTTTTGTGTTTAAATTAGCCATTAAAAGTCTGCAGCATTTTCTCCAAACCGTTGCTAACTGGATACTTTACGCACTCAGATGGTTTGTTAAACTCGCTTTAAATTCTAGGAATTAATTAGGGCAGCAAGATTAAAATAGAAAATTTCATTTGTTATTCTGGCTGAGGAATATGGGCGAATATATAATTTTTAAGCAAAATGATGGAGAGATGAAGAAGATTATGCCTTCCGAATATGATGAAGAGGGTTTGCTTCAGCGTTTGATTAAAGATTATCCAACATTGCTTCCCAGCATTTTTTCTGAAAGGATATTCACGTTAACTGACGAATATCCAACCTCAGTGGGAAACGTTGATATTTTGTGCATAGATGATGATGGAAGGATTTATATTGTTGAAACTAAGTTGCAGAAAAATTCTGATAGAAGGACGGTCATAGCGCAGCTCCTAGATTATGCAGCTCAGATGGGAAAGGAATCATTTGACGCCTTTCAAAGTAAAATTAAAGAGAGAACTGGGAAAAACCTAGATGAAATTTTAGGAGACCTTGGAGAAAGTGTCGAAATTTTGGATAGGGTGAAGCAAAACTTAGCGGAGAAGAATTTTGTTCTCGTAGTTGCGATGGATAATATCGAACCAAGGTTAAAGGATACGATCATTCACTTGAACAGAGATTGGGAGATGGATATATTTGGAATTGAGCTCAACAGATATTGTGTTGAAGGCGGAGGCGAAGTTTTCGTGCCTGTTGTGGTTCCTCCACCAGATATGCCACGACCACAAAGGCCAAGGAAGCCACAAATAAATTTCGATGAAGTAATCAAAAAATACAGAGAAAAAGGGTTAGAGGCTGAAATCCTTGAGATTCGAAGAATTTTTGAAAGAATGGAAGAACAGGATGAGGCGGTGCAAGTAAAGCCTTATCCCACTTCCATAGTGCTGGATATTGGAGAGAAACAAATTCAGGTGGCTATAAATAGTGATCCTGAACGCGACCACGGCGTATGGGTTTATAATCCATCATTATATGAGAAAGTCTACGAGCTAGGAAAAACGTTAGGCCTACAAGTAAAAAGGGGAACAAGCCCCAACTTTCTCAAAGTGATACAATTCAACGGCATAGAAGGGATAAAAAGCGTTTCGGGCAAAATGCAAAATCTAATAGAGCGATTAATTGAAATAGTTAAGGGGACGTAAAGATACTCACTCACCAAAGAAATCTAGAACTAAAAATGCAGACTTGAGTTATTCAAAAATATTCTGTTAATCATCGATAACGGAACTATTCTGATAGGAGAAGTAAGTGTTATTAGGATGTGTTTGTATTCGTTTATTTGGGTGGTTTTTTGGGTGAAACGGTTTTGGAGAAGGTTGAGGAAATAGGTAGGAAGCTTGATGAGTTAAGGGATTTTCTTGAGGATGTTTTTCTAACTGCTGAGGAGTGCGTGTTGCTTAAAGAGGTTGATGAGATAATCAAGAAGAAGCGTTTTAACGAGTTGAAATCTCTCGATGAAGTTTAGAGTTCTCCTCCATAAAAAGGCAGATGAGTTTTTAAAGAGAATTACCCTCGAAGACAAACAACACATAGTTGACAAGCTCAGACAGCTGGAGGATTTCCCAGCCGTCAAACTTGACATAGTTAAAATTGCAGGCGAGGCAAACACCTTCAGGCTACGCGTAGGAAAATACCGAGCACTATTCAAGGTCTACGAGCAAGAAAAAATAATAGTCGTCGCCAAAATAGACACCAGAAAAAAGATTTATCAATAGCAACCTAATTCAAAGATTCCATCATGAACGTTGGGACATAATACATCAAATTGTAAACCAACATTTTCGATTAGTTGCAGATAACAGAAAAGTTTGCGTAGGATGGTGTCAGTTTGACTCCTTCTTTCTCTTCCCTACGTATTCTTCCAGTATTTGATTTACTGTTTTGTAGTCTTTTTTCCATCTTTTAGGCAGAGAAGATTTTTCTATCTCCTTTATGTACCATCTTCTCTTTCTGTCATAGTGTATGATTAATGTGAAGCCTGCTGATAGGGTGAAAAAGCCAGCGATGGTTAAGATTAACCCTATATAGGCTGAGGATCCTTGCGCGGTGTATGGAAATATAAGGAGCCAGTTAGGCTCCTTTGCAACAAGGATTACCACAATTAAGCCACCAACTAAGAGGTTCACTCCCAAAATAGTCATTAGAAAGGCTAATATCTCGTTGTGGGCGTTTTCCTCAGCTTTCCTATGCATCCAATCTTCCATCGACAATGGGCATCGCCATGCTGTTAACCATAGAAAGCATGTTCAAACTTAACGTAAAGCTTATTCCTAAATAATTATTAGAAATACACTTCCAAAACAACTTCACAATTCTCCCTCAATGCTTTTTTATCAGGATTTTTCGTGAAGGTAGTACACTTACGAACTGCCACCCTTCCGCTAAGTACTTCTCAAGCTCCTTCTCGTGTATTATCCTTTGGGGGTTATGTTTTCCTTCTCTAAGCTTTTTCAGTTCTTTTTCGTAGAGCTCGAGTTCCTCATCCTTGCTTAGTTCTCTTCCAATCTGCCTTTCCTTTGCAACCTTAACGTCAAGCAAGTCTATTCCCAGTAGGCTTTTAGCCATGCTTTTCAAAGCTTCGATCTTGGCTTCCTTAATTATGCTTGACTGTTCTAGGGGCTGGGTTGCCGTGCTTAGGAAGGGCTCGCATTCTTTGTAGGCTTTGCGCATGTCCTCGATCATGTCTGGCGGCAGTACGCCTTTGTTTGTGCTGTATCTGGCTTCTATGTCGCCCTTATGCCCCATTATAAACTGGAGGTAGGGATGGCTTATTTTTCCCTTTGACTCGGCTATTATCATGTTTGTGTCGCAGTAAGCCCTCAGCACATAAGGCCTCCACTTGAAGCCGGCCCTCAAAATGGCTTCGCGAATATCCCTCGTCACTAAGGTTGTCCTCAAAAACCTGTTCTTTTTAACCCCTCTAGGATCAAATCCCAGCAACGGAGAATCCTTACTCAACTCTTCATCTTGCTTAACCCTCTCCTCCAAATACTCCTTAATGTAGGTTATAGTTTGTTGCGGAATAAATGTGAAGTATTGATGTCTTGCCTTGCTGAGGCTTTTCCTTATTACGAGCATTGATGGAATTTTGTTGAATTCTATGCCGTCTTTGTGGATTTCCGCTTCAACAAAGTCTCCAAGCTTCAAGCCGTCGCTTCCATCATAATTTCCGATTGATTCCGGCCTTAACCCGCTGAAAGCCAGAAGGGCGATTGAAACCCTTCCTCTAGGAGTAGCCATTCTGAGGATTCTGTCCAGCTCTTCCTTGTTTGGCACACGCTCATTAGCTATTCTCGGTGTATCAGATTCGCCCCTGATGTTGACCTTAAGCTTAACATTGATTCCGTTGTAAGAAAGCCAGCTGTTAAGAACCTTCTTAAACCTTGACAAATAGGAGCCAGCCTTACCATCACGCTCCAAACGCCTAATAAAATCGGTAAAGTCGTCCCTGAAAGCCTTAGTCCTAGCAACCTTAAGAATCGCTTTAGGGTCAGTCTTATTCAGCTCACAGTAAAATCCAAGCGTTCTAAGGTACACCGTGGCGGTCACGATGGATTTGGCTGCCAAATTATCGAACCAGCGCCTAACATCCGCATCCCCAAGCAAATGCGCGTACTTAGCCTTCATACTCCATCAATTATGGAAAGGTATGTTCCAATATTTAAGGATTCACTTAAAAATTTAAGTGGGCCGGACCGGATTTGAACCGGTGACCTTCCGCACGTCAAGCGGATGTCCTAACCGAGCTAGACTACCGGCCCAACTTTCTCTCTGAAAAGAAAGTCGATTAAAAAATTTAGAGCTTTCGGTTTTCACGGTTTTAGAAAATTAGTAGTGTGTTTGTTTGTTGATCGTTTATTTAAAATCAGAAGAAGGTAAATATTTAAAGTTTCAATCTGTATGTGATAGGAGACTATTTGCCGGGATGGCGGAGTGGATAACGCGCAGGCCTTGAGAGCCTGTGGCCTTTCGGGGCCGCGTGGGTTCGAATCCCACTCCCGGCGCTCTTATAACCTCCTAATGTTTTAGCCTCTTTTTGGTTTTCAAGGGCTAAAATAACGCGTTTTCTATATAAAGTTCAACCAAAATTTTAAAATTTTTTCATCATAACCACAAATGAAATGTCGCTATTGTATCTGTTTGAAAAGTAAGGCTCTGACGGGCTTTTAAGTTAGGATCCAAAAAAGTTTTAAGTTTTGCTGTTAACTTTTTGTTGTACGATGATGATATCGAGGTACGCTGAATGGTGATTGGTTTTTCCGCTTCTGAGTAAGAGGGAGGCAAATGATCATAGATGTTAATTATTATTACTTGTTTCTAAGAGGTAAAAAGGGGGTGGATAGCATTAGGTTTCCGACGGTCCAGTGACATACGCCCATATACTTACTAAAACTAGTGTTAGGAATGCACCTGCAAGCCCTGAAAGCATGTACCTTGTAAGCACACCCAGTGACGGTAATAGTGCAATAAGCGCCGGAATCACGTAGGTGGCTGTTATATCAGCTATGATACCTGCAAAGAATCCAAGAAGCCCAACGAACACGAAAATCTTTAATCTTTCACCCATTCGTTCCACCTAGCCTAGAATTGATTTATAAGGCTCTTTTTAGTCTAACTTACAAGTTTTTGTTTATTCCGTCGAAAACAGCAAATAGTTCTTTTCACTAGAAAATTAAAGCTCAAAACTGTTTCAGTCTACATGTATATCTCTACATATATACGTGAATATTTCTGGCATATTAACAAGGTATAAGATTTCCATAAGCCCTTAGCCTTCGCTCGGAGGAATCCAGATTGTCTGAAAGATTTAGTAAACGATGGGATGAAAGACGTGACGAGCAACCGCTTACAGAGCGCATTAAGGAGGCTGTGAGGCCTCCCGGCCCTTTAAAGCCGAGACTTGACATGGCCATCCGTCGCATAGAGCTCCAGATCCAGAAGCTGGATCAAGCTAGCGAAAGGTTCAGTCAGAGAGACAAGTCCATATTTGCTAGGATCGTAGACGCCTACACAAAGCATGATATGGCAAGGGCCAACGTTTTCGCCAACGAACTTGCAGAAATAAGGAAAATGGAAAAAATGATAATGCAGGCTAGGCTTGCCCTTGAACAAATCGTCTTAAGGTTACGAACTGTATCGGAACTTGGAGACGTTGTTTCAACTTTAGGCCCGGCTGTCAGCGTATTAAGAGCCGTGAAAACTGGAATGGCTAACATCTTCCCAGAAGCCGAGAGGGAGCTGGGGCTGATCGGCAACCTGCTCAGCGGAATAATAGTGGAGGCCGGACAAAGTACAGGATTATCCATAAACTTTGAAACAGCCAACGAGGACGCTCAGAAAATTCTCACGGAAGCGGCTGCAGTTGCTGAACAGAGAATCAAGGAGAAGTTTCCAGAACTTCCAGCCGGAATACCGCAAGTGCCACTGCCTGAAAAATCCCCAACAGAAACATCCTAATAAAATGGAGGAGTACCTATGCTGCAAAATCCCAACATTTTTTTATCCCTTGGAAAACCCGTTAAAGACGAGTACGGCCGTTTGATTGGAGAAATCGCCTCCTTTGCTGTTAAGCCTAACGGCGGGGTTGAGCACGTTTATATAAGGCGCAGCGACGGAAACTTCGTTAAATATCCTGCCTCAAATATAAAATTTGATGGTTCAGAAGTAATCTATCTCTCAGACATAAAAGCCGAAACAACCGTCTTTTGCAATCAAATCCCACTCATATGGCGTAAAGACCAAGCCTTGAAAGAGCTTTATGCGAAAAAGAAAATTTCACCGGAAGTTTACGAAGACCTACATAGCAGTTTTGAAGGCGCCCTAAACCAGCTTAAAACAGAAGCCCAAAACCTCCTAGTAAAGATAGACAAAGAAATTGAAAGATGCGATAATGAAATTAAAGAGCTTAACTACGCCTTAGTCCATTTAGAAGTGGAGCATGAAATAGGCGAAATAGATGAGTCCTCTTATCATGCTGCCTTTTCAACAATACAAGAATGTTTGAAACGGGCTAACTCGGAAAAGGCTGACCTTGAAGGTTTGAGAAGTAAGCTCTCAAACATTCTTTTAGGCGAGACTGTTCATGAGCCTTTAGCTAAAGAAACAGCTGAGGCCCCAGCTCCTGTCACACCAAGTCTTCCAGAACCCCCTGTCATAGTTTATGTGAAGGAAGCAGGCGAATCGAGCATCTAGACTTCCAACGTAGCGGGCGGAGGGAACTGAAATCAAGAATCCTTTTGTGACATCCCCTCCACCACTACGAGAAGTCTTAACTCGGTCAGTGTATAAGCTGCGGGTTCAACAGCAAAAAGTTGTCCAGGCTTCTTTAAGGCTTAAGGAAAGAGATAAAACCCTTTTCCAGATATGTGTAAACGCTTTAAAAGCAAACAATCGTGAAAAAGCCACCATATGCGCCAACGAATTGGCGGAAGTCCGCAGATTAATAAGTTTTCTTCAGCAAGTTGAACTTGCCCTTGAAAGGGTTATTCTACGCCTAGAAACAGTGCGAGAATTAAGCGAAATAGTCATAGACCTAAAACCCGCATTGAAAACTCTTCAAAGCGTTTCTAGACAACTATCTGCAATACTGCCTGAAGTTTCCTCTGAAATAAGCGAAATCAACAATGTTATAGGCGAAACAATCTATTCAACCAAGCTTTCCACGGAAGAAGTTGTAATACCCGTAGATAGGGTCACACCCGCTGGAGAGCAGATCCTAAACGAGGTTGCAACCCTACTTGAAAGAAAGGTTGCTGAAAAACTTCCAGAACCGCCCGCTACGTTGGAAGCGCGCAAGCTTAAAGAAGCTAAAGCTGAAATCAAGCAGATGGTAGCCATAGCAACTTCTTGCTCCCAAGCTGTAGATAACGAAACAATTGAGGAGGGTGAACACAGCTCCGAAAATCTGATCTCCATTAGGAAGGCGGAGATTCAGGAAATCAGTCTAAAGGTTGGCAATTCTTCTCTTGAAGAAGCCCTCTTAGACTATGTTAGGCAAAGTGGCGGCGAAATAGACCTAATTCGCTGTTCCCGCGATTTGGGGGTTTCTTATGAAGAGGTGGAGAGGGCTCTTCAAAGTTTGGGAGCCAAAGGTAAGGTGAAAATTGAAGTTAAAAGGTGAAGCCAATGGAAGCTTCACAGGAACTTGAAAGGTCAGCTACAAACTACGCTATGGAGGCTGTTCGTCTTGACAAGCAAGGTGCGAAGGGTATGGCTATAACCATGTACCAGAAAGCCATAGAAACACTATTGAAGCTTGTGCAATTATACCCCGACTACAGCCTAAACAAAGTTTACATTCAAAGAGCTATAGCCTACCAAGAGAGGATAAAAGTGTTACAGGGAGCCATTGCCCCTTCTGGACCGCAAATAGAGTCAAAAAGTGTTGAAGGAGCAAAACTAGGTGAAGAAAAAAAGGCCAGCTACGAAGACTTGATCATTAAGGAGAAGCCGAACGTTCGATGGGAGGAAGTGATAGGTCTTGACACTGCAAAAAAGGCGATTAAAGAAGCTATAATCTATCCGGTTCAAAGACCCGACTTGTTCCCCCTAGGCTGGCCTAGGGGCATATTGCTTTTCGGTCCACCTGGTTGTGGAAAAACTTTGTTAGCTGCTGCAGCCGCTACTGAAATTGACGCTGTATTTATTTCAGTGGACGCTGCTTCTATAATGTCTAAGTGGTTGGGTGAAGCGGAGCAGAATGTCGCTCGTCTCTTCGAATCCGCACGGAAATCTGCTTTAGAAGATAAGAAGCCTGCCATAATTTTCATAGATGAGCTGGACTCTCTCATGGGTAAACACTCCAATGAAGTTGGCGGTGAAGTTCGTGTAAGAAACCAGTTCTTGAAGGAAATGGATGGCATAATTGATAAGGGCAAGAACCTCCACGTCTATGTTATCGGTGCAACAAACAAGCCTTGGGACTTGGATTGGCCGTTCATTAGACGCTTCCAGAAACGTATTCTCGTGCCCCTTCCGGATCATCATGCCCGCTTAATGATGTTTAAACATTACACAAGCCATCTAACTTTGGCTCCAGACGTGGATCTCCACGAGTTGGCAAGACTTTCCGAAGGCTTTTCTGGAAGCGACATAAAAGACGTCTGCCAAGCAGCTCACTTAAAGGTTATAGGCGAATTCTTTGAGTCTGGACAAGCTGCCAATAAGCTTGCAAAACCTAGAGCTTTAAGAATGAGTGATTTCAGGCAAATCTTGGAAGAGCGGAAGCCAAGTGTTTCCCTTGATATGTTAACTCTTTACAACCGCTGGTTCGAAGCCTTCAAAGCCCTTTAAAAGGAGCGTCCTTCAAGTGGAAAGGTTTGGAGAACTTTGGCTCTTCTCTATTTTTTGCAAGCTCTCCTTTCTCCCCTTCTCCCCCTACGGAATCTCCAAACCCCACAAATGTTGGAAGGGCGCTCTTTAAATAAGTTCAGCCTAACCTCCTCTCTTTTTCTTATAAACTCTTCGGCTGTCGCAGACAACAAAAGATGTGTGGAGGTTTTACTTAATCATCTCCTCGTCGAATATTGCTTTGAAGGTTTCCTTGCTTAGATGTAGCTTTTCTGAGAGGTTCTTAACCCACCTTATATAGCTTCTGAAAATGTTTTGAAGGATTTCCACTTTCTCCTTGTCTGAAAGCTCTTTCTCCTCAGCTATTAATAGGGCGAACCATTTGCCAATATCCGACAGTCTGTAGGCTTTAACCCATACTGTTCGCCCTTCATGCTCAGCTTTCTCCATGCTTTCTGCTAAAACACCAAGCTCTGTCAAAGTTTTAAGATTCTCTATTATTGTTTTGTTGGAGTAGGCTAACCTCTTAACAAGGTCTTTCTGGTAAATTTTGTTGGCTATCCCTTGTCTAAGAAAGAATCTTAAAATTTCGAGGGAGGCCTTTGAACCGAAAATCGCGCTTAAAATTTTGTCTTTCTGTTCTGCTGGTAGGAAAACAACGTATGGATGAGATTCTGAATGAAAATCCAAACTGTACTCCCTCTAAAATCATTTGGGATTAGTCGTCTAATATTGCTTTTCCTCATCGCTAGACTTTTAAACAGCCTGTTAAAAGTGTATCAAAGGTGTTCAGAAACGGCTGACTGGAAACCTTTAGACGGCGACACTTTCATAACGCGGGAAGGCTTCATCTTAAACGTTTTTGGGTATGAGCATCCAGAAAACCGTGTTTTTGCTTTCCTGAAATATATTCCATCCCGTTTCAAAGAGCTTTTCCATGTTCGCATGTTAGAGAGAACTTGGCGGCTTGGTGGCGCGGAGCTTTTTCGGGCTGAAAAACTTTACACGGCCAAAAACTATCAGACCTTCCTTGAAGTTTTCCGAAAAAATTTTTCAGAATACGTTTACTACTGCCCTTTTAGGCGAAAAGAGGTCATCAGCGCTCCTCTGGATCATGTTGTTGAGGTTTTTGTTCCAAGAGATCGCTTAAAAGCCTTAATGGAAGCCAGGGAAAAAGATGAATTGCAAGAGTTAACCCTCGAGTTTGTCCGCCTTGTCTCCGACGAGGCTAAAGTACCGCTTGAAGATTTTGGGGTTCATGGTTCTATAGCTCTAAACATGCATTCAGTAGAATCAGACATAGACATAGTGGTTTACGGAAGCCGAAACTTCCGTCGTGTCGAAACAGCTATCGAGAAACTTGTCCAAGAAGGCGTATTAACCTACATTTTTAACAATCGTTTAGATGCTGCAAGGCGGTTTAAGGGACGATTCAAAAACAAGATTTTCATGTATAACGCTGTCCGCAATCCAGAAGAAGTCACAGCCAAATACGGAGAATTCCGGTATATGCCTATAACTCCGGTAAAATTAAAGTGCAAGGTTAAAGACGACAGCGAAGCCATGTTCCGTCCAGCCGTCTACAAAATTGAGGGTGTTTCACTGCTTGATGGCTTCACGCTTTCAAGGGAAATGGCTCCCGAAGTTGTTGTATCTATGATTGGATGCTACAGAAACGTTGCTAAAAAAGGACAGTGCATAGAAGTTTCCGGAATGCTTGAATGCGTGGAGAACATAACGACCGGCAAGGTCACTTATCAAGTTGTTGTCGGCTCTGCGGAAAGCGAGGAAGAATATATTTGGCCAATCCAGCTGAATTAAGGCTTAGAGACCGCGATGCTATAGTCACACGGGAAGGCCTGATCTTCCGTGTTTTCGGCTACGTGCATCCATCGGAAAGCTACATTTGTGACTTAGAGTATGCGCCCGCATCTCTCTTTAAGTCCACTAACCCAAAAGCCTACCGGACAGATGGCAGACATGTCTTCTACAAGTTTTACGAAGATGAGGGCTGGCATTTTATCCAAAAACGTTTTCCACAACACATGGTTCTCTACAAGCCGCTGGGCAAAAAGGTTGTAGGCATCAATAAAGAAGACATCATTGAAATCCGCAAGCCGGAACATGCACTAAAAAGGTTAGCGGAAAGGAAGCCAAGAGACGAGTTGCTTATGGCATTGCAGAAGGTTTTAGATGCCACCGTTTTTTCTCTTGGGCTTTGCTTGGATGATTTCGGGGTTTTCGGCTCACTGCTTCATGGTTTTTACCATCCGAAGTTTTCAGATATAGATATAGTAGTTTATGGCAGAGAAAATCTAAAGAAAATTCGTAAAATTCTCCATGATCTGTACAGTGATGGCGACTCATGTTTTTCCAACGAGTTTATCGACAACTCAGCCATTCAAGGAAAGGTTTGGCGCTACAAAAATCTGACACCCCAAGAATTTGTTTGGCATCAACAGCGCAAATTAATTTATGGAGTTTTTCACGACGAGGCTTCTGGACGCAGCATAAAAGTCGAGTTTGAACCAGTGAAAAGCTGGAGCGAAATTCAAGGCGATTACAGTGAAACCAGAAAAATTGAGTGGGTGAGCTGGGTTAAAGCAGTCCTACGGATAAAAGATGATTCAGAAGCCCCTTACATGCCGTCAGTCTACCAAGTTGAGCCGATCCAAATCTTAGATGGACCACATGTTGGTAACTTGGAAAGAGTTGTCTCCTACCTTGAAGAGTTTAGAATGCAGGCGTGGAAGGGCGAAACTGTCTATGTGGAGGGAAACCTTGAAAAAGTTGAAACACAAAACGGTGATTGCTTCCACCAGATAACCTTGACCTACGGTCCACGTTACTATGAGCAAGTTATTAAAAAGGCTTCAGATAAAAGTCTGGCATAAGTGATGTAAGCCATGCCTTCACGTTTACCTTAATGCGCTATTCCGTCAAGGACTTGTTAGGAATTTAACCTCTTAAGAACCATGAAGTCTGAGGGCCTATTTCCAATTAGCAGCCTAAAATGTTCACTGTTGCTTCTGCAGTCTGTCACATGTTCAATTTTGCCTTGCGCTACAATTGTTTCGCTTTTTCTGGCTTGTTCACAGAATCTGCCCCGAAAAGAAACTATTTCATTTATTGGTTGAAGTTTTGGCCCTTCAATAATTTTGACAGCTTCAATCTTATATGTGCATGGTGTAAAAATGGCTTCTGAATCATCTACAACTAAGGCTTCAATCTTTGCGTAGCCACAGTTCTTATAGTGGACATCTCCATATCTTTCATCTATTTCGTCAAAATCCTTCACGAAACGGATGAAAAAGTCCCTTCCCATAAACTTTCCCTGAAAACTTTTTCTGGATTCCACCATTATGAAGTCTTCGAAATTCATGAAGGTGTCTCTCGAACGGAAATCGAAAAGCTTCCGCAAATCCTCGAGGCTATAAGACTGGAAAGGGGTGTCCTTTTCTTTTAGGAGTGTTTTCAAGGTTTCATGCACTTTTCGACAGTTTTCCACACCATAGACAATTGGGTCAATATCTGATGTTGCGGTGTGTAAGCTAGCCAAGACAGAACCGGAGACTCCAATTTTGCACCATGGCACGTTTGCTCTTTCCTTCAAAATTTCAACGCAATGGAGGGCCGCACTCTCTAGCTCGTCGAGATTTCGCTTCTTTCTAAGTTTTTCCAAAAAACTAATCGGATTGTAAACCCTTTTAACTTTGTTTAAGGAGACTTCGCAGATCTTTTCGTCGAAAACTGGGTCGTAGACAAGGTATTCCGGAAAATTTTTTTCAAGAAAAACAAAACGTTCTGATAGACTATATACTTTTTCGTATTTACGTATTCCAAGTTTACGGTGGCCCTTCGCGTCTGGTATGAAACGTGGAAAGGCCACAATCTTGTCTAATGGATGAACCAGCCCTTTCACGTCGAAAATTATGGATTCAATTGATTCTATTAGAAAACCTTCAATGGGCTGCATTTTCCTTCTTCAAAGCTTCTTTAGCATTTTCCTCTATTATAGACTTTTCAGCTATGATCCATTCTGTGTTCTTTAAAGCTCTAACAAGTGGAACCACGATTATTGTTGCAACTATGGCTTGGGCCAGTCTTATAGCCGGGTAGATGAACGGGCTTATGAGAAAGTAGAAACGGACAGCCTCTAAAGGAAGACTGAAAATGTATTCGTAAACTATTGGAAGGGCGAAGGCATTGCATCCCCACATGTTGTCTGCTTGATTTCCAATGAAGGTGAGTAGGAAAAACAGGACGGGGAGACCCTTTGGGCTGGAAAGGCGTTTAGCAAATTTCACAACTGGAAGAATTAGAAACAATGCAATCACTTTGTCCCAGAGAACCGCAGCTGGCACATAGTAAATTGGTATTGTATAGGCGTTTTCAGGACTAAATGGATCAAAAATTTGGCTATATCCAGTTAATGGTTGTGAGGGAGGCGAAAGAAGGAACACTAAAATTAACACTCCGAAAACGGCGAAAGCCCAGCGCCACTTTCTGTAATAAATTAAACCGACTACTAGGGCATTTATGGGAGGAGACAAAAGAAAAGGAGCACCAAACGGACTTACGCTGCTTGGGGGTAAAATCCAAGACACAAATGCTCCTAGAAAAGCTGCAAAAGCGCCAAGATATGGACCTAAAATTATTCCGTAAACTGAGGCGATTAATGCTTCAAGTTTTATTTTTAGGTCCGGGAGCCCTATTGCAGGAATATATGGTGATACTAGAGATAAGATGTAGTAAAGGGCTGCGAAAATGGCTACCAACGCAATGTGTCGTGTTGAAATTTTCATTTAGAGACATCCTGTGTATTTTTGGTAATTGCTGTGTATTTTTTTACACAACACTAATAAGTCTTTCCGTGCAAAATGACTATAAAGGTGCATTAATTGCAAACCTTTGACTCTGATAAGGCTACACGCATTGCCCAATGTTTAGAACTAGCCATACTGTTGGAGGTTAGCGCCGACAAACCCGGAAACGTTAACCTTGTAGTAGGCTTCGAAGGCACTAATCATGTGCATTTCTTGACCTCAGCAGTTGCGGCAGCTCCCCTTTTTAGGCTAGCTGCTGAAAGGGGAATGCGTGCTTCTCGAGGCGAAATCAGCCTAAGCGAGGTTGGTGTTGGAACAATTATCCGCGATTGTATTGCAGAAATAAGTAGTTGGCAAAGTGGCGGAAACACTTTGCTCGGCACTGTTTTGTTGTTTGTGCCTTTAGCTGCAGCCGCTGGCATGACGCCGATGGAAAAAGGTGTATTTGAAATTCCAGAGTTGAGGCGGAACCTGAAATTAGTTGTAGAGGCAACGACGCCTGAAGATGCCGTCGCCGTCTATGAAGCGGTTAAAATTGCTAAGCCCAGCGGGCTTGGAAAGGCGCCGGACTTAGATGTTAATGATCCCACATCAATAGAGAGGATTCTTCATGAGCGAATTACCCTTTACAAGGTTTTCCAAATAGCGGCATCCTATGACATGGTTTGCTCGGAGTGGGTTAACAATTACCAGGTAACCTTTGACTTTGCCTATCCAAGCTTGGTGCGGTGGCTTAAAGAGGATGGTGATATAGGGAAGGCTGTGGTTCATGCTTTTCTTGAGGTTTTGGCAACATACCCTGATACATTTATTGCCAGGAAAGTTGGCATGCAGAAAGCCAGTGAAGTTTCAGCCATGGCTAAAGAAGTTCTGGAAAACGGCGGCTTAAAAACCTCTGTTGGAAAAGAGAAACTGCGACTGTTTGACGCTGTTTTACGGTTGGACGGCAACAACCTTAACCCAGGCACGACGGCTGATATAATTGCCACCGCTATTGCATTGGCAGTCCTTAACGGCTATAGGCCATAAAGGCCCTGCAATACAAGATAGGTTAGGTTCTATTGGCCGCTTCAGCGGCAAAAACAATGTTTTCTCGTGGCTTAGTGAAGGGATAAATTAATTAGGATTAAGGTAACTGTATGTAGTCTTCAAGAGCTGAATAAGTGGTTCGAGGTTAGCCGATGGGTGAAAAACCTAAACTGAAGGTTACACTGTTAACGGGGCGCACAATAGAGCAAGGTGTTGGAAAAGAGCTTGGAAAAGCTACAAAAGAATATGCAGAAAGCGTCTCCATATGCTATATGGATCCTGAAGACATGAAAAAGCTCGGCGTAAAAGATGGAACAAACATTCAAGTTTCCACGGCTTTTGGTTCGGTTGTAGTGAAAGCCAAAAAATCTTTGAGGGCGCCCCACCCCAGCGTTATATATATTCCCTACGGGCCTTGGGCGAACGCTATTGTGAATCCTGAAACTCACGGTATCGGCATGCCCTCTTTTAAAGGTGTGCCTGCCACCGTAGAGCCTGCCCCAGACAAGCCTGTTTTAGGCTTGGAAGAACTCCTTAAACAACAGTTTAGGAAGGGTTAGAAGTGCAGGTTGTCAAAGCCGTAACGTGTCCGGTTTGTGGAAGCTTATGTGACGACATAGAGCTAACCGTAGAAAACGGCCAGATTGTTAAGGTTAAAAACGGCTGCGCCATGTGTGAAGCCAAATTCCTGGGCCACCGTGGTGAGCATCGTATACTAAAGCCTCTGATTAGAAAGAACGGTGAACTTGTTGAGACAACTCTCGAAGAAGCTGTTAAGCGGGCTGCAGAAATTCTTGCAGGTGCCAATTATCCTGTGCTTTACGGTTGGAGCAGCACAAGCTGCGAAGCCACAAGTGTAGGCATAGAACTTGCCGAAGAAGTTGGCGGCGTCATAGACAACACGGCAGTTGTCTGCCACGGCCCATCACTTTTAAGCGTTCAAGACGTCGGCATATCATCGTGCACTCTAGGGCAAATCCGTCATAGAGCCGACTTAATCATTTATTGGGGATGCGACCCATGGAGCGCCCATCCAAGACATATTGAACGTTACACAGCCTTCTCTGAGGGCAGATTCGAGAAAAGTGCATGGCGAAACTACGTGGCCAAAATTAAAGCTCTCGTGGGTCGGAAGAAAATTCAAAGCACTGTTAAAAGGCTCGTCTTAAAAAAACCTCCGGAAATTAAAGCCCGACTAGAGCCTACTTTTATTCCCTCCATCATGAAGGAAGGCCGAAAACTCATAGTTATCGACGTTAGACGTACAAAAACAGCGGAGATGGCTGACTTCTTCGTCCAAGTGGAGCCCAACAAAGACTACGAGCTTCTGCAGGCTTTTAGGGCTCTAATTCGCGACCAAGAGCTTGAAGTCGACAGCGTCGCAGGTGTTCCCGTCCAATATTTGGAGGAGGTTGCCGATGCTATGGTTAACTGCGACTTCGGCGCGCTTTTCTTTGGGCTAGGCTTAACCATGAGCGGCGCCAAACTAAGAAATATTGACGCTGCACTTTCGCTGGTCCGCGATCTAAACATGCGAACAAAATTCATCATAATGCCCATGCGAGGCCACTTCAATGTAACTGGCGCTAACACGGTGTTCACTTGGCAGACAGGCTACCCATACGCCGTAGACTTTTCACTGGGCTATCCGAGGTATAACCCTGGCGAAACATCGGTTGTTGACGTGTTGCTGCGAGGCGAGTCGGACGCCGCCCTGATTGTGGCTTCTGACCCCGTCTCTAACTTTCCAAGAAAAGCCGCCGAACATCTTGTTAAGAATCCGCTTATCTACATCGGCCCACACATGGACGTTACAGCTCAAGTGGCAGATGTCGTGATTCCATCTGCTCTTGTAGGCGTTGAGGCTTCTGGAACAGCTTACCGTATGGACCACGTGCCCATACCACTCAAAAAAGTTGTAGACCCGCCAAAAGGAGTTTTGCCTGACGAAGAAATTTTGACGAGAATTTTGGCGGAGGTTAGAAAAATAAAGAGCGAAAAGGCGGAGGCGGCCTAAAATGGAGCTTTTAATAAAAAACGGGTTTGTTTATGATCCAATTAATGGTGTTAACGGCGAAAAAATGGACATAGCCATAAAAGACGGCAAAATAGTGGAAAAAGTTAATGAACGTGAAGCCAAAATAATAGACGCCTCCGGCATGGTCGTCATGCCCGGCGGCATAGACATTCACAGCCACATAGCTGGCGGAAAAGTAAATGCTGGAAGGCTATTGCGTCCAGAAGATCACTTCAAGGACGTTGAACGGAAAACCGCTGTCACAAGGTCTGGGGTGGGCTATTCTATTCCATCCACGTTTACAACAGGTTACCGTTATGCAAGGATGGGCTGGACAACTGTTATGGACCCGGCCATGCCGCCGTTAGAGGCGAAACATACCCATGAAGAGCTCAGTGACACCCCCATTATTGATAAGGCTAGTTATCCGCTTCTGGGCGACTGGTGGTTTGTGCTTGAATATCTGCGTGACGGCAAAATCGAGGAGTGCGCCCGCCACGTGGCTTGGATGATCAAAGCGACGAAAGGCTATGCCATAAAACTTGTGAATCCAGGCGGGCTTGAGGCTTGGGGCTTCGGCCGCAACGTGGAAAGCATAGACGACCCAGTTCCTCATTTCGGAATTACGCCTCGTGAAATTATCCGCGGCTTATGCAAGGTTAACAAACTTCTAAACTTGCCTCACACGATTCACGTTCACACCAACAATTTAGGCAAACCCGGCAACTATATAACTGCTTTAGAGACAATGAAATGCGTTGAGGACTTGGCGGAGGACGATAAACCAGCCATCCATATAACGCACTGCCAGTTCTGCGCCTTTAAGGGCGACGATTGGCGAACTTTCCAGTCTGGAGCCGAAGAAATAGCCAACTACGTTAATGCCCACTCTCATGTTACGATGGACATGGGGCAAATTATTTTCACGGACACCACAACCATGACGGCTGATGGTCCCTTCCAGTACACGCTTTACATGCTTAGCGGTAACAAGTGGACAAACCATGATGTGGAAACAGAGACAAGCGCTGGAATAGTTCCCTTCCATTATAAGCGGAAAAGCTATGTCCATGCAACACAATGGTCCATAGGCCTTGAACTCGCCTTGTTAATCAAGGATCCATGGAAAATCCTGATGACGACAGATCACCCCAACGCTGGGCCTTTCATTGCTTATCCGCGGATTGTTGCTTGGCTAATGAGCCGAAAAGCCAGAGAAGCCACCCTCAAAAAGATTAACCCCAAAGCTAGGAGTAGAAGCCTCTTACCATCAATAAAACGTGAATTAGACTTTTACGAAATAGCCGTAGTAACTCGCGCCGGGCAGGCCAAAGCCCTAGGCCTAAAAAGCAAGGGCCATCTCGGTGTGGGAGCAGACGCGGACATAGCCATATACAATTTTAATCCGGAAACCATGGATCCGTCAAGGAAGTATAAGGCTGTTAGACGCGCGTTTAAGCGGGCTGCCTACACCATAAAGAGTGGACAAGTGGTTGTTAAGGACGGCGAAATCCTAAAGCATGTAGACGGCGCCACCATGTGGATTGACGTGCAACTATGCGAGCCATGTGAGATAGAGCTAAATGAAAACATGAAAAGACGTTTTAAGGAATACTGGACTGTAGAGTTTGAGAATTATCCAGTTTCAGAGGATTATTTGGCAATTTCCCGTCCAATACCCGTGAAGGCTGATGTGTAATGAATGTGAATCTCTACCCCATAAAAGAGTTCAAACTACCTATTGTGGCAGAATGCATAAACCCAGACGTTTTCAAAGGTAAAAGCCTAAAAGAAGTCGAAGCCCTAGAAGTCTGGGAAGGAAACAAACAGAAAAGACTAGGCGAACTCTTCAAGGTGGAAGGGGAAAACGTTGAAGGCGCCAAGGAAGCCCCTGTGATAACTGTTCATGGCGATGTTAGCCGTGTTAGGCGAATAGGCGCCGGCATGAAAAGCGGCGAAATCGTTGTTAAGGGCGACGCTGGTATGCATTTAGGCGAGGAAATGCGGGGCGGAAAAATAACAGTTTACGGCAACGTTTTAGGCTGGGCTGGCTCCATGATGAAGGGCGGCACAATAGAGATTTACGGCAACGCTGGCGACTATTTGGGGTCTCCTTACAGGGGCAGTACTGAGGGAATGAAGGGCGGAAAAATAATAGTGCATGGAAACGTCGGCCGTGAAGTCGGAGCCCACATGAAAAAGGGTATAATCAAAATCTATGGTTGTGCTGGACAATTTGTGGGCTTCCGCATGAGAGGCGGCACAATCTACGTGCAGAAAGATTGCGAAGCGAGAGCCGGTGCATGTATGGTGGATGGTACCATAGTGGTTGGTGGTCACATAGAGTCAGTCATGCCCACTTTCACTATTGAAGGTTTAAGGAAGAAAGTCAAAATCGAGGAAAGCGAAGTTGTCGAGACACCCTTCTACCTTTTCATAGGCGATTTGACTGAAAATGGTCACGGAAGGCTTTTCGTCGCCAAAGGACCGAATCCTCATCTAAACCATTATGAAAGATTTCTTTAAGTAGAGAGGGCAAATCTTGTCGAAAACCGTTTTAAGTGTAAATCGTTTGGCTTGGAAACTTTTAGAAAAGCTATGTGAAAACCCTGAATATTATGGTGTAAAAGTTGAAAATAGAAACGGCGCTATAGTGGTGGACGCAGGCATAAACGCTAGAGGCGGCTTTCAAGCTGGCAAAATAATAACGGAAATCTGCATGGGTGGATGCGGAAAAGCACGTATAAGCTGTAGCCGATATGGCGAACTTGAGCTTCCGACAATATTTGTTTACACAGATCATCCGGCTATAGCCACTTTGGGTTCACAGTTTGCGGGTTGGAACATCAAGAATGGCGATTACTCTGCTATTGGCTCCGGACCAGCTAGAGCCATAGTCCAAAAACCGAAGGAGATCTATGAGCGTTTGGGCTACAAGGACGAATGCGAGAAAGCTATAGTAGTTTTGGAAACCGACAAATACCCGCCGGAAACGCTCATAGAGCGCTTAGCCCGCGACTGCAAAGTGGAAAAGAAAAATCTAGCTATAATATTGACGCCGACAGCAAGTGTCGCCGGCGCCACTCAAGTGGCTGGCAGAATTGTTGAAACTGGGATTCACAAGCTTGAGAAGCTTGACCTTGACCCTAAAATGATTCTTCACGCTTGGGGGTACGCTCCCATACCGCCAACTCACCCAAAGTTTATTAAAGCCATGGCGAGAACTAATGATGCCATCCTTTATGGCGGAGTAACCTATTATGTAGTGGATTGTGAAAACGAGGAGGCCTTGGCGAAAACTGTGGAAAAGGCACCATCAAAGGCCTCTGAGGACTATGGTCATCCATTTCTTGAAATTTTCAAGGCAGCAGGCTACGACTTCTATAGGATAGATCCAAATATTTTCGCGCCAGCAGTTGTGATTGTTAACAACTTGAGAACCGGAAACACTTTCAAGGCTGGAGACATAAACCTGAACGCTTTGAAAGAATCTTTTGGTTTCTAATCAACCATTAATTAGTATGTTTGGAGACACTCGCGGCAGCTTTTTGCGCTCCGAGGAATCTTGAGACGAAATCTTTGAACCCATTGTTTCCGTTAAGAGCTCCCATTAAAAGGCTCATAACAAATATTTCTACCCAAGCTTTTGAAATAACTATTGGTATCATGAATTCCATAACGCGGCCATAGAAATATGGCACCAGATAGCGGAAATATGTTATAGTGAAGATACACTCTGGAATATACGAAGCAAGTATTACTGGAATCGTTAATGTGGAGGACTTGGAACGGCTGTTTACGCGTAACGCTTTGTAAAGGAGGCTGGCTGTTAAGCCTGTCAAAGCCTTTCCGGAAGGCACTCCGATAAGCGACAGAAGCCCGAGGGAGCCCATAACATAGCCGAAATAGTATCCGGCGTAAATGCCGCTTATAAATCCAACGATAACACCTAAGGCTGGGCCGCCGAATATAGCTGCGGTGAATGTTGCGATGTGGGAAAAGTCTAAAGCAGCGCCGCCTTGACCTACCGCTGCGAAAATTGGAGCAATATTCAACGATATAACTGAAAGGAGCAGGCCTAAAGCGCTCATGAGAGTAGCGAAGGTTATTTGTCTACTGTTCATTTATCTCACACTGTCCAATCGCTTTAAATCGCTAATTATTTAAGAGTAACTACTCAAAAATGAGTATTCAAGAAATAAATATAATTTCTGCCCATTCAATTGTTGGGAAAACGATTTGTGCACACGCTTAGAAATCCCGTTGTCAGAGCTTAAAAAGTGGCTTGAAAACCAAAATTACTCGATTCTCACACCAGTCCAAGGTAAAGCTGAAAAGCTTCTTGAGGAGATGCGTAAAATCCAAAGAAACCCAGTTGAGGCTTGTAAAACGCTTATGGAAAGTAGCCGAAAGGAAATCGATAAACGCAATGCTCGCACTTTTAAATGGGCTCAAGCCTTAAACAAATTGGCTAAACTGTTTTTGGAGCAACTGCAACAAATCAAGGTTCTAGAAAAAAGTTTCTTTCAAGAATGTTGAAGAGTTTGTGGGCATCGTCCAGAAAGCTTATGCGGTCACGGATGCGGATGTGCGGAATTGGTTTCCAAGAATTTCCCCTTTTTTCATAATGGATCGCAGCAGATTCCTATGAGCTTTTGAAGGTGCAAAGGCTTCGCTTAAAGAAAAAGATTCAAGAAACCCTTGGAAAATAAATAGCTACAAAAGCCTCGTGGAAAAGAGCATTTTAGACTTTAGTGGACGTGAAGCCTCTATAAACATATGGGGCTGAAAAGCTTGCAGCTTCAACAAATAGTTAAAGAGGCTCTCGATGCCTCAGGTCGAGAGTTCAGCCAACTTGTAGAAAAAGCTACGAGCCTCCTTAAAGGCGAAAATGGGAAAATTGGAAACTTTGAAGTTATAGGACGACTTATAAAGCTTCAACCAGTAGGCGAGGCTCTGGTTGTAGGCGATTTGCACGGCGACCTCGAAAGCCTCATTGACATCTTGAACAGCAGTCAATTTATTCAAAAAATGGGTCAAAGCTCTGACGCCGTTATCATGTTCCTTGGTGACTATGGGGATAGGGGCCCATATTCGGCGGAAGTTTACTACATCGTTTTAAAGCTTAAACTTCAGTTTCCAAGACAAATAATTCTGCTACGGGGGAACCATGAGGGGCCAGAAGATCTTATGGCTTCACCACACGACTTACCTTGGCAGTTTGAAGCGCGGTTCAGCGTGGAATGGAAAGAAGCCTACACACGCATACGCGAACTCTTCAAGTACCTATACAACGCGGTAGTTGTTGAAGATCGTTACCTAATGGTGCATGGCGGTCCACCACCCGAAGCAAAAACTCTTGAAGACTTAGCTTACGCCCATATGAGACATCCCAAAGAAAGCTTATTGGAGGATTTATTGTGGAGCGACCCCATTGATACCATAAGCGAAACATGTGCTTCGCCCCGCGGTGCCGGAAAACTTTTTGGACAAAATGTGACGAATGTTGCCTTGCAACGTTTCGGCGTAAAAATTTTTATCCGAGGCCACGAACCATGCATGGAAGGCTACAAAATAAACCATAATGGAAAAATCTTAACTCTGTTCTCGAGAAAGGGGCCACCATACTTTAACGAACACGGCGCATATTTAATGGTGGGCCTTTCTGAAAAACCGCAAAATGCCATGGAACTGCAACCCTACATCCACGAATTCTAGTAAGCTCCGCTTCCTATGTAGAGTCAAAGTAAAAAGAAAAAACAGCATATCTGAGTTATAAAACTGGGTTTTTCTTACCTTTAAACATGGCTGCCTCCTTAAATTGTGAGCTTTTACATAAAATGTTTGTGGATTTTCGCATAGACACATAATGCAAAGCGTTACACGGAAACTTTAAGAGTTTAGCTAAACACCGTTTCTCATGGTTAAACATCAAGCAAGGCGGTTAAATCTTGAAGTTTGGAATAGTCACACGGAATCCAAACGCCTACAGTTCAACTCAACTCCGCGAGGCGTTAGAAAGACGTGGAATCCCCTACGTCTGTTTCAGTTTCCCATGGCTTGTCGCCCGTGTTGGCTACAGACCCTACTTAAACGTGCGAAGCATAGATGTCCTAAAAGATTTAAATGCGTTAATTATACGACCTATTGGACGTGGCTCGCTTGAAGAGATTGTTTTTCGCATGGACTTGCTTTATCGGCTTGAGCGTTTAGGCTTTTATGTAGTTAACCCGCCTGAAGCCATCGAACACTGTGTAGACAAATATGATTTGTTGGCTATTCTAGAAGATAATGGTGTACCGGTACCTCGGACAGCTGTTACAGAAGATCCGGATGAAGCCTTAAAGGCGTTTCACGAACTTGGCGGAGACGTTGTGGTGAAGCCGATTTTCGGCTCCCGTGGAATTGGCTCTACACGTATAAATGATCCGGAGGTAGCTTACACGGTTTTTAGGGCAATAGCATTCTATCATGGCGTAATATACCTCCAAGAATTCGTGCCCCATGGATGTTCTGATGTTCGCGCCTTCGTTATAGGTGATCGTGTGACGGCAGCCATGCGTCGTGTCGCAACCAGCTGGAAAACCAACTACAGCCAAGGCGCACGTCCAGAACCGTTAAGGCTTGAAGGCCAGCTTGAAGAGTTGGCGGTGAAATCCGCCCAGCTAATAAAGTGTAAAATTGCAGGTGTAGACATTCTGGAAAGCCCAAGAGGCCCATTAATAATAGAGGTTAACAGTCAACCCGGCTGGCGGGGCTTGCAGTCTATTGCCCGTGTCAACATTGCAGACGAAATAATAAGCTTTGTGCTATCAGAATTGAAAAAATAGAGGGGAGGTATCCAATTTATCAAAGTGAAAATTGTTAAAATTAACATTAAAACCCAAGAGCTCATGAAAACCGAGGATTTAGTAGCGGAGGAAACACATATTCACGTATTTATAAACAAGAGACCTTATGCCACCATATTCTGCACACCGCAAGACCTTAAAGAGCTGGTTGCAGGGCACATCCTTTCCGAAGGCCTCATAGAAAATATCGGGGAAATCGAGAAAATAAGCATTAAAGAAAATGGCTTATGCAATGTAAGCCTAAAATCCACCGTGAACATCGAATCTCGATTAAAACTTGCCCAGCGGCTTTACCGTATAATTCCATCAGCATGCGGGGGTCCATATCAGCCTCTGGCACTGAAACATGTCAAAAAAGTGGACTCAAAACTAACTGTGAAGGCTGAAACAATTCAGCGTTGCATCCAAAACTTAAATAACATGTCCGAAACTTACCGGAAAACCCATGGAGTACACGCAGCCGCCCTTTTTAGATCAGATGAAACGCTTTCAGCCTTTGCGGAAGATGTGGGCCGTCACAATGCCGTTGACAAAGTTATAGGCAAATGCGCCCTAAAAGGAGAAACCTTTAACGAATGCCTCTTAATCTCAAGCGGCAGATTAACCGCAGACATAGTGCTTAAAGCCGCAAGAGTTGGCATACCCATAGTCGCCTCTATAACAGCAACTTTAAACTCTAGCATAGAAATCGCCCAAAAAGCAAACCTAACATTAATAGGCTTCGTCCGCGGCTTCTACATGAAAATTTATAACGCTCCTGAACGAATTCTCTTTCCTTAGCATGTCTGTAGCTTGCAACTTTCTCTTACAGAGATTACAGAAGTTCATGAGGGCTCAAGCTTTTACCCATAAGCTTCTCTATAACCAGTTTTGCAACTTTTGCACCGCTTAGGAGCATACCTCCGAATATTGGGCCCATGCGTGGCGTTTGTTCTATGGCTGCTACGGCCATGCCCGCCGCAAAAAGTCCCGGGCAAACCTCTCTCGTGTTTTTTATTGTTAATTTTTCAGCTTGGGATGACCACATAGATTTTTCGCCTTTGACAGTTATTCCCAGCTGGGGAATTTTTCTTGAGGCGATTGCAAGAATTTCTGCGTCGTGACCAGTGCAGTCCACAACGGCTTTAGATTTGACGGCTAACGGATCAACATGAAGCCCAGCCATTATAACAGACGTCCACTGCACTACGACACCTGCAATCCTTGTTGGCGAATCGCGGTATATCAAGTCTTCAACGGTTACGCCCAAAATTATTTTTGCTCCAGCATCAACTGCCCCGCAAGCCAGCTTAGCCATCATGTCGGCTGCGTCCAGTATGAAAAGCCCCTTTTCCAACGGTTCAAGCCTACAGCCCACTTCCCGAAGAATCTTATCTGCAGGTGACTGCACAACAACTTTATGGAACTGCATGCCTCCACCGCCTATTCCCCCGCCAAAAGAAAGCTTCCTTTCAAAAACAACGGTTTTAAGTCCAGCCTTAGCCAAGTATCTTGCTGCAGTCAAACCGGAAGGCCCAGCGCCCACAATGACAACATCTGTTTCCGCTATGCTCAACCAGTCTTCCAAGGATTTTAGAACTATCGCCTTTGTTATGGCCTCTTCTTCAACATCCCAAATTTGTTCAACCATGGCATATCCGCTCCACGCGTTTAGGAGTTATTAACCCCCCTTTTAAACTATTTTCCCAATTTGCGTTTAACATTAAACGCAAATTGTTCATCTGTTCTTTATCTCTTCAGCAATTTTTACGACCAGTTTCGCTAGGGACAAGGCGTCTTTTCCAAATATAACTATCATAGGCTCTTTTCCAATGTCTCCTCTATGATAAATTACGTCTGGAACATTTCCAACCTTCTTTATAGCTTCCTTCACACCCCAAGGTATCGTCATTCCCTCAACCATTTTAATTTCCTCCGGTTCTTTTGTGCGATCATAGAAAGAAACAGTTAAACCAATATCTTCTAACGCTTTCAATGTTTCTTCTGAAAACTTTAGGTTTACCGCCGCTCTTTTATCCTCCTCGTGTTTGACAACTTCAATCAAGTAATTAGCTAAATGATGTGAGCATCCAAACCTCGGGTTTCCAGCCCTAACACCGCTTGATGTTTTAACGATCCTTCCATCTATGGCGGCGATATCGTTAACTTTTTCGGCATATCTAACCGCCATGGCGATGTTCATGCCAACTTCTGGGACGAGCGCTGCGACTTCCGGATGTTTTTCCAAAAGGTTTTTGGCTTCTTCTAGGCTTGACAAAACCTCATATTTTGAAGTTTCACGGTAAAGATAAACCATAGGATTAACCGGACCATAACCCTTACCAATTTTTAAGCCGAATTTTATGCTCAAGGTAACAAAATTTTTGGCTTTCTCCACAGCCTCTGGGACATCCATTTTCTTGGCAAGTCCAGCCGCTATGGCTGCCGAAAAACTGCATCCAGTTCCATGCGTAGTTTTCACGTCTAGCCTAGGAGCTGTGAACTTCCAAAACCTGCCTTCATAGTAAAGGAAATCTGTAACTTCTTCACCCTCAAAATGTCCCCCTTTTATTACAACAGCTTCAGGACCCATTTTGGAGATTTCCATGGCGGCAGTTTCAACATCCATTAAGCTTTTTATTTCGATGCCTGAAAGCCTTTCAGCTTCAAATCTGTTGGGGGTAACCACTTTTGCTAATGGAAGCAAGCGCTTTTTCAAGACGTCTATGGCTTCAGCCTCTAGCAAGGGAGCCCCAGACTTTGACACCATAACTGGATCCACGACTAATGGGAAACTATACTTGGAGACTTCGGAGGCTACAGCTTCTATAATTTCCTTGGTATGAAGCATGCCGGTTTTCCCAGCGTCTATTCCAAAATCCTCAGCTACAGTCCTAATTTGTTCGATAACTATCTCCGGCCTCAAATCCTGCACAGCCTTAACGGAATGAGTGTTTTGGGCGGTAACCGATGTGATGGCGACGGTTCCGTGGACACCTAAAGCTGCAAAAGTCTTTAGATCTGCCTGGATTCCGGCACCGCCTCCAGAGTCGCTTCCAGCAATAGTTATCGCAATTGGAGTTTGGCTCTTCATAGACACTGTCCTTCCGATTTTAGGGCTTCCTTTAAAACTTTTAAGGCGCAGTATTTGGAGCACATGGAACATGTCTCTGGATTTTTTTGCTTTATGCGCCCATGAATTCTCTTGGCCTTCTCAGGATCTATAGCGTTCTCAAATTGTCCTTTCCAGTCGAGATTTGCCCTAGCCCTAGCCATGGCGAAGTCGCGTGCTGCGGTTTTTACTCCCAGCTTAGCAATGTCCGCAGCGTGTGCAGCGATTTTTGTGGCTATGACTCCTTCCTTAACGTCTTCAATGCTTGGCAAGCCTAAATGTTCTGCTGGCGTCAAGTAGCATAGGAAGTCGGCTCCTGCCAGACCCGCTAATGCTCCACCTATGGCTCCAACAATGTGGTCATATCCAGGTGCTATTTCCGTGACAACAGGGCCAAGCACATAGAACGGAGCGCCCTTACATATGGCTTTCTCAAGTTGAACGTTTGCGGCCACGTCGTTTAAGGGCAAGTGGCCTGGGCCCTCAACCATAACCTGAACATGTGCAGCCCTAGCCCTTTCCACAAGTTCTCCAATGGTTAGCAGTTCTTGAATTTGAGCCCAGTCTGTGGAGTCGAAAATGCAGCCTGGCCTTAAACCGTCTCCAAGGCTTAGCACGAAATCGTATTTTTTGGCTATCTCGAGAAGGTAGTCGTAGTTTGCATATAACGGGTTTTCCTTGTCATGGTGAAGTATCCACGCCGCCAGGAATGTTCCACCACGGCTCACAATCCCCATTAGCCTCGGATATTTTGCCAGTTTTTTTATAATGTTCTGTGTCACACCACAGTGCACCGTCATAAAGTCAACGCCGTCTTTTGCATGTTTCTCAATCGTGTTGAATATGTCGTCTTCTGTCATATGTATTATTGCGCCTCTTTTTTCCGCTGCCTCTATAGCTGCTTGATAAATGGGAACTGTCCCGATGGGTACGTTTACAGCCTTAATTAAAGCCCTTCTTATCTTGTCTAAGTCACCGGCCGTGCTTAAATCCATAATCGTGTCTGCACCGTATTGGACGGCAACCTTAGCCTTCTCAATCTCCACGTTTAGGTCGCATAGATCTTGACTTGTGCCAATGTTAGCGTTAACCTTTGTTCGAAGTCCCTTGCCAATCCCCACGGGGTTAACATTCTCTCGTTGGACATTACGCGTTATTATAACAGTGCCTTCTGCTATACGCTGGCAAATTGCTTGCGGCGATTCGCCCTCATTCTCGGCGACTATACGCATTTCTTCTGTTATCTGTCCTCTCTTAGCTGCCTCGATCTGAGTCGTCAAAATAGAACCCCCAATAACTACAGGTCCTTATTGAGGTTGGTTGTTTAAGAAGGCCTGAAGACACTTTCGTTCACTCCAATTTCCCTCCGCCGGTATTACCCGGGTCAGGTTCTAGGGGTCGACCGCGCTCAGCAGTCCTCTCAGCCGGGTCACCGCCCAGCTCCCCCAGATTCAATTGCAGATTAACAAATATATACCTATCTTCCCTAACCTAAAACGTTGCCATAACACTTTTCACTTATTGAGCTGCAATTCAACTGGGAAAAACGGCAAGCTTAACGAGTCTTGGGTATTGCGTGAACATGGCTAAGTCAAGTTAAGGAAGTGAGATGTAGCAACGTTTCACTACAATTCTGGCAGAACCTTTATTGGAGCAACTATTGAGGTCATCAGACTTTCTACGCCTGGGATGTTTTGGATGTTTAAGACTGTTTGTTCGAGTTCTATATGGTCTTTTGCCTTAACAGCGCATATTATGTCGTATGGTCCTAGCACGCTGTCCGCAGTTAATATGTTTGGAATCGTTAGAAGTTTTGTTCGGACACCTTCTAAACTCTTTGGTTTAGTGTTTATGAATAAAAAGGCGAATGGTTTTTCCCTAAGCGGCGGACCTTCTGATATCACAATGAGACTAAGTGTTTTAGTTATTAAATCTTCTTCAGCACCAATGTTTCTCACGGGATTAAAAGCTTTTTCAATAAATTCATCTAGGCTTTTCAAACCACTGAATGGGATAAGTATGTCAATTGGTCCGAACAACAGGAATATGTCTTGCTCGGAAAAGCATGTGCTCTCCCGTTCACGGATGCACAAGTTCAGGAGCCTTTTTAAGACTTCTACGTAAGCACCAACCTTACATGTTAAACCCATATATGCCTTCAATTCTTTCACGCTGCCCAAATTCTATTATTTGCAGTCTAAGCTGAAACAGAATTTAAAAAGAGGTATATAAGCAAATCCACTGTACAAACTCTTGCGTGCAACTAGGTTATAAGTGACCATGTTCGAAAATGCTAAATGTTATAAAGCGAAGCGAACATTTCTAAATGCTCACCGGAGCTGTTGGTATGTTTCACAATGAACTCCGTAAGGATTATCTTCTTGACCGTTGGGTGGTAATCGCTACTGAACGGGGGCGCCGTCCAACGGATTTCGCCCGAAAAGAGAAACTCCAAGCTAAAGTTGGCGTTTGCCCTTTCTGTCCGGGAAACGAGCGAATGACCCCACCAGCGATGCTTGCATATGTAGAGTCTAATGGGAAAATTGAAAAGGTAAAGGATGAAGATGGTTTCAGGCATAAGAACTGGATTGTCCGATGCTTTCCAAACCTTTTCCCGGCTTTTACTCCACCAAAAGAAGAATTATGCAAAGAGGAAGTTGTAAAGGCCTCTGATTTGGCTTTAGCTGTGGGGCATCATGAGGTTTTGGTTGAATCTCCAAATCATAATGAGCATCCCTCAGAGGCTAGTGTTCCACAACTTGTGCATGTCGTGAACGCTTATGTAGACAGGCTTTTCGAATTAGCGTCGAAGCCATATATCCGGTATGTGTCTATATTTCGCAACCACGGCTTAGAGGCTGGTGCGTCAATGTCTCACGCTCACAGCCAAATAATCGCAACCCCCCTTGTTCCCAGAATTATTGATGAAGAAGTGCGTGCAAGCGAAAGATTTTGGCGGGAAAAAGGCGAATGCATATTTTGCAACATTATCAAACTAGAACTGAAAAGCTCCCGCTTCATAACTGAAAACCAAGACTTTGTGGCTTTTGCACCGTGGGCAAGCGCTAACCCCATGGAGTTCTGGATCTTCCCGAAAAGGCACATGCTAAATCCTCTTGAAATTACGGAAAACGAGAAAGTAAGCTTTGCAAGAATCTTGAAGACATGTTTCAGCGCATTAAAAAACTTATTGAATGATCCTCCCTATAATTTCGGTTTCCACATAAGCCTAGACGAGGAGACGCGGCCGCATTATCACTGGCATTTGGAAGTTTACCCAAAATTGGCTGTGTGGGCCGGATTCGAAAAAAGCACGGGAATATACATAAACACCGTTTCGCCGGAAAATGCTGCGGAAAGCCTTAGGAGCGCCATTTCCCACTAGTTCCAAGAATTTTATTTTCAAATTGCGGTCTCAAAAGCATGACGTCCTCAACGTACGCCCTTAAAGGTTCGGCTACACTCCACGCTTGTGCTACGCAGCCTCTCGGCGTGTGTGGCGGGTCACCATCAAAGATTTCGCTTACATAGCCAAGTCCAGCTTTAAAAACTTGCTCTGTAAGGAGCGGGGCGAGGAAGTTTTTGAACGCGTACTCGCGCATGTACTCGTTATAACCTTCAACCTTAAGGTAGGCTGCTGTGAAAGGCCCGAGAAGCCAAGGCCAGACAGTGCCGTTATGGTATGCCAAATCGCGGCTTCGTCTATCGCCACGATAAACGCCAATGTATCGCGGGTCATGCTTGGTGAGGGTTCTCAAACCGTAGGGCGTTAAAAGTTCGCGATGTACAACATTCACAACTTTTTTAGCTTTTGCCCTATCCAGTATAGTAAAGTCTAGGGAAACAGCAATGATCTGGTTAGGCCTAAACGACGGGTCTCCGTTGCCATGCTTGTCTACAACGTCGAATAAGCAATTTTCATCCAAGTTCCAGAATTTCTGGTTGAAGCTTACCTTGGCTTTTTCGGCTAAAACTGCAAACTTTTCAGCTTCTTTTTTCTCACTAAATTTTTCGGCCAGAAGCTCGAAGATTTTGAGAGCATTGTACCATAATGCTTGAACCTCGACAGCTTTACCCTCTCTAGGCGTTGTGGGCTTTCCATTCACCATGGTGTCCATCCAAGTCATCCGTGGGCCATGTAAGATAAGGCCATCATTGTCTAATCGCATGTCTGTATACTTGCCTTTAACCATGTTTTCCACAAAAGTTTTCATGTTCTCCCAGAGGTTTGCCTGCACAAAGGCGAAGTCGTCAGTGTATTTTAAATACTGAAGCACAGCGTTCACGAACCATAAAGTGGCATCTACACACTTATAGTCTGGACGCATTTCTAGGTCTGAAATAAAGTTTGGAATCAAACCCTCAGTAGAGTTCTTGGCGAATGTCAAGAGAATTTGTTTTGCATCTTCAAATCTTCCAGTTGTAAGCAGGAGTCCAGGTAAAGCGATGAAAGCATCTCTGCCCCAGTCTTCAAACCAATGGTAGCCGGCAATAATTGATCTCCCGGCATGGTCTTTGTTGGATGTTGCAGCTTCAACGACGAAGGCGTCTGCAGCCAATAAAAGCCAGCTGAGCCAATCCCTAGTTTCCATGCGATGTTTGGTGTAGAATTTTTGAAGAAGCTTTTCATAACGTTTGATTTCGCCCTCATACAAGCCTTCAACATCATAAACAGTTGCAGGCATTTCATCTGCAGTTTTTTCAGTGTATGCTTCCTCCTGACCTGCAACAGCTACCAATGCAAATTTTTCACAAGTTTTTCCTTTAACTTCAAACGTAAATAATCCGGGCTGGTACCAGTTGTCGAAGTAGCTTTCCCCCCGAGCATGTTCCTCGCGAAAATAAATTTTCTCCAGCCACTTTTCGGATTTGCGGTAGGCACCGTTTGACGCTTCGATGATCACGGTCGTCGAGGCTGGCTCAACGTTTACCTTTACTCTTTTTCCTTGAATTTTTTGGGCAAATCTCGGAGGGCTCCACCATCTGTCTATAACAGCGTGGAAGTGTCTGCAGGCCAAAATTGGATAAACGTTAACTTCAACGGGTGAGGAGTTTTTGTTCTCAACGGCATATAACGCTATTGTTGCGTTTTTTCCATAAGGCATAAAAATTGTCTTTGAAATCTTTACATTTTGCAAGTTATACACATATTCCGGGAAGGGTGAAAGTGAGAACTCTTCTATGAACTGGTATCCTTGTGGATAAATTCCGCCTTGAAACTCATTTGTGAAAAGCGGATAAAACGTGTTCTCAAGCCTTAGTTCCTCGTCAAGTTTGGTTATGCAGACCATTCGTTTTCTTGGCGGATGGAAGGCTGCTACAAGTATTCCATGATACTTTCTCGTGTTTATACCTAACACTGTGGAAGAGGCGTACCCGCCTAAGCCGTTAGGTATAAGCCATTCTTTTCCGAGAAGGTCGTTGATCCTTGAGAGCTCTTCACCAGCTATGCGTATTTTCGGCGTTAGCCTAAACATTTACGGCATCAACTTCGCAACATTCTTGTTCCGAGGCACTGCGAAAAAGTTTGCGACGGGTTCACATTTTGTCCTAAACAATAATGCGTGGGGCTTTTTCAGCTTATATTCAGTAAGAGTTTCAGCGTAGCCCATACCCTTTGCAAAAACCATATCCACCGATTCATAAATGCTTAGAAATTCCGCTGAAGCCTCTTTTGGCACTAAGCCAACAGCATCCGTGCCAGTGGTTATCACTTTATCTGCGATTTTATTAATGCCGGAGGTCTCCGCATCCTCTAAAGTTGCATCGTTAAGAACCGGGCCACCCTTAACTGCTACGATAACAGTTAATCCCATGTTTTTAAGCTGCTCCACAAGCAACGTGTCGAAAACAATTTCTCCAGCGTTATCTGTCAAATACAGAACTTCCCTTGAATTTTTTGCCAATTCATAGATTTTGCCGGTATCGTCAACCACAAGGTCTTTTACCGCATCTTTAAGACTTTTCTTTAATGTATTAAATGTAAAGTTGTGGCCGGGAATGTCAAACTCCATAATGTTACCAACCATGGCACACAAGCAAGCTCGTTTAAATCTATCATACTGCGTGTAACCTTCCTCAACAAGTTTTCTCGCATAAGGCAAAAGCTTCAAAGCATTTTCATTACATAAACGCTTACTTAATCTGTATGGATCATTGTTGCCGGTTACCCTTTTGACCAATCGGTCTCTCTTTGTACCCAAGTCAGCGGGCACAGCGGATGGCTTAAACTCCTTGGTTAGCATGTGAAGAAGCTCCATCATAACCCTAAAACGTAAGGCTGGGTTCGTTGTTGCCATTTTCACTTCAGCTAGTGCCCTGTCGATAACACAAGCTGCACACTCAGCTTCTACTTTCAAAGGTGTTTCGCTCCTAAATTTTCGATTTTGCGTTTTCAGCAAAATCCCGCAAAATCATATATTGATCTTTCGCCTTCACAACAGCACTTGCCACCAAAACTCCTTGCGTGCCAAGTCTTAAAGCAGCCGCAACATCTTCACCACTGCTCACACCTGCACCGCATAAAACTGCAACTGTAGGGTTTACCTCTCTGACAAGGCGTATGGTGGCTTTTATAACGTCAGGTTTGGCTTTCGAAACCGATACACGTGTCCCTATAAGTTCTGGAGGCTCAACAGCTACAATATCTGGCTTCAATGCTGCAACAGCTGCGCTTATGCTTTGGTTACTGGCGCAGACAAGTGAAACAAGCCCATTATTACGGGCTATTCGTATAGCGGTATCTATTTCTGAAAGCCTAAGCTGTCTTTCAGAATGATTAATTATGGTTCCAACGGCACCAGCTTCTTTCACGGCGTTGGCAAGCACATATCCAGTGTAGCTTCCGGGTTCTATAGGATCTATATGTTGGGCGAAAACGGGAATTTCAACTTCTTCGGCGACCGCCGCAATATCTGTGAATTGAGGAGCAACACATATAGAAACTTGTGTTTCACGACTCACTTTCTCCGCCATTTTTGCAAGCTTAACAGCATTTTCACCAGTTGCCTCCAAATAAGTTTTGAAGTTTACAAGTATTAAAGGAAACTGTAACTTTAAGGCCAAAGTTTTCACCTAGCATGTCTAATTTTGACGTAACCTATATTTTTTTGGATAAAGAAAGGGATTTGGCGGCTTCTATTCCTTTTTTCTACCTGGAACGAAGACCGCCGCCGCGATGACGGTTGTCCATAGACCGTTTTTGTCACCGGTAGCCGATTGAGTTATGTTTGTTGTCTTGATTATAAGTCCGCTTGCCCTGAACTGTTGTTTACGCTCATCCCAAGCAGTTTGGGGGTCAAAGGGTATGCCCATGGTTGTTGCAAGCATCGTCGCTGCTAAATCCTCAGCGTAGTCTCCAGCCACCTCGTCCGTCTGACCGAAAGAGTGATGTTCCGATAAATAGCCATAATTATTTTTACCAGAGGGGATTGCCACGCCTATTGAAGCGGCGATAAGCCTATGGGGCTCATTGGTTTGGTTTCTGGCCAATACAACGAAGGTTATTTCGCCTGGCCTCAGCATTTTTAGGCCTTTCTCTTTAGGGATGAGTTTACATCCGGGCGGAATTATGCTTGAAACGTTCACTAAATTGCAGTGTTGTATGCCAGCGTTTCTTAAGGCCAACTCGAAGGATTGAAGCTGTTCCTTGTGTTTTCCAACACCTTTTGTTAGGAAGAAATATTTTGGTATCATTTTGCCATCAAAATTATGAAGGCCAGCTTAAAAGTTTTGTGTTTAGAAATTACATTGAGAACTTAGAGAGAAAAGCATAACAGAAGTTTAAACATAACTTTTTTGAGGTTCGAGGGTGTCAGCGCGACGTAGTGTCTTCAAGGATGAAACTAAACTCGACCTAAACTATGTGCCTAAGACACTTCTCCATAGAGAGACAGAAATGCGCCTCCTTAATGAATTCTTCAGCTTCATAATAACACACCCAGATAAGATGGCTCAAAGAGTTCTAATAGTGGGGGATGTTGGCACAGGCAAAACAGCTCTCTCCCAGCGTTTCGGCGCTGACATAATCCAACAGGCTAAACAACGGGGCTTAAACGTTCATTACGTTCACGTGAATTGCCGCCAGTACCGCGGAAGCCTTTTTCTTATACTCCACCATGTCATTTCATCTTTTCACCCCAACTTTCCGAAAAGGGGGTTTTCATCCGAAGAACTCCTAAACATTTTCATACAAGTTCTGGATGAAGAAAATGTCTATCTACTCTTGACTCTAGATGAATTTGAAAGCCTAATTAACAGGGAGGGCTCAGAACCCGTTTACAAGCTTACTCGCCTACAAGAGACAAGAATAGATAAACCGCAGAGGTTTTCACTCATATGTATCCTTAAAAGTCTAAATGCTATTGAAAGTTTAGATCCAAGCACGCGAAGCACACTTCAATCTAACATAATAAGGCTGGAAAGGTATACTAAGGAACAGCTCGCAGATATAATAAACGATCGAGTTCAACTGGCTTTCAAACACTCTGCAGTGCTGGAGGATACAATAGGCCTGATAGCTGAGCTTGCGGAATCTGAGGGCGGAAATGCTCGTTTTGCCATTGAACTTCTATGGAGAGCTGGAAAATACGCGGATGCTGAAGGTCTAGATATTGTCACACCGGAGTGCGTCAGAAAAGCCGTTTCAAGCATATTTGCTGTTGCGAGGAAAAGCGATCTAGCCGCCTTAAATTTTCATGAGAAACTCTTCCTTTTAGGTATGGCAAGGTTCTTTAAAGAAAACATTGACAGAGCCTACGTGACCCTAACTGAGGCTGAACAAGCATACGCTGTTGTCTGTGAAGAGTTTAATGTTCAGCCTCACACTCATACTCAGCTGTGGAAATATCTTCAAACGTTGGCAACAATGGGCATAATTAGAAAAAGTGTTTCAACAGCTGGTCAACGGGGAAGGACGACTTTAATCTATCTTCCCGGAATATCTTCTTGCGAACTGGAGAAGGAGTTAGCCTATCTTCTTGAAAGGGAGAAAAATAGCCAAAAACGTTTAAACTAATAAAGCAAATATGCGTCTTTTCCATCAAAATGCATGTTGGAGAGGCTGCGGAGTGGTGGATTGCCCACTCTGTAAGTTGGATCTAAGTAAGGAGAAAATCTTCTATCAAGATGATTCATTCATCGTTTTAAGGACAAAAAAGCTTAAAGGCCATAGAGAACGCATCATGATCGTCTACAAGCAGCACCAGCATACAATACCATTTGAGACTTGTGAACGCGCCTTGACAATTATTTCCCAAATAGGTAGAGAGATATTCAAGTATACTCCAAAGTTTGTGATTTTAGATAGCACTTTTGCATCCATAAACAACCATTGGCACTTGGTGGCTTCAGACCTTGACCCTAAAAGCGAAGACTTCGATCAAATTTTGGCGACAAGATGGATTAAAGTCGTAGACAACATGTATCCAGACCAAACTTAAAATACCTAGAAAGCCAAGATTCACCCATGCAAATAGCCATAGAGGATGTGCTTGGAAACAGGCTGCGTGTAAAGATTTTGAAGGTTCTATTCCAAATGGGAGAGTTAAATGTTTCTGAAATCGCTAGAAAAATCGGTGCAAACCATAAAACAGTCAAGGAACATTTAGAGGTTCTAAAAGAAAATGGCCTCCTCCAATACAAGAAGTTTGGGAGAATTCACTTGTATAGACTTAACGAAGGCTCTGTAAGGGCCAGAGCCTTGAAAAAATTTATGGAAGCTTGGGAAACTGTTGAAAATTTTAATGCCTCACGGAATCATTAAATAGTCAACCCCCCTCTTTAGATGTGCTTGCATAAAGGTTGAAGTGGGATTTCACATGACAATGGTGGATGTAACCGGGAAGCCGAAAGTTTTCCGCGAGGCAACGGCAACCGGCATAATTAGGCTTAAGCCGGAAACCATAAATCTGATAAAAAAGGGAAAAATTGAAAAGGGAGACCCTGTTTACACGGCGAAAATCGCAGGAACCTTGGCTGCAAAGGAGACAAGCAATCTAATCCCGCTCTGCCATCCCTTGCCCTTAACAAACGTGAAAATTGACGTAGAAGTGCTAGGCGAAACTACCATAAAAGTCTCATCCACGGTTAAGACTGAGGCACAGACAGGTGTTGAAATGGAAGCCCTAGTGGCGACGGCTATAAGCCTCCTAACAATTTGGGACATGGTAAAACAGTACGAGAAAGACGCGGAAGGCCAGTATCCATCAACAGTTATTGAGAGTATTCGCGTTGTAAAAAAGGTTAAGGAAGAACATCCAAGATGAGCAGGAGTCTGCTTAGGCATAAGGCTGAAGCTCCGAAAAAGTTGGGCTTCGGCATTTTCGTATGCAGTACATCCCGTTATGCTCAATTAAAAAAAGGCGAAGCAGTTGAGGACGAATCCGGCGATCTAATGGAGAAACTAGTTAAAGATCACGGTTACTCTGTTATTTTCCGCAAACTCATACCAGACGATAAAGCGGAAATTGAAAAAGGAGTGAAACATGTCCTAGAATCAAATGCTGTAGATGTAGCCGTTTTTTGCGGTGGAACGGGCATAACTTCCACAGATATAACCATCGAGACGGTTTCGCCCTTCATGGAAAAAGTTCTACCTGGATTTGGGGAGCTTTTTAGACTTTTGAGTTACGAAAAAATAGGCTCGGCCGCAGTCTTGTCTCGCGCCTTCGCCGGAACAGCCAGAGGCAAAGTTTTCTTCTGTATTCCAGGCTCACCCGATGCTGTTAGGCTTTGTTTTGAAAAGCTTATATTGCCGGAAGCTGCACACATCGTTAGGCATGCGCGGGAATAACGATGGTGCTTGTAGATAGCCATGGGCGTCCACTGTTGAACCTTCGGATGGTCTTAACTAGGCCATGCAATTTGCATTGCAGTTTCTGTCATGCTGAAGGTGAAGATAAATATGCCGAAAACCTTGGTGAGATGACTGCAGAGGAAATTGTGCGAATAGCAAAGATAGCCGTTAGCCTTGGCGTTTCAAAAATCAAGCTAACCGGCGGGGAGCCTTTGATGCGTAAAGACATAACTCAAATAGTTAGAGGCATAGCAAGCTTGACTGGTTTAGAGGAGCTTTCTATGACGACGAATGGGACGTTGCTTGAACCCTTGGCTAAGGAGTTGAAGGCGAATGGTTTGAAACGTGTAAACATAAACCTTCCAACAATTGACGGTGAAACCTATTGTAAATTGACCGGCGGAAAACTGGAAAATGTTTTAAGAGGTGTTAAGGCAGCTATAGAGGCGGGATTAAACCCAGTTAAGTTTAACATGCTAGTTCTGAAAGGCGTAAATGACATGCATGTGCAGGGGATGATTGACTTTGCAAGGGAGAGTGGCGCCGTGCTGCAGCTTATTGAGCTTGAGCCTGTTAACATAAGCCGTGAATACTATGAGACTTACCATAAGCCTTTAGATGAGTATGAGGAGATGTTAAGGCAGAAAGCCTTGGAGATTGAGAATAGGAAAACTATGCAGAATCGCCGTGTTTACCATTTGCCAGACTTAAAGGTGGAGGTTGTTCACCCGATTGAAAACACGGATTTCTGTATGCACTGCACTCGCATGAGGGTTACAAGTGACGGAAAACTTAAACCATGTCTCATGAGGAATGATAACACTGTAGATGTTTTAACACCGATGCGTAATGGAGCAACAGACGAGGAGTTGATCGAACTTTTTAAGCTGGCTAACAAGCGTAGACAACCATATTGCCTTGCCTAGATTAAACTGACAATTTTTGCTTCAAGTTTCTCTGTGTCTAACAAGGCGATTGTTGGTTTTCCAGTTAAATAACCACAAACTTCGCCTGGATTCACGATAAGGGTTCCTCCTTTGCGGTAGGCTTCCGCTTTATGAGTGTGACCATAGGCTATAATGTCGAATGTTTCGCTTTCAATCAAAGCCTTCAAAAGCTCTTCTTCGTTTCCATGTAGCAATGCAATTTTGATGTTGTTAATGTTTATTTCTGCGAAGTTTCCGCGGATTTCAAACTTGGCGTTTTCGCTGAATCGCTTTTTCAAAAGTTCGCGATCTCCATCGTTGTTGCCGAAAACACCTATCAGCTTTGCTTTTAACTCCTTGAATCTTGGAATAACAAATGGTGCCACGTAGTCTCCGGCGTGGAGCACGAGTTCGACATTTTCTTCATTGAGCCTTTTTATGGCTTTTTCCACCATGGGTAAGCAGTCATGAGTATCCGACATCAAACCCACGAGCATTTATGTTCACCTCTTCTAGGTTATGTCCTAAATTTATTGTAATTGTAGATAAGGCTATTCCTAAACTTTCTGGATAGACTAGGACAACATATGGATTAAAGAGAGGCGATTACTGTATAAGTTAGGGTTATTTTGTTTTCACGGTATTGGTTCGCCAGTAGGGGGTGGGCTCTACTTTTTGAGAATACTATTCCGTTTTGGTGATAGAGGATTCTTCTAGAAGATATTACGAGAATAGTAATAGTATTTTTGTGGAAGCACCGCTTAAAATATGGGCATCTCTTTAATTACGGATGTTGTCGAGAGGAATAACTTGGGAATGAATGTTTACGATCCTGATTCTCAGCAAAAAAGGCGGGATAAACTCTATATAATTGCAGAAATTTTGGAAATAGCTCAAGAAGGTGCTTTGAAAACTCAGATTATGTATCGGGCTAACTTAAGCTTTACGCAACTCAATGAGTATTTGAAGTTTATGTTGAAGATAAACCTAATCGATAGAATTGTTGAGAACGATAGGGAAGTTTACAAGGCGACGCCAAAGGGATTGGAGTTTCTTCAACGCTACCAGGAGATGATTGATCTTCTTAAGTCCGGAGTTGAAAATGGCGGAAATCATGTTAAGGTTCCACCAGCGCATCTAATAAAAAGAAATCATGTTTAAAAGTTTAGGAACCACTTATGGCTGTGAATGTTTTGTTCTCTGCTGTTTTTCCAGGTAGCGTTTAACTTTCTCCCTTAACGTTGGGAATTCGTCTAGCATGGCTTTTATCACATGCCAGCGGATCTCGTCGTTTTCTACTCCAGCATCCATGAGTATCCAAAATATTACGTAGTGATATACGATATAAGCTTTTACTTTCAATTCAGAATATGCCAAAAATAAAAAGAAAAGGGGGTCGTGGAAACTGCTATTTTACAACTAAAAGGTTAACAGGCTTCTTAAGAAGCTTCACCGCAGTAACAGCCACGCCAATAACGACGGTGGCGCCCACAAGAACCCACAATAGCCTCGTGGTTATTAGCTCTGGGATTGTTGTTGTGGCTGATGTTAAGCCTATAGTCGGGTCATGCTCTAACGTGTAGTTTCCAAAGTATGGATAGCAAATAAACAGCCTTAGATGCCCGCCGGCAGCGATGTAAGACGCTGTAACATTTACGTATTTATAGGTTGTGCCGTCTGGGTTTAGCAGCCTAGCCCACGGGACAAACTCTAAGAAGCCTACTGGAACATCCTTTTCGCCGCGGGCAAAGTGCAGCCTTATCCGTTCCCTAAACCTTTCCCTGAGCTGTAGTGTGGCTTGTATCGGATTTTCGTCTTGGCTTGTTTCGTTTTTGTCAACTGCGTAGCGTTCACCATTAACGATTGCTTCCCGCATTTGAGACCTTGTCTCAACCCGGTGTTCTGCTTGATTTTGGACTTCGTTTTCGGCGTACTGTAAGTCTTCAAGCTTTATGGACGCCATGTTAACCCATAAGGCTAAGCCTGTTCTGCTTTCCGGTATTTCTAGACCCCATTTTCTAAGGAAGCCGTTGATTTTGTCTATGTTCCATTCCCAATGCTTCACAACAAAGTCGAATTTCAACTGCCCAGCTGCAACAGTATAATTGTATTTTGGATTAGCTGGGTCCGGTGTTTCGGTTACTGTGTTGTTGTAGAATCGGCATCTAATTTCAATATTGCCTTCTGCGAACTTCAAGTTTGGATGGCCGTAAACTGTTGTTAAAGTGAAGTTGAAGGACCAGTAGTCCTTCTCCTCCACAAATATTGGTCCGGATAGTGTCCAGTTGCATGCGCTGAAGGGCAAGTAAGCCCTGTGCAATTTGAACAAGAGTTCGTAGAACTCGCCAATTGCTTGGCGGTACCTCTCGCCATACTTATACCTTTGCCGTATAGCTGGTTCGATGCGGTCTTTCCATAATGTCGCGTTTACAGTAGCGTTGTCTGCGTGGAACCTATGCCTATAATATGGCTTGTCGATGGCGAGGTATTCGATGACTCCCTTAAATTTGACTACATATATTGTGCTGTTGTCTTTTGTGTACCACCACAAGAACATGGGTTTTGTGCCCTTTGCCGGGAAGATTAACGTTATCAACGGAGTCTCGAACCCGCGCCATGTTTTTCCAAAAAGTCTTTCCGTAACCGGTAGACTTTGGGCGTCCTCTACGGTGTCATCTGCATTTGCTGCTGGGCTTAGAGTGGCAAGCGCTGGTGCGGCTAAAAGCAAGGCTAGGCTCAAAGCCAATATTGTTTTTCTTGTGTTTTTCATGTTTTTCACCGGGAAAAGACTATGTTAAACCGGCTTTTAAGAAAACCGCTTCCAAAAAACTCGAACCTCGCCTATTAGAAGTTCTAGAAACCTAGAACTTTCTGCCACGTCATGGTTGCCTTCCCGTAAAGCAAAAATGGCGCTCGTCTAAGCTTATTTTCTCTAGCCCCTCTTTAGAGTGATGATTAAAATTGATGCCGCGTCGTTGCTAGGTAAATTTCCCAAGTATGAATAGGACGGCTATGTTTAGGTATGTGGCTGTCAGGCTTATGATTATGCCTTTATCTAGTCTCAAGCCCTTTCCGTGGCAGACCGCAGCTGAAACAAGCAGTATGCTCCAAACTTGCAAAATCACTAGTACGACGTCCCTCACGATTTTCGCGAATTGCCAACTGTACATGGCTAGGGCCTCTAGAACTGCAGGGGCACTCAAATATATGTAGGGGTAAACCGCTAAGGGAATCGCCGCCAGCCCGACGCACGTGAAAAGTTGCAAGTCATTTCCAATCCGCTTAAAAATGGCTATGGCTAAAACCTCCGTGAACAAGAACAAGCCTATCCAATTGAAGATGAAAAGCACGGCTATGCTTGTAGGGCTACGCGTAGAATATTCAAAATAGAAGAGTAGTGCAGGTTCAAGTCTCGCAATAGAGGCGCCGAAAGCTCCCAGAACCAGTACCGCAGCGGAGATCGGCAAAAACTTGTATGGTTTAGCTGTTAATGCGAATATTGGAGACAGAAAAAGCCATTTAACTGCCCGATGGCTTAGGGTTTCACTTATCTCGAGGCTGGCTGGAACACTTCCATCCTTTAAAACTCTATAAAGCATTTGTCCCTTTGCGTTTAACCGGTACTTGCGCTGTTTATCCTGCTCAATAAAGTCTGAAAGCATATCTAAATGATAATAAACGGTGCCTACACCTACACCCAGTGTTTCGCGAAGTTCCTTAAACCCAATCTTTTCTTGGTTGCCCAAAACCTCGATTATCCTGCGCCTAGTCGGATCCTTGAGGAGGGCATAGTATCGTGAAAGATCTTCCATGGACTGTTTTCTCCGCCTTTCCTAAGAATTCAGAAACTGTTGTAAGCCTATTTAAGTCTTCTAAACATAAAATCAATATCAGCCACAAAATTCACTGCAGCTTCCCCTTAATGAAATATTTTTCCACGGGAATACTTGCTTTATCTTTAGCGTCGAAACAGCCTTTAGTGAAACAGTCTCTAGTGGAGGAAGGATGAGGGTGCAAGCTTATCCCAAAAGCATTTTCAAGCCTTCAGTATCCATAATTGTCCCGGCATACAATTGTGAAAGGCTGATTCCTCAATGTCTAGTAAGCTTATTCAAAAACGCGGTCCATTACATGGGTTTCTGCGAGATCATAGTTGTAGACGATGGAAGCAGCGATTACACCTATGAAATGGCCTGGGCAACCATACAAAAATGCAGAAGGAGGTGGCCTCATGTTGGTGGCAAGGTAGTAAGGCATTCAACAAAACTTGGCATAAAACAAGCTATAAAAACGGGTGTTAACAAGGCTTTGGGAACGTTAATATTCATCGTGGGTTCTCAGTCGATTTTGAAACCAAACGCGCTGAAGGAAATAGTTGAAACTTTTGAAAGAAAGAATAAGACCACATCTAATTCTAGGGCTGTTCTCTGCAAAGCAGAAACGCTAAGAAAACTCTTTACATAAAACAAGAAAATTTTTCAAATCAGCAATGCGTCTAAAACATAGTTTAAGGGTCGCTCTTGAAAGTCGAAGCTGTACTATTTGATTTGTTTGATACTTTACTCCTGATAGAAGGCGGCAATACCTTCTACATACCTTGCCTTAAGAGGCTTCATGGTTTTCTAGTTGAAAATGGTGTCAATGCATCTTTCGAAAAATTTAAACACGCCTATTTCGAGGTAAGAGACCGTCTATACATGGAAACCCTTAATAGTCTTGAGGAACCACACTTTAAAGTCCGAGTCTGGCAAACATTACAGAAGCTTGGCTACAACTACTCACTCACAGATTCTATCGTAACCGGAGCAACGGAAGCATTCGCTGAAGAATTCAGCAAATATGTTAAAATAGACGAGGAAGCTCCAACGGCTTTAGAAAAACTATACGGAAAATACAAGCTGGGTATAGTTTCCAACTTCGCCCTTCCAGAATGTGCCAGAAAACTGCTTGAGAAATTTAAAATGAAAAGATTCTTTGAAGCCATTGTAATTTCCGGTGAAATTAATAAACGAAAGCCAAGCCCAGAAATTTTCAAAAAAGCCCTAACAACAATCAAAACCGAACCATCTAAAACCGTTTTTGTTGGCGACACGCCCAGCGTAGATATTGAAGGCGCTAAAAATGTCGGAATGAAAGCCATACTTATTATAAGAAGAACATCTGCAACTGATTGGCCAACTCAGCCTAGTAAGGGGGTTAAACCAGACAAAATTATCAAAAGCCTAAAAGAACTACCAACAGTTATCGGGGAGATTGCTAACTAGCCATTCTGGCAGTCCAGCCCTAACAGACCCATAGAGCGTGACTCAATACTACACAGAATAGAGTAAAGGCAATCTGAAGGGTTTAGGTATTGATAAATGTCTGTTAGGTTTTAGCTTGCTTTTGAAATATTTCCCTGTGGGAATACTGTTTTATTTTGCATGATCTTTGGAAAATGGCTTAGGAGAAGGCGCAGGGCAGATTTTTATGCTTGAAAAAGTTTCGAAAAAGAAAAGTTCAAAATTACTTTATTTACTGTTCGCCCTGCCGGTTTTCTTAGCAGTCTTATGTTGGTTGTATTTTCCCGTCGTGGCTTACGCTTTTTTGGTTCATGTTTTTGGCTATGTTCCAAGTACTCAGCCAACCCATTGGCTTTGGCACGGAACCCTCTATGCCTTTTTCACTCTCTACGTTTTTCTGGCAATAGGCCTTGGCGGCATGAGAATCGTTGCCGCTTGGATGCACAAAAGGAAAAAACATACAGGCGATAGTGCCCAATACCCATCAGTTACCTTTGTAGTGCCAGCATACAATGAGGAAAAACACATCACGAGGTGCATAACAAGCCTCTTCGCTAACGCCTCCAACTATCCGGGTTTCTGCGAGATCATAGTTGTAGACGATGGAAGCAGCGATTACACCTATGAAATGGCCTGGGCAACCATACAAAAATGTCAGAAACAGTGGCCTAACGTTAGATGCAAGGTTGTTAGGCACTGCGTAAACCTCGGCAAAGCCGAAGCCATAAGAACCGGAATTAACAGGGCGCGAGGCGAATTCATAGCTCTCGTGGATGCTGACACGTGGTGGGAACCGAACGCCTTAAAAGAACTTGTTAAAACTGCAGAAGGAGCTGGTTACTATGCTATAAGCGGTTATGTTCATCCAACCGACGGAAAAGACGAAAGAGGGCTATACATAACCCTTCAACAGCTTGAATACAGTCAGGGATTGGGAGTATATCGAAGTGCCCAAGCACTGAAAAACTCCATTTTGGTAATTCCAGGTCCCATGGGCTTGTATCGGGCAGATGTGCTTATAGAAATACTGAATGAAAAAACCATGAAGTCTGTGGCTGAGGATATGGAAATAACCTTAGAAATGCAAAAGAAAAATTTGCCCATAGGGTACACCGGTAGTGCTAGAAGCGCGACTGTTGCGCCAAAAACATTAAAGGCATTTTGGAATCAGCGGCTGCGATGGTTCGCAGGCGGCATTCACAATATTCTATCTATCCACAAGGATTTGCTTTTCAAAAAACGTTTCCTAAGTTTATTCCTTTGGGACGCTTTAATATTGGGTTATGGATGCAGCCTAATCGAAATCGTAGCCATGTTAAGTCTGCCCATTTTTATATTGTTTGCGCCGGATAAGATGTTCTTTCTCCTAAACTTAATAGTTTACACCCTTTTCGCCTTTTTTGTAGGGGTAATCTATCAAGCCATCGCCCTAAAATTTTCCTACGGTCAATATAACCATAAACATCTTCTTGTCTATACTCCGCTTTACTTAATATTAAGGATTATTAATGTGTTTGCAAGACTTAGAAGCCTAATAGCATTCTTGAGGGGTGATAGGGGCTGCTGGCGCAAAACATGAAACGTAAAAACTGGTTGACAAATAACAACTTATATTAGGGACGAAGGAAACGTTTATATCTGCTGACATGTCTTCCAGAATATCTTGGTGAAAATTAAGCTGCCCGCATTTCCGGCGGCGGCCCAACCCCAACCATAAAGGCGTTAAGCGCCCAAGGGATGAGGATGGTTGGCCTCCACTTGCGGGCACAAAAATGTGGACCTGACAATAACCATGTTAGGTCTGAAATGGGCTTTGGCTATGTGGATCTCCCTCCAAATCCAGTCGGCTTTGCGGCCGTATGCCAATAAGCGTATCCGGCTGGTCGCCGGAACAACTCCGGTTGATCCTGCCGGACCCCACTGCTATCGGGGTGGGACTAAGACATGCTAGTCGTGCGCCTCCAAGCCACGGTGGAGGCGCGGCGCACAGCTCAGTAACACGTGGCTAACCTGCCCTTGGGACGGGGATAACCCCGGGAAACTGGGGCTAATCCCCGATAGGTGAGGACGCCTGGAATGGGTCCTCGCCGAAAGGGCGTCTAGACCATGCTTCTAGACGCTGCCCAAGGATGGGGCCGCGGCCGATCAGGTAGTTGGTGAGGTAACGGCTCACCAAGCCTATAACCGGTACGGGCCGTGGGAGCGGGAGCCCGGAGATGGACACTGAGACAAGGGTCCAGGCCCTACGGGGCGCAGCAGTCGCGAAACCTCCGCAATACGCGAAAGCGTGACGGGGTCACCCCGAGTGCCGTCCGCTGAGGACGGCTTTTCCCCAGTGTAGCCAGCTGGGGGAATAAGGGGAGGGCAAGTCGGGTGTCAGCCGCCGCGGTAATACCCGCTCCCCGAGTGGTGGGGACGCTTATTGGGCCTAAAGCATCCGTAGCCGGCTGGACAAGTCCCCTGTTAAATCCAGCGATTCAATCGCTGGACTGCGGGGGATACTGTCCGGCTAGGGGGCGGGAGAGGCCGGCGGTATTCCCGGGGTAGGGGTGAAATCTTATAATCCCGGGAGGACCACCAGTGGCGAAGGCTGCCGGCTAGAACGCGCCCGACGGTGAGGGATGAAAGCTGGGGGAGCGAACCGGATTAGATACCCGGGTAGTCCCAGCTGTAAACGATGCGGGCTAGGTGTTGGCACGGCTACGAGCCGTGCCAGTGCCGCAGGGAAGCCGTTAAGCCCGCCGCCTGGGGAGTACGGCCGCAAGGCTGAAACTTAAAGGAATTGGCGGGGGAGCACCACAAGGGGTGAAGCTTGCGGTTTAATTGGAGTCAACGCCGGGAACCTTACCGGGGGCGACAGCAGGATGAAGGCCAGATTGAAGGTCTTGCCAGACAAGCTGAGAGGAGGTGCATGGCCGTCGCCAGTTCGTGCCGTGAGGTGTCCTGTTAAGTCAGGCAACGATCGAGACCCGCGCCCCCTGTTGCAACCGGCCATTGCGCCGGGCACACTGGGGGGACTGCCGCCGATAAGGCGGAGGAAGGAGCGGGCCACGGCAGGTCAGTATGCCCCGAATCCCCCGGGCCACACGCGAGCTGCAATGGCAGGTACAATGGGTTCCAACCCCGAAAGGGGAAGGCAATCCCTAAAACCTGCCGTAGTTGGGATCGAGGGCTGCAACCCGCCCTCGTGAACATGGAATCCCTAGTAATCGCGCGTCACCATCGCGCGGTGAATACGTCCCTGCTCCTTGCACACACCGCCCGTCGCTCCACCCGAGCGGGGCTTGGGTGAGGCGTGGTCTCTGTTGGCTGCGTCGAACCCAAGCTTCGTGAGGGGGGAGAAGTCGTAACAAGGTGGCCGTAGGGGAACCTGCGGCCGGATCACCTCCTATGTCATGAGGCCAAAAGCCGGCTGGAGGAGAATGGTGACGGAGACCACATGGCCAAGCCCTTAGACCACCTTTTACATCCTCATTCTTGAAGAATCCTGCCTTTAGCGTAGGGAATAAGCTCCCTTAAAGCTTCTAAGTTAGCCTTCAACAATTTATCCCGCTTATCTTTCGGCGTTTTCTCTGCTAACGCTTTTAAAACTTGATGTAACAGAATTTTTCCTTCTATTTCTCCTGGCATAATGATGGTGTAGACGTTCGTTTTGGCTTTCACGGCGTCAACGGCTCCGCCTATGAATGTTGGCTCGCCTGTTTCCTTGTCGAATGTAACGCCTACTGCTATTCTTGTAGGAATGTTTCGCATCCAGTTTCTGCTTCCCAGAACAACGAAGGCTCCATGAGGCACATATTCGCCAGAGGCGCCGGTCTTGCTTAGCTGGCTTGGTTTAACCCAGTAAACGTCTATGGACGCGAAACCTTCCCGCCAGCCCCTTGAGTGGGCGGCTGCAAATTCTGCAGCTTCACGGAGACACTGTTCACTCGGCGTTTTCCCCTCAGTCTTTACAACAACAAAAGGGGCGCCAGCGACATCTGCGTGGAAAACGAAGTCTTCTGGATTAGTGTACTTTTTTATTAGCGCTTCGTTGCTTGCTGCATCTTTACCTGCCACCACGAGAAAACCGTCAGATGTCGTGAACCACCTAAACTTTTCAAACCAGCGCTTCTGTCTTATTTTGCGTTTGGCAAGCTCTTTCTCAACTTTGGAAGGTGCCGTCAGCGCCACCTCCTCTGCCTCTTTAAGTTTAGCCTCTGCCTCCAGAAATTTCCTTCTCGTTTCTTCTAAGGCTGCCTTGGCACCCTCTACTTTACGCTTTGCAGTCTTAGCCCTTTCATAGTACTCAGCAGCGTTGGCAAACAAGTCTCTCCGCAGGTCTAAACTGAAAGGTATGCCTTCAATGCTGACGTTCAAAATAAGTCGTTGCTTGTCAAGAGATTCGAAAAACCTGGACGATTTCAAGCCAGCTTTTTTCTCAGCTAGAATATTTGAGGTTATAGTTTCCCAGGTTGCTCCAAACTTTTTCTCTTCCCAAAGTCTGTTAAGCAACGTTTGGAGTTCCCCGGAATAAGTATATATCAAGTCGCCGATTTGCCTGTATCTTTCGGCTTTTTGCTCCGCATCCTGTAAGGCTTTTTCCTGCTCGGCTAAAACCCTTCCGAGGCGTTCAATTTCTCGTTTCAACGCTTCATCTTCTTTTTTGTGTTCTACTTTTTCTAGAGTCTTAATTTTTGTGTAAAATTCGTCTAGAGCTTCATTAAAGCTGTTGTAGAACTGGTGTTTCAGCCCTTCGTAGCGTTTAAGCCTTAAAGGCACCACATCCCAAAATGCGCCTTCCTCGTTGAAAACTATGCATGGTTCAAGCTTCCCCTCCAAAACTTGACGAATTAACCCTACAAGGCCATTGTAGATTTCCTCCATTTGAGAAGCGTTTAGGCTACTGCACGGCGTGGTTTTGTCTATTCCAAGTCTTAAGAGAAGCTCCTCGGCGTATATGCCGCCTATGCCTAGAAAACGGACAAGAGCCCGAACAACCTCAGTTTTTCCGAAATTCTTTAAGCCCTCTATGAAAGTTTGCAGAGTTATTTCCATGGGGTTTTGTCCGCTCGGAGGGGGGAAAACAAAGTTTTCGCCTCGAAGGATATTTCGGTCTCGCATCCGCTTGTACCGTAAAGCCTGCACAACCTTGTTTTCGCTGTTCACTAGAATTATGTTCCCTTCTCCGAAGAGTTCGATGATAAGCCTAAACTCGCCGGTTTTGCCCGTGAAAGATAGGATGGCTATGCGTTCAAACTTGTACTGTTCAATATTTTTTAGTAAAGTGTTTCGGAGATACTTTCTTAATGCCATGCAGAAGGCTGGTGGAACGAGAGGTTTCTCCATAGCATAAGATGTTAAATTTAGGCGTTTACCAGCCTCAAAGACAAGTCTAAAAACGTTTTCGCCCCGTCGCAGTTTAAAAAGCAGCGTCGCCTCATCTAGCTGGTAAATATTGTTTACCCTAGAGTTCAAAATGGATTCTTTTAATTCGCGGACAGCGGCTGCTAAATCAAAACTTCTGAACTCTCCCCGCAAACGTCACCACTTTGAGACCTATGCATTATAGGGTTTATGTTATGAATGTTAGTTTTAACCAATTCTTCTTTATAAGACATTAGACTGCGATTGAAAAGTTGATAGTCAACTTTAAATTTAATGCATGCCTTATAGGTGCAGAAGTGGAGGGTTATGAAGCCTTTAGAAGCCTTGTACTGGTTGCGGTTTGCCTTAGGTATAGTAGCAGCCTTAATATGCATAGGCTATGGCTTGGCAACGAATACCATTAACATGAAGTTTAATGTAAACGTTTTAACGAACGGTGTTGCTTTTGCATTTATAGTTTACATGCTGTCCTATTACATAATCAAGCCAAAATTCGTATGGAAAGTGGATAAGCCCCAGAAAATCCTTACAACGGGCATAGGCATTTATATTTTGTCCTGGCTTGTTTTCTGGGTGCTTCTATACACAGTAATTGCAAGCGCTTAATTTATTCAATGAAATCCTCAATTTTAGCTTGGCTTTCGTCATCTGGAGGCTTTTTGCCGTTTTCTTCTTCATTCTGTTGTGGAGTTGCCTGTTGGATTTCGTTAACGGTTAGTTTGCTTATAATCCGTGTAAAATCAGCCCATGCTGCGAAAAAGCCGCGGTCGAAGTCGCCGTGAAGTCGGTTTCTCACATGTTCTAGAAATTCCTGCCTGCAGGCTTGTAGTGTTTCTCTGTCGTTTAAATTCAGTTTCGCAAAAAATGCGTAAGAATCGTTAGCGTTGGATTTTTTTACGAGTAGCATTCCATATAAGGCTCTGAAGTAACCCCTGTTCCACTCTGTTTTGTGCATTTTCTGTTTGATTCTTTCTAACTCGCGTTCAGCTTCAGCAAACTGTTTGTTAAGAATTAACTGGAAGAAACGTGTAACCATAGCGGAGGGTACAGGCATTCTAACGCCCACTGGCCTTGGCTTTGTCCTCTTCTGAGACGTCCTCTATGCCATTTTCAGTTATTTTAAACACTTCTTCCCCTTCAGGCAGGTATGGGCTTGAAACCAGACGGGCAATTCGCACGGGACCATGGGAGGCCTTTCTAAGGTATATCCGCGTGTGGCTTGTGTGTCCTACAATGTGACCGCCCACCGGGTGGATAGCGTCTCCAAAAAACATGTCTGGCTTCGCCATAACTTGGTTTGTTACGACCGCCACGGCGTTAAACGCTCTCGCTAAGCGTATAAGTTTATGCATGTGCTTGTTGAGTTTTTGCTGTCTAGAGGCAAGCATTTCCCGCCCGAGGTATTCGCTTCTGAAATGGGCTGTTAAAGAGTCGATTACTATTAGTTTAACATTGTTCTCTTTTATCACTTTATCCGCGTTCTCTAACAGAAACATCTGGTGATCCGACGTGTAAGCTTCAGCGTAAATTATGTTTTTTACAACATTTTCAGGATCAAGTCCAAGATGTTTCGCCATCTGCACTATACGCTCAGTTCTAAAAGTGTTTTCGGTGTCTATGTATAGGGCAGCCCCATTAAGGCCTCCCTTTTCAGGCGGAAGCTGTACATTCACGCAGAGCTGATGGCATATTTGGCTTTTTCCGCTGCCATACTCCCCGTAAAACTCGGTTATGGTTTGAGTTTCTAGTCCCCCGTCTAAAAGTTTGTCTAAAGCCTTGCTTCCGGTTGTAAGCCGCAACACATTCTGCCTCATTTTAAGGAGTTCATCAGCGCGGATGAAGGATACTCCAATGGAAGAGCGGGCTGCACTGATTATGGCTAAAGCCTTTTTCTCACTTATGCCAGCCGGTTCTAGTTCGCGGACAGTCGCCATAGCCAGAGACTCAACCGTATGGAAGCCTAGTTCTCTAAGCTTTTGGGCTGTCGAAGGCCCAATCCCCGGGAGGTCTTCGAGGGTTTCATACCTCTGCCTTGTGGGGCTCCCCTTTTCTTCCTCTGACATAAATTTCCCAGAGACAATTAGATCAGGCGGTATTTAAAGCAAACGTGGAATTGGTTGCCAGGTTCCATGGAGAGATGAGTTAAAGTGTTTGGAAACTTTTTTAAGCTTTATATTAGTCAAGTGTCAACAAACACCCCGCAAGAGGGAAACCCTTGAAGATTGAGACTGTTGAAAATGTTGCTTTTAACCTAATAAAACAGGCGGTGATATATCTTCCAGAAGACGTAAAACAAGCCTTGAAAAAGGCTTATGAAGGTGAAACAAGCGAGGCGGCAAAAACTCAGCTAAAAGCTATTTTAGACAACATTGAACTTGCAGAGAAATATCAAGCTCCAATATGCCAGGACACAGGCACAATAATATTTTATGTGAGTGCAGGTGCTGAGGTGCGAGGTCTCGACAAAATCGAAAATGCTTTAGTAAATGCTGCCAGAAAAGCAACAAAAGAGATACCTTTAAGGCCGAATGCTGTTGATCCGTTCACGCAGAAAAACAGCGGCGACAACACTGGAAGGTTCATACCGTATGTACACTGGGAGATCGTGCCCGGCGACCTGTTGGATTTAACAGTTATGACTAAAGGAGGCGGCTCCGAGAACGTTTGCTTAACTGGGATGCTTGTACCAGGAGAGGGAATCAATGGCTTGAAAAAGTTTGTCATTGAATCAATTATTAAGGCTGGCGCTCAGCCCTGCCCCCCGACGATAGTGGGTGTGGCCATGGGCGGCGGAGCAGATATAGCCATGAAACTCGCTAAAAAAGCGCTTTTAAGACCCCTAAACGAGCCGAACCCAAATCCTGAAATAGCAAAACTTGAAAAGGAACTTTACGAGGCAGCCAACATGACTGGGATCGGCCCCATGGGGCTTGGCGGCAAAACCACTGTTTTAGGCGTGCACGTGGAATATGCCTTTAGACATCCCGCCTCCTTCCCGGCGGCTGTGGCCTTCAACTGCTGGGCTGCCAGAAGGGCTTCTGCAAGAATTCACGCAGATGGAACCGTTGAATATTTAACTCATAAAGGAAAAGTTTGAGGTGAAAAACATGGCAGTATACCACCTTAAAACACCTATATCCGAAGAGGAAATCCGCAAACTGAAAGTAAACGACGTGCTTTACATAACTGGCACCATCGTAACAGCCAGAGACCAAGCCCATCGCCGTGCCCTAGAATATGTGAAGGAAGGCAAAAAGCTACCAATAGACCTTGAAGGCTTGGCAGTTTTTCACTGCGGCCCAGTGGTCAGCAAGGAAGGTGACAAATGGGTCGCTGTGGCAGCTGGTCCGACAACAAGCACCCGCATGGATCTTTTCGAAGACGAGTTCATTAAAAACTTCAAAGTTCGTGTCGTCATAGGCAAGGGCGGCATGGGTAAAAGAACAACAGATGCAATGGCAAAGTATGGCGCTGTTTATGGGGCCTTCACTGGAGGCGCCGCAATACTGGCAGCAAAAGCTATTAAAGATGTTAGAGGCGTCGAATGGCTTGACCTTGGAACACCCGAAGCCCTATGGATATTTGAAGTTGAAAACTTCGGCCCGTTAACGGTGGCTATAGACTCCCACGGCAACAATCTCTTTATGGATGTGGCGAAAAACGTTGAAGAAAACAGGAAGAAGATATACCAGAAGCTGGGCTTACCCGTTTAAACTTCCAAATCCCCAATTTTTCAATTTTGTCCCGCAAAAAGTCGATTCGCTATTTTCTTCTGTTTTATATGCTGGAAGATTGACCTAATAGCCTTATCAAGACTTCTCTAATCACTTGTATGCTTGTCAAGTATTCTTGTATGCTCACATGCTCGTTTGGAGCGTGGTCTAGGCTTGAATCACCTGGGCCGTATGCTACAACAGGTATTTTTAGCGCTCTGCCTAGCAGGTTCATATCGCTGGTTCCAGTCTTCCTTAAAAGAACCGGAGTTTTTCCAACGATTTTCCTAATAGCATGTGTGAATATCCTAACAAGTTGGCTGTTCTTATCTGCCTCAAAGGGTTCCACAGAATCAACTAATTCTGTTTTGAATTTAACCCCGAGCTTTGCGCTTTGGTATTGCATTATACCTCTATTTATTTCGTCATATATCTGAATGCATGTTAATTGGGGTGGAACCCTAACATCTATCAAGGCTTCACATTTAGATGGAACATTTGAGGCGAAGCTTCCTCCCCTCAAGTAGGTTAGGCAAGAAGTGACCGAGTAGAAGCGACCCTTTGAAGAATCATGTTGACTCAAAGTCTCCTTTAGAGTTTTCCAAAGATCAAAAGTTGTTTCAATAGCGTTTTCAAACAGCCAAGGAGCTGCCGAATGACCCCCAGCTGTTCTGCAAGTAACTCTAACCTTCAACATCCCTTTATAACCTATAATTATGTTTCCAGTGTCGCTTGGCTCTCCAAAAATGGCGTAGTCTGCTGTCAGCCCACTTTCTATTAAATGTCTGATGCCTTTACCGGTTTTTTCTTCCTCAACAACACAGGCTACTAAAATTTTTCCAGAAGACATTGTTTTTAAAACAGAGGTGGCAGCCAATATCATGGCTGCCAATGGGGACTTCGCATCCACAGCGCCTCTTCCATACAGTTTGCCATTAACCTTTTTTACTGGAATATATCCCGGAACAGTGTCAATGTGTCCACATAACAAAATCACTGGTTTTCCATGTCCAGCCTTGCCTAGCACGTTTCCAACACCATCAATGTCGACCTTAAATCCAAATTTTCTCATTTCATCTGCAATGAAGACGCTTACTTCTTGCTCTTTGCCTGATGGACTGTAAAACTTTAGGAGACTAGTTAGAAACTGAATGGCTTGTTCTTGGGCAATGTTCTCCATTCAAGATTTCATCCATTACCGTTATAACTGTATCAATATCTTTTTCGGTAATTATAAATGGAGGCAAAAAGCGTAACACGTTTTTACCGGCATCGAGCATGAGAACCCCTTTCTGCAGAGCACCCAATATCACATTTAAAACATCAATCTTTAATTCCACTCCTGCCATGAGGCCTAAGCCGCGTACCTCCCTCATTATTCTGTGGCGTAACTGCAATTCTTCTAATCTATCCAAAAAGTAACGCCCAAGCTTTCCAACTTTTTCTGGAAGCTTTTCTTCGATAAGCACATCGATCGTGGCGCATCCTGCAGCGCATGCAACGGGGTTCCCTCCAAACGTGCTTGTGTGTTCTCCAACTTCAAGGGCAGACGCTATTTCCTCTTTGGCCAAAGTTGCTCCAAGAGGTAAGCCCCCGGCAATCGATTTGGCAACACATAAAATGTCAGGTGTTATGGCCCAATGTTCACAAGCAAACATTTTCCCGGTTCTGCCCATTCCAGTTTGGACCTCATCCAATATTAGGAGAACTCCTGTTTTATCACACAACTCTCTTAAAGACTGGAAAAATCCTTCAGGTGGAACTATGACACCGCTTTCGCCTTGCACCGGCTCAGCTATGATTGCTGCAGTCTTTTCCGTGATCGCCTCCTTTATCTTCTGCAGGTTGAACCTTGGCACATGTTTGAAATCCGGCACAAGAGGCTGAAAAGGCCCCCTATACTTTTCCTTCCATGTTGCGGAAAGGGCACCCATGGTTTTTCCATGGAAGCCACCCATCATCGCGATTATCTCTGTTTTCCCAGTGTATTTACGCGCCATTTTTATGGCGCATTCAACACTTTCGGCTCCACTGTTTCCAAGAAAGGCTTTGGTCAAACCTTTAGGCGCGATTTTAATTAACTTTTCAAGGAACTTCGCTCTTGTCTCATTGTAAAAGGAGCCATGGCACGGGATAAGCCTTTCTACCTGCCTTTTTATTGCCTGAACTATGGCTGGGTGAGAGTAACCGAGAATGCAGACTCCATAGTTTCCGGTAAAGTCCAAGTACTTTTTACCGTTTATATCCCATAGATAAACACCTTCACCCTTGGAAATCACTATAGGCCTCTTTGCGTAGGACCTTATCATGTACTTGTCTTCTAAAGTCATGATGGAACTTTCATCCATTAACTATCACTGTTCCATTTTCATGTCGAATAGCTGATGTAATTGGAGATTTCCGCAGTCCAGAAGAAATTATCACTTCTTTAACACCAATGTTTAGAGCTTCAGCGGCCGCGTGTACTTTGGTGCTCATGCCTGCGCCTATTTTTGGAAGGGCCTCTTTGATTTCGGAACTTTTCGTTATTGGTACGACTTTCCCGTCTAGGATAACGCCTTCCACATCGGTTAAAAAAACAAGTTCATCTGCCTTTACTGCGCCGGCAATGCTAGCAGCAGCGCGATCACCGTCAACATTTAAAAGCTCAAATTCTTCTCCTATGGCTACCGGTGATATTACTGGCACGTACCCGTTTCCTATAAGAAGCTTAAGGAGTTCACTGTTTACTTCGTGTATTTTCCCGGAAAATCCAGCGTCAATGACTTTTTTTCTTCCCCTTTCGTCGACTATGATCATTCTTTCCTTTCTTTTTGCCTTGAGGAGACCGCCGTCTACACCCGAAAGTCCAATGCTGCGCACTCCGCAGCTTTGAAAAACTGAGACAATTTTTTTGTTGATTTTGCCGGACATGACCATATTATAGATTTCCACTGTGTCTTTGTCTGTGTATCGGCTTCTGAAACCTTCAGGAGAGATTACAAATTTCTGTTCTTGGCCAAGTTTTTCAGCGATAGCCGTTACTTCGGCTCCCCCTCCGTGGACGAAGATAACACTGTTTCCGCCTTTGTGGACAACATCTCCTACGTCGCTGGCAATTTCGCCAAGATTATTTTTAAGAACGTTTCCCCCAGCTTTCACAACAATCAGCATTTTCTCACACCGGGTGGAAACCTACATGGTTTAAGCCTGTTTTTTCGTCAAATCCAGACATTATGTTTAGGCATTGAACTGCTTGGCCCGCGGCTCCTTTTACAAGGTTGTCTATCGCAGAGAAAACTACAAGCCTGTTAACACGTGAATCCAGCTCGAAACCTATATCACAAAAGTTTGAGCCGACAACTATTTTTGGATCTGGAAACTGGTAAAGTCCCTTTTTATATCTGACAAAACGGATGAAGGGTTCACCCTCATAAGCTGAGCGGTAAGCCATCCAAACATCTTTCATTGTTACCTCTTTAACCAGGAACGTGTGAATTGTGGAAAGTATACCGCGCACTATGTTTACAGCATGCGGGGTAAACGCGACCTTCACCGGCCTTCCAGCGATTAAATTCAACTCTTGTTCTATCTCTGGAATATGTCTGTGATCAACTGGTTTGTATGGCCTCGTTCCACCGGACCTTTCAGGGTGATGTGATGCTATTGATGGGCGATTACCCGCACCAGATGAACCTACCTTAACATCTACGACTATTCTATCCTTGTCAATGAAGCCTGCTTTAACTAGCGGTGCCAAGGCTAAGATGGTGGCGGTTGCCATGCAACCAGGGCAAGCTACAAGCCTCGCTTTTCTTATTTCTTCTCGATGAAGTTCTGGGAGGCCATAAACCGCTTCTGCAAGTATTTCTGGAGCTGGATGGCTCCATCCGTACCATTTAGGATAATTTTCAGAATCTTTTAAGCGGAAGTCTGCGCTCATATCAATAACCTTTAAGCCTGCATTCAGCAGTTCTGGAACATATTTAACTGAGGCACCATGCGGCAAGGCTGTGAAAACCAGATCGCATTTCTCTTTTATTTCAGACAACCCGTAAGGAATGAATTTTAGCTGCGTGGCTCCCCTTAGGTTTGGATGTATAGTGTGAACATACTCACCAGCCTGTTTCTGTGAAGTAACTAGAGTTACTTCTACTTTCGGATGGAAAAGCAGTAGTCTCAAAAGTTCTCCGCCAACATATCCTGAACCGCCAATAACGCCTACCCTCATTTTAGCCACTTCCAAACCTAATTTTTGTCAAGGAGACTCTCCGCGCATCTTAAAAGTTGCTCTGCCAAGTTTATCTCGGCGGCCAGTCTAGTTTGTTCCCAGAAATCTGGGCAAGCGTTTGCTTCGTGAAACATTATATGGTCTTTCATGTCTTTAACCTGTTCCTGTATTGTTTTTTGGATGTGGCGGTACGCCTCGGAGCTTGCGTAATTGTTAAACGACCTTTCCAATTTTTCGTTCCATTGGATAAAATTTTCCTTCGTTACTTTCTCCTTTTTGACTTTCTGTATCTCGTCAAAAAATGGTTTTAACCGTTCAAATTCCATTGCAAGTTCATTGCTGACCGCCATCTCTTTTCCAAAGTTTATCATCGCGTCGAGGGCTAAAACCCAAGCGTCACAACCTTTTCCTATAGCTTCAGCACATCTTACAGCTTTTTCTCTTATTTGTTGGGGCAAACTTACCCCGAAAACCATGTTGCCTAAATATGCGTTTGTCCTAAAATCCCTAAGTCCCGTTCTAGCCATTGCATTTGGGTGACAGCAGGCCTCTTTACCTTTCTCCTTCGCGACAATTATTCTCAAATCGAAAAACCATTTATTAATAAACTCTTGGGCTAATACCCCAATCGGGTTTATGATGGAAGGCTTAATTTCGCTCAAAATATTAAGGAGCTCCTGCTGTTCAGCGGCCAGTTTGATGTCCCTGCCATGTGAACCTGCATCTGGTTTCACCACAACGGGATTATTCCCAATCGCTTGCTGAACTAATTGGGCGATTTCAGTTTCATTTGAAATTTCACGTCCATCAGCAGTTTTCTCCTTAGGGTCGCATGGCACATAAACCGTTGCTGGTATACTGATCCTTTCTTTCCAAAAGCGGAGAAGTGTCCTAAGCTTGCTGAAACATACATATTCGACTTGCAGAGGATTTAGAACTTTCTTCTCCAGTGTTTCAAAAATTGCTCCAATAAACAATCGGCGGTTCTTGCTCTGCGCCCTATTCAATATCACGGAGACATTTTTTAACTCTTCTGAAAAATCTTTACTCAAACTTTTGATTTGCCAACGGTTGTTTGCTATTAAAAAAGAAGTTTTGCGGAATGGTATAAATGTTAAGTTTATGCCATGCTTCTCGGCTGTTAGCTGTATCCCCATTTCATCTGTTCCTGTTTGCTCACAGAGAATTGCTATGCTCATGGCGCATCCGGTTTAAAAGTTATGAAGAGGAAGAAAAGAAAATTGAGGGTTGGCTACTCGCCCCAGTCTTCTCCCTCAATTTGGAGTTCTTCAATTACTACGGAGTCTGTGTTGACTTCTTTGACTTCAAGTTCAAGTCCGCAATCTGGACACGATAGGATTTCACCCTTTGAAACGTCGCTTGGTACTTCGATTTTTGCACCGCATTCTGGGCAGACTGACTCCATTTTATATCACACGCTTCATGGAAGCGCTTAAGGCTTCTTATATATGTTTTGGTCATCATATTACTTTAAAAGCCACAAAAGACCAAGAATAGCCACAAAGAATTTGATTACGTCCAAAATTGTTCAAACCAAGTGTGGGATTTTAGCGCAAAATAGGAAGCTATATAAGCTCATAACGTATTTTGCGTTACCAAATTGGAAAGGTTGATGGAACATGGAGACCATAACTGTAATAGGCGCGGGAATGCTCGGCAGCGCCATAGTTAAAAGCCTTTTAAAGGCAGGATACGTGGGCAACGTTATCGCTACAAGGCGCGACGCGGAAAAGCTAAAAGAGCTGGAGGCATTAGGGTCAAAGACCACTACAAACAACAAGGAAGCTGCAAGAAACGCTGACGTTATTTTCCTATGCGTGAAGCCTAAAGATGTTGGAAAAGTTCTCAAAGAAATAAGCAGCGAAATTGAGGGAAAACTTGTAATATCAACAGCAGCTACAATTCCCCTAAAATTCTACAAAAAAATAGTCCCCAAAGCTAAGTTTGTTAGGACAATGCCAAACATCGCCGCTTTGGTTCAAGCGTCCTACACGGCTTACTGCTGCGACGAGGATATAACGGCAAGCGACAGAAAGAAAGTTGAAAAACTATTAAACGCTATAGGCGTCTCTCAAGAAGTTGAAGAAAAATACATGGACGCCATAACAGCCCTGAGCGGCAGCGGACCTGCCTACATATCAATCTTTATCGAGGCTTTAATGTACGCTGGATTGAGAGTTGGCTTGCCCAGAAATTTGTCGCTTTACAGTGCAGCCCAAACAGTTCTTGGAACGGGAAAACTGATATTGGAAACACAAGAGCATCCCGCCAAAATAAAAGATATGGTTACGACGCCAGGTGGAACAACAATTGAAGCTATATATGAGCTGGAGGGAAGCCAAATCCGCCAAGCCTTAATGAGGGCCATAAAAGAGGCAACGGAAAAATGCCAAAAAATTAGGGGAGAAATAATCCAAGAAACAGTCTAACCTCGTTTTTCTTTTTCTATCTGGTTATGGAAGCATGTTCTCTCTCCTGTGTGGCATGCGTTTCCTTTCTGTTCAACTAGAAAGAGTAATGCGTCGTAGTCACAGTCTACTAGAATGTCTTTAATCTTTTGGGTGTTTCCAGAGGTTTCACCCTTCATCCATAGCTTCTGTCTAGATCTACTCCAGTAGTGGGCATAACCGGTCTCTAAAGTCCTTCTTAAAGCTTCAGGGTTTGTGTAAGCTAACATGAGGACCTCTTTTGTATTAAAGTCTTGCACTATCACTGGAATTAAGCCGCCGCCTTTTTGGAAATCTAACTGTTCGATGTTGATTTTTTTCATGTTCAAAGGCGAACCTCAACCCCCTTTTCCTTCAAAAACCTCTTAATAAATGGTATCGGATATTTATTGTAGTGGAAAATGGATGCGGCGAGGGCGGCGTCGGCTTTTCCAATGGAGAAGGCTTCAAGAAGATGTTCTGGTTTGCCTGCGCCTCCACTTGCAATGACTGGAATATTCACGTTTTCAGAAATGCTCCTAGTTAATTCCAAGTCGTACCCGTTTTCTGTTCCATCTCTATCCATAGACGTGAGGAGAATTTCTCCGGCTCCGAGCTCTTCCGCTTTGGTTGCCCATTGAATTGCATCTATCCCTGTGGGCTTGCGTCCTCCATACGTGTATACTTCAAACCAGCATGCTCCATCCTTTGTTTCAACCATGGTTTTGCCTTCAGTTTTTTCGTATCGTCTCTTAGCGTCGATGGCGACAACAACACATTGTTTCCCAAAGGTTTTTGCAAGCCTTGTAATTAAGCTGGGGTGTTCAACAGCTGCGGTGTTAATTGATACTTTATCTGCTCCGCTGCAGAGTACAACTCTTGCATCTGAAAGGCTATGTATTCCACCGCCCACCGTGAAGGGGATATTTATTTCTGCGGCAACTCTCTCTACAACGTCCTTCAATATTTTCCGTTTTTCAGGTGAGGCTGTAATGTCGAGGAAAACAAGTTCATCTGCGCCCTCTTCTGAGTATCGCCTTGCCAACTCCACGGGGTCTCCAGCGTCTTTTAGGTTTAGGAAATGCACCCCTTTAACAACCCTTCCATGATCAACATCCAAGCATGGTATAATACGCTTCGCTAAGGGCATTCATTTCACCTGGCAAGTTCTAAAGCTTCTTTTAATGTAAAAACTCCTTCGTACAAGGCTTTTCCTATAACCACGCCATAAACGCCGGCTTGCTTTAAAATGGCTAAGTCGTTTAAACTACTCACTCCGCCAGCCGCAATTATCCGCGCTTTCTGCAGGGCGCAAATTCGCTTTACGATGTTAATGCTTACTCCTTTAAGAGTGCCATCTCTACTTATTGAAGTTAACAGGAAAGTTTTAACCTTAAGCTTCAAGAATTTTTTCATAGCTTCAGCTACGCTCAATTCAGCCTCTTTTCTCCAGCCTTCAATCATAACCCTGCCATTTTCATCATAATCGAGCGCCACGATAATGCAGTCACCGAATTTTTCTATTAAGTATTTTATGGCTTCTGGCTTTTTAAAAGCCAGGGTTCCAAGCATAACTTTGTCCACGCCTATGCTAAGAAGTTTTTCCGCTGCTTCCTCGCTTCTTATTCCTCCTCCGACGTGTACAGGTATTTTCACTGCTTGAACTATTTCTGAAATTGTAGCGAAGTTGTTTCCCCTGTTTAAGGCAGCGTCTAAGTCAATTACGTGAAGGGCGTCTGCTCCGTCTTTTTCCCACTTTTTAGCTACCTCTACAGGCTTCCCTAGCCAATCGTAAATTTTCGCTGCTTCTGGATCACCTTTAAGAAGTCTCACAACCTTTCCATCCATTAAGTCGATGGCTGGAAAGATTTTCACCGCTGCGTTTCACCTCTTAACAAAATTGCGGAAATTCTTAAGGAACTTTAATCCTTGCGAGCCTGACTTCTCCGGGTGAAACTGTGTGCCAAAGATGTTTCGTTTTGCGACGACGGAGGCGAAACTTACACCATAGGTGGTTTCAGCGCATACAACATCTTTTTCGGCTGGAACTGGATAGTATGAGTGGGCAAAGTAACCATAAAAATAGTCTCCTATACCATCAAACAGAGTGCTTGGCTTTACCGCTTGAACAATGTTCCATCCCATGTGAGGCACTTTGACCAAACTTGGCAGCCTAACATTTTCACCTCCAAGAAGCGCTAAGCCTTCACCTGGGCCCTCTTCGCTTTTTTGGAATAGAAGTTGCATGCCTAAGCATATGCCCAAAATTGGCGTTCCCTCTTTGGCTAAATCGGTTAGGTGCTCCTTAATGGAAGCCAATTTTCCCGAAACTTTTAAAAAGTTTCCGACGCCTGGAAGGATTACGACGTCTGCCTGGTTGAGTAACTTTTTATTGAATCCTATTGATGGTGTGAATCCAATTTTGCCTAGTGCACATTTGAGGCTGTAAATGTTTCCAACACCGTAGTCGAGGATAACTGCCTTCAGCAATTAAATCAACCCTTTAGAGCTGGGTGCACCCTTCCTCCTTGGATCGATGGTTACTGCTTGTCTCAGTGAAAGCGCAAGAGCTTTAAAGGCTGCCTCAGCCTTGTGATGATCATTAGCTCCGTACTGAGCCCATATGTGGACGTTGGCCTGCATGGACGTGGCAAAACTTTCTAGGAAATGGTAAATATCCTCGCATGGCATGTCCTCAATTTTTTTGCCCCTGAATTTTAAATCGATTTTAACATAGGGACGTTTTGCCAAGTCAACGGCACAGAAAACAAGGGAGCAGTCCATTGGGACCGCTGCGAATCCAAATCGGGCTATTCCTTCACCATTGCCTAATGCTTTTCTGACCGCTTGACCCAAACATATTGCCACATCTTCTGTTATGTGGTGTTTGAGGTCTCCTTTTACAGAAACTGTGATGTCGATTAAGCTGTGAAAGGCTAGCGTAGTTATTAAATGGTTGAGAAAAGCTATTCCCGTGTTACCGTCGGCCTTCCCTACGGAGTCAAGGTTGACCTTTACGCAGACTTCGGTTTCCCGCGTTTTCCTAGAAATCTCGGCAATTCTCATTGTTCAGCCTCCAGAGTTTGACTGGCATGTTTCTTTGAGTATTTCAATAAGCCTTGCGTTCATCCATGGTAAGCCAACTGTTGTTCTTAAGCAATTCTGGAAGCCAAGGACCGTTCCCATTTTTCTAACGAGGACGCCTTTTTCTAATAAACTGCGATAAACATTGTCTGAAGGTTTCTCCGTTTTAAACAATACAAAATTCGTCTTTGAATTGAAAGCCTTAACTCCATCGATTGCATTCAAGGATTTCATAAGCTTTTTTCGCTCTATCCGAGTTTTTTCAAAAGCTTCTTCAAAAATATCCATATTTTCCAAAACCTTCACACCGACTTTTAAAGAAAAAATGCTCACTGGATAGGGTAATCCAACATTTTTCGACAATGTTCTGATGATCTCATCATTTGCAATGCAGTATCCGAGACGCAAGCCTGCAAGGCCAAAGGCCTTAGAAAATGTTCTAATAACTATCAAATTGTCATATTTTGGGACAAGTGGCACAAGCGAGTAATCGGCAAACTCTACGTAGGCTTCGTCAACTGCGACGATCCCCGGAAAATTCTCAATCAAAAACTTTATGTCGTCTATTTCGAACTGATTTGCCGTGGGGTTGTTCGGCGAGCATAAGAAAAGCAATCTTGTTTTTGGCGTTACCTTTGACAGCAATGCCTCGATATTTAAAGAAAAATCCGTTTTCAATGGGACTTCAATAACTTCAGCCCTCTGAAGTTTCACTGCATAATGATACATTGTGAAAGTGGGTGAAATAGTGATAGCTTGCTCTCCCCTTTCAAGAAACAGGTTGGCTACCCTTGCTATCAACTCGTCACCTCCATTACCCACGGCTATGTAGTTGGCTGAGAGGCCCACATAACCGCCAAGCTTCTCCCGAAGTGTTTCATCTTCTTCTCCTTGCGGATAGATACGCGGATCAAATTCTTCCAAAGCTTCCATCATAAGTGCAAGAAGTTTTTCACGGGGAATGAAGAAGTTCTCATTCGCGTTTAACTTTACAATTTTTGAACGTTCAAGATTGAAAAGTTGCCCTACAAGTTTTGAAGATTCTCCAAAGGCGTATATATTTGGTCGCATCTCCTCAAGCTTCTGCTTAATCCATGCGGCCCTATCATTTTTCAATTTTTCATTCGCTCCTCCACTGCTCTAAAGTGAGCTGGCAATCCTTCAGCCTTCGATAAAATTCTGATATACTCATAAGCTTTTGACAACCCTTTTCTCGAGCCTTTTACAATGGCTATTCTTTTCACGAAATCAAGAGACGATAAACCCGAGAAAATCCTTCCAACCCCTCCCGTGGGCAGCACGTGATTTGTTCCACCATAATAATCGCTTAGAGAGGCTGGAGTATACTGCCCTACTAAAACAATACCCGCTGCATTTAGCCTTTTAACAGCATCTTCTGGATTCTTCAACATTACCTCGACATGTTCCGGCGCGAAAGCGTTTGCAAGATCAACCATCTCATCCACTGTATCACATACAACCACAAAGCCATTGTTTGACAAAGCTTCCGTAACTATGCTGCTCCTAGGCGTAGATTTCGCTATGTCCTCCAATTCAGAAATGGTTTTTTCAGCTAGTTTCCTAGACGTTGTAATCAGGCCAACCGTAGAGTCCGGTCCATGTTCCGCTTGGGCGCACATATCAAGAGCCACAAACCGTGGATTTGCATTTTCATCTGCAAGAACGAGAAGTTCGCTTGGACCGGCGGGAAAATCTATTGCCACGTTGCGGGAAACTAGTCTCTTTGCAATGGCTACATAAATGTTTCCCGGCCCCACAATTTTGTCCACCGGCTTTACAGTTTCGGTGCCATAGGCCATGGCCGCTATAGCTTGGGGCCCTCCTACCTTATAGATTTCATTAACTCCACATATATCTGCTGCAACCAGCGTCAAAGGATTAAGCAAGCCGTTCCGGTTGGGTGGTGAACAGACGGCTATGTTCGGCACACCTGCCACAAGCGCTGGAATCACAGTCATCAGCAAGGTGCTAGGATATGCAGCTTTTCCACCGGGAACATAGCAGCCCACCCTCTGGATCGGACGTGTACAAAATTTAATGCATATTCCGTCAAGCTCTATTTCCATGTTTAAACGTTCTAAAACTTGTTTCTCAACAGTCTCAAGTCTTTCCTTAACAGCCTTTATAGTGCTAATCTGATCTTCCGTGACTTTTTCATAAGCTTCGCTTATTTCTTCACGGCTAACCATTAAACTTTTAGAATCGAGGGAAACTTTGTCAAATTTCCTTGCAAATTTAATTAGGGCCGTGTCGCCTTTTGTTTGGACTTCTTTGATTATGCCTTTCACGTAAGCTTCTAATTTAGTCTTATCCTTTACAGGCTCCCTATGCATAAACTTTTGCTTGAACGAAGATGGCTCGTATATGTTTATTATTTTCATTGCTGGTCTACCTTTTCTAGAGCCAGGACTTGCCTCGGCTCATAAACCACAAGTCCTTGCGCAAGTTTTCGTATTGTTGGAAGAATTTTGAAGAAGGAATCTCTTTCAATCACCGTGTTAACTGCATACCAGCCGGGATCAGCAAGCGGAGCAACAGTAGGCCTTTTCAATGCTGGCAACTCTTGGAGAAGCCGCTCCAAATTCTCTTTCTTAACGTTGACAAATATATGTAGCCTTTTCGAACCGTCAACGACACCTCTTAACATCATCATTATATCAAAAATTTTTTCGCGTTTTTCAGACTCTAGCGAGTTTTTGTTCGCTATCAAAAATGCAGTGGATTCCATCACAACATCTATTACCTTTAAGTTGTTCTGCTCAAGGCTTGTACCCGTTTCGGTGACGTCAATAATTGCATCCGCAACCTCTGGCGGTTTAGCTTCAGTGGCTCCGAACGACAGGAATATGGCGACTTTCGAATTTTGGCCTTTTCGCCACCATGGTGTAACTATTAATGGCTCTGCGTCACCGAAAAACTTGAGGTATGTCTGGTTATTTTTAATGTAATTTGCTGTGATGTTTAGATACTCCGCAGATATTCTGACATTTCTTCCAGAAGCTAAGAACTTTTCTAGTAGGCTCGAGAACGAGTTTATTTCTGTCCAATTCTTTGGCACGGCAACTACAAGCTTCACTTTTCCATATTCAAGATTTTGGAGCATTTCGACATCCGCGTTTGTTTCCTTAATCCAGTCTATGCCTGAAATTCCAATATCATATAGTCCTTCGCTCACCAATATTGGAATCTCCTGGGGCCTTAAAAGTCTTAATTCGATTTCGGGATCGTTGATGGCTGGTCTATAGCTCCTTTCCTGTCCTGACACGCGGTATCCAGCTCTTTCAAGGATTTCAAATGTTGCCTTTTGCAGTGAACCAGCTGGAACAGCAAATTTTACTTTCACAGCTCATCTCACCTCAGCATTATCGAAATATTAAAGGGAGTTGCAAAATTTTCATTAATCCAGAAAACGTACAAGCTGAATTTTAGCAATTGGCTAAGGCCGTCAGAAATGAAAGCAGTCGCCCCGTATGAACGCATTCCCTCATTTTGCACCACTTCCTTAAGGAAGTACTGTAGTTTAATATAAGCTTATTGCCATTTTTGATAAACTACTTGGAGGTGCTGAAAACTCTTGAGACAAGAGACTGTGGTCAATAACCTGACAAAAGCTAGATTCAACCGGTAGCCTTTGGATAGGAGCCCAAAACCTTTATAAATGGAGTTTTTTCTCGAAGCTCATTAAGGGCTTCCATGCATTCCGGTTCGGTTTTGTGGCCTTCAAAGTCAAGGTAGAATATGTACTCCCAAGGCTTTTTCCTCGTAGGTCTAGACTCTATTTTAGTGAGGTTTATTTTTCTTTTTGCAAACACACCTAAAGCATCGTAAAGTGCTCCTGGAACATGTTTAACTGAGAAAATTATTGAAGTCTTGTCGTTACCGCTTGGTGATGCATCCATTTTCGAAAGAATTACAAACCGCGTATAGTTGTCTGGGACATCTGATATATTTCTCGCGAGAATTTTCATTCCGTAAATTTCTGCTGCTCTTTCGCTGGCTATTGCGGCTTCATCCATTGAATGTTTTTCTTTTATAATTTTGACGCTGCCAGCTGTATCGTAGGTCGGTATTACCTCGCACATTATTTTTTCCAAAAACTTAGAGCATTGAGCCAAAGCCTGCGGATGCGAGTAAACCCTTTTTATAGAACTTAGATCGGCATTGGTGTTTCCTATTAAACAATGTTCTATCTTGAGGATAACCTCCCCGCAAATCTTAAGGTCATGAGTCAACAGCAAATCATAAACTTGGTTAACACTGCCCTCTATCGAGTTTTCTATTGGAAGTACACCGTAATCTACTTCTTCCAACTCAACTTTTCTAAAAACCTCTGAGAAGCTTTTGCATGGAATAGGCTGGATTTTATCGTTGAAGTATTCGTAGATAGCCATTTCACTATATGCGCCAATCTCGCCTTGGAAAGCAACTTTTAGATGCTTCTCTTTCCCCATGACTGGTCACTTAACATGGCTGTCCTCTTAAGGTTGCCCCCTCATCAACCGATCCAACAAGGCAAATATACCTTTGGAGGTATCCCAAAGAGATTTTTGGAGGCTTAGACTTCCAGCATGCGAAACGTCTTTTCAAATCGTCGTCACTTAATTTTACGTCTATTTTCCTTTTAGGTACGTCAATTTCAATAGTGTCTCCATCCTCCAGTATTGCTATGGGACCCCCCTCCGCAGCTTCTGGTGAGACGTGACCTATGCAAAGTCCTCTTGTTGCTCCCGAAAATCTTCCATCAGTGACCAAAGCAACAGATTCAGCCAAGCCCATGCCCACTATTGCTGCTGTAGGCGAAAGCATTTCTCTCATTCCCGGTCCGCCTTTTGGCCCCTCATATCTAATCACTACAATGTCGCCATCAACTATTTTTCCATCTAGAATAGCTTTAATTGCTTCCTCCTCAGAATCATAGACTTTAGCCGGACCGCTATGGCGAAGCATTTTGCGGGGAACGGCGCTTAACTTGACAACAGCCCCTTTTGGAGCAAGATTCCCATACAATATGGCCAATCCACCCTCCACGTGCACCGGGTTATCGATGGGTCTGATGACTTCTCTATTGTAAACCGTTGCATCCTTGATGTTTTCCCATACGGTCTCCCCGGTCACGGTTACCGCGTTTAGATGTAGAAATTGTCTTAGCTCTTTCATCAGGGCTGGGATCCCCCCAGCCTCGTCTAATTCTTGAAGGTCATGAGGCCCAGATGGCCTCATGTCGCATAAGTGCGGAATTTTCCTACTATATTCGTCAAATACCCTTAGTGGAAGATCCACACCCGTCTCTTTCGCTATGGCCTTCAAATGTAGCACGGTGTTTGTTGATCCACCAAGGGCCAAGTCTACTATAATGGCGTTTTCAAAGGCCTCGTATGTCATTATGTCCCTTGGCTTGATATCTCTTCGGACAAGTTCAACGATTTTTTCTCCACTTTCCTTGGCTATTCTCGATTTTGCAGATGAAACAGCAAGAGCAGTAGCACATCCAGGAAGAGACATGCCCAAGGCTTCGGTAATACATGCCATAGTGTTCGCCGTGTACATGCCATTACATGAACCGCATCCTGGGAAGGCCCTATCTTCAATCATTTTTAATTCATCTTGGCTAAGTTTTCCCGCTTTAACTTCTCCGACTGCTTCAAAAATCACTGTCACGTCCACTATTCTCCCTCTGTATCTGCCTGAAAGCATCGGCCCTCCTGTTACAACTATTGAAGGAATGTTCAGTCTTGCAGCAGCCATAAGCATACCGGGGGTTATCTTGTCACAATTTGTTATCAAAACCATTCCATCAAACTGATTTGCCTGAATCATAACCTCTACAGAATCCGCAATTAATTCACGTGACGGAAGAGAATAATGCATTCCAATATGGCCCATCACCAGTCCATCACATATTGCAATTGTGTTGAATTCAAATGGGACTCCGCCGGCTGACCGAACACCCTGTTTAACATATTCAGCTAATTGGCGTAGATGCATGTGACCTGGAACGATTTCTGAATGACTGTTAACAACCGCTATAAGCGGCTTTTCTAAGTCACCGTCTGTTAATCCAAGACATTTTAATATGGCTCTTTGAGGAGAACGAGTAAGACCTTTCTTTAAAACATCGCTTCTCATTTTCCACCAGCCCTCATCCTGTTGTTGACCTTCCTACTGCGTTGAGATGAATTTCAAGATAGAAAAGCTTTAATATAAATATGCGCTACTCATTAGCCGAGGTTCATAAATGGGGAATAGCTTTATTAGTGGATAACTTTGCAGAAAAAATAAGAATTTTTGACACTACCCTCAGAGACGGTGAACAAACCCCTGGAGTTTCCTTGACACCTAAAGAGAAAGTTAGAATAGCTAAAAAGCTTGACGAGCTTGGAGTGGACGCCATCGAAGCTGGTTTTGCAGCATCCACAAAAGGAGAATTCGAAGCGATAAAAATGATTGCAAACGAAAACCTTAAGGCGGAAGTATTCAGTTTTGCAAGAGGAAGCAAAAAAGACATAGACGCTGTTATAGATAGTGGCGCAGATGCTGTTTTTCTAGTGATTCCCGCATCTGAAATCCACATAAAAAATAAACTTGGTAAAACATATGAACAAGTTCTAGAGCTTGCGGAGGAATGTATTCAGTACGCGAAAAATCATGGCCTTAAAGTTGAATTCGGAGCTGAAGATGCAACGCGCAGCGAAGCATCTTTTCTTAAAAAATTGATTGCAACTAGCATAGAAGCTGGTGCAGATGTCGTAACTCCGTGTGATACTGTTGGAGTTTTAACCCCAGAAAGAGCCTACGCATTCTACGCATATCTAACGAAGAGTTTTCCGGGTGTGACCTTCGGAGTCCACTGTCATGATGACTTTGGAATGGCTGTGGCCAATTCTATTGCAGCTTTAAGGGCGGGTGCAAAAGAGGTTCATGCCACGATAAATGGCATAGGCGAGAGAGCTGGAAACGCCGCTTTAGAGGAGATAGCCGTTGCATTGAAGTTGCTTTATGGCGTAGACGTTTCCCTAAAACTGAGCTTATTATATGAAATTTCCATGCTTGTTTCTAGGCTGACGGGTGTTCAAGTACCGCCCAATAAGGCTATAGTTGGCGAAAATGCATTCACTCACGAGTCAGGGATACATACGCATGCTATCTTGAATGATCCCACTACGTATGAACCGATTCCACCAAGTCTTGTGGGGCGAACTAGACGGTTTGTAGTTGGCAAACATGCTGGTTCAAGGGGGATAAAAGCTGTTCTCAATGAAATGGGTATATTCCCGAATGAGGAACAGTTAAGGGATATTCTCTCAAAAGTTAAAATGATAGGTGATAAGGGCAAGAAAATCACTGATCTGGACTTAGAGGCGATAGCGGAAACAGTCATGAACATGCCGAGACATAGAACGCTAAAGCTTCAAGAATTAACAGTGGTCACGGGAAACAAGGTGACTCCAACGGCTTCCGTAAGACTAAATGTGAAAGGTCAAGTTATCATGAGCGCGGCTACTGGAGTTGGACCTGTGGATGCGGCAATAAACGCCATACGAAAAGCTATTCAAACCATTGAACCCATAAAGCTTAATGACTACTATGTTAAATCAATTTCAGGGGGAACCGACGCCATAGTTGAGGTGATGGTGCACCTTAGCAAGGGAGATGTCACAACAACGGCGTGGGGGGCTCATGAAGACATTGTTATGGCAAGTGTTGAAGCTGTGCTAAACGGAATAAACAATATTCTATCAAAGCGTGAAAACACGAACTCTCTTAGTTCAAACGTGGAAAACTTGACGCCCAAATTGCGAGGTGACTTTAATGCGGAGGGATAGACCCCTTCAATCGAGGGATCGCCAAATCAAACGGCTATAACACTACCTCTTTTCATGCTCAATCTGCAAATTCCACGTTTAACGAAAAAGACCGACAAGTAGATTGTGAACATATATGCAAAAGCTTCGCAGAAATATTAGACATGCTGGTTAGAAAAAAGCTAAGCATGAAACAGATAAAATATCTCTCTAAAATAGAGGAAAACCATGGTCTGCTATATTATCAGCTTGTAAACAAATTATCCATTGAACAGGGCGTACCTAGATCAACCATCAGATGGAACCTAAACAAACTAAGAGATGCAGGAATGATAATCACCGGAAATAAAAACGCGAAGGGAGTTCCTGTAAGTCTCACAGAGAAGGGAAAGATCCTACTGCTGTTAACTGAAGGTAAACATGAGTTTTTGGGCAAGTTTTATTGCCCAAAAACTTTATTTAAAACAAAATAACATGTGGGAAGGGTACGGTGCATCAATGACAAAACGAAGGGAAAACTTGAAAAAGAATGAATTAAAGACCACCACTAAGGATTTCAAGGAATTCAATGACCAGTTTGAATTCTCTTTCTGGTATGAAACTAGGCCGGAGGGGCCGTAAACATTGAGGATGGAGGCAAAATGAGGGATAGCGTTCTCTGGAGGACCAACTTTATTTGCAAAATGTACTGAAAATGCAATGAATTGCAGGTTATGGAAGGTCGCCTCGTTTATCTTACGACGAGAGTCGTCTAGTGTTATTATTAGTGTAACTTTTGGAGGGCGTTTTCATGGTTGCCATGAGTGGTGCTAAGGCTTTTGTGAAAGCGTTGGAAATGCAAAAGGTGGATGTTATTTTCGGCATACCTGGTGGGGCGGTTCTTGACATCTGTGATGCTCTTGCAGATTCCAGCATAAGGACAATTTTGATGCGGCATGAGCAATGTGCTGCACATGCAGCGGATGGATATGCTCGTGCAAGTGGACGAGTTGGCGTTTGTATGGCCACATCCGGGCCGGGTGCAACAAATCTTGTGACTGGAATAGCCACTGCCTATATGGATTCATCGCCTATCGTTGCCTTCACTGGTCAAGTTCCAAGGAAGCTTATAGGAAGGGATGCCTTCCAAGAGGCAGACATTATTGGTATAACTTGTCCAATAACTAAACATAACTTTCAAGTAGGCCATGCTTCCGAGATACCTACAACAATTAAAAAAGCCTTTTATATAGCGTCGTCCGGTAGGCCAGGCCCGGTTTTAGTGGATGTGCCTAAAGATGTACAGATCGAATTCGCTGACGTGAAAATTGAAGATCATGAGGAGACCATTCGTCGTCCATCAAATCATGCTCCGCATCCGCTTCAGGTGAAAAAAGCTGTTGAACTGCTTGTGTCAGCTGAGAGGCCCATGATAATTGCTGGTGGCGGTGTTATAACCTCAAATGCTTCAGAAGAGCTTATAGCGATTGCTGAACTCCTTTTGGCACCCGTTGCGACAACGCTTATGGGGAAGGGGGCCATTCCTGAAAACCATCCCTTGGCAACTGGCCTATTGGGGATGCATGGCACAATTGCGTCGAATCGTCTAATTCAAGAAGCGGATGTAGTGCTTGCTGTGGGTACAAGATTTTCAGATAGAACAACGGGCAAAGTGGATGAATTCTGTCAAGATGCAAAAATAATCCACATAGACATTGATGCGGCAGAGATTGGGAAAAACGTCGAGGCTGACGTGCCAATAGTGGCCGACGCAAAAGAGGCGTTACAAGAGATACATATGCTTTTACAAAGAAAAATGGCTAAAAAAGAAAATTCTGCTTGGACTGCAAAAATAAGGGAATTAAAGGAACAGCTGGAGGAAAAAGCGAATTGTCAGGGTGAGTTAAAACCGCCACGGGTTATGGCTGAAATCCGTCGGATTTTACCTGAAGACGCCATTATCACCACGGAAGTAGGGCAAAACCAAATGTGGGCTGCAATTTATCTGAAAGCTTACAAGCCGCGGACATTTATTTCCTCAGGAGGCCTCGGAACAATGGGTTTTGGTTTTCCAGCAGCGTTAGGCGCAAAAGTTGCGCGTCCAGAGGTTCCCGTCGTTGACATTGCCGGTGACGGAAGCTTTATAATGACTGAACAAGACCTTGCAACTTCTGTTTTGGAAAACATTCCAGTAACAGTCATAGTTTTAAACAATTCAGTCCTCGGAATGGTGGCGCAGTGGCAGAGGCTATTCTATGGCGGAAGATACGTTGCGGTTAAGCTTGGCAAAGTGCCGGATTTTGTAAAGTTAGCTGAGGCTTACGGTGCCCAAGGCTTCCGTCCCAAATCCCTTGAAGAATTTTCGTCAGTGCTCAAAAAAGCCATAAAAAGCGATGTTACAACAGTTATTGACGTGTCTATCTCTCCAGAAGAAAATGTTCTTCCTATGGTTCCACCCGGCAAAGGGCTGAAATGGATGATATGGGAGTAAGCCTATGGAAACAAAAACCTCAGCGCAGGAATACATTATTTCGGCAATCGTTGAACATAGACCTGGGGTTCTCTTCCGAGTTTCTAATATGTTCAGGAGAAGAGGGTTTAACATTCAAAGCATTTCTGTTGGTCCAACCGAAAGAGAAGAGCTTGCAAGAATAACAATAACCGTTAATGGAGACGAAAAACTTGTTGAGCAGATCGTTAAGCAGTTAAGAAAGCTTATTGAAGTAGTTAAAGTTAGTATACTGGATCCTAAGAACACGGTTATACGTGAACTGGCTCTAATAAAGGTGACGGCCCCGGATTACAGGGCGAAGACAGACATAATTAATTATGCGGAGATTTTCAAAGGGCGGGTTGTAGATGTTTCACATAAATCTCTAACGATTGAAGTTACCGGAGACCCAGACAAGATAAACGCTTTTATAAACATTATGAAGCCCTATGGGATTAAGGAAATCGCCCGGACAGGGATAACCGCCCTGTCTAGAGGTGAGCCCCAAACAAGATAGGAGGTGGTAAAGAATTATGGTGAAGGTGTATTTAGATAATGACGTTAATTTAGAATCCATAAAAGGTAAAACTATAGCCGTAATAGGATATGGAAGCCAAGGAGAAGCTCAAGCCAAAAACCTAAGGGATTCAGGCTTAAAAGTTATAGTTGGGCTTCGACCGGACGGCAAATCATGGAATAAAGCAAAAAAAGACGGATTTGAAGTCTATACAGTGCCAGAGGCTTCAAAAAAAGGCGACATAATACTCTTCTTAATACCGGACATGAATCAGCCAGAAGTTTATAGAGAGTCGATAGCACCGCATTTAGCTGAAGGAAAAACCTTGAATTTTGCACATGGCTTCAATGTCCACTTTAAACAGATAGTGCCTCCCAAAAACATTGATGTCATTATGGTTGCTCCTAAAAGCCCAGGTGCAAGGCTTAGAGAAACCTTCGTCGAAGGTTTTGGTGTTCCAGCCCTCATAGCCGTTCACCAAGACTTTAGCGGAAAAGCCAAAGAAACGGCTCTGGCAATTGCTAAAGGGCTTGGATGTACGAGAGCAGGCGTTTTGGAAACGACTTTCAAAGATGAAACTGAAAGTGACCTAATAGGTGAGCAAACGGTGCTCGTTGGTGGACTAATTGAACTGATAAAAAACGGGTTTGAGGTTCTTGTTGAAAATGGTTACCCCCCAGAGTTGGCATATTTCGAGGCTTGCAATGAGGCTAAACTAATAATGGATCTGATTTACCAGAAGGGCATAACTGGAATGTTGCAAGCCGTTTCAGACACAGCTAAATATGGTGGCTTAACCGTCGGCCCAAAAGTGATAGACAACCATGTCAAAGAAAACATGAGGAAAGCTGTTGAAAACGTTAAAAATGGAACTTTCGCTAAGGAATGGATAGAAGAGCATAAAAAAGGTGAAAAAAGGCTAAAAACGTTAATGAAGGAAATTGAAAATCATGAACTAGAAAAAGTTGGCAAGTTCATTAGAAAAATCGCTGGACTAGAAAAATAGCAATTCCGGAGGAAAACAAGTAGTTGAATATATCTGAAAAGATTTTGGCAAAAGCTTCAGGCCGAAAGGAGGTTAGTCCAGGTGAAATCGTGGAAGCAACCGTAGATATGGCCATGATAAATGATATAACGGGACCGTTGGCTATTGAAGCCTTTTACAAAATAGGCGTAAAAAAAGTCTGGGAAAACGAGAGAATTGTGATGGTTTTAGATCATCAAGTTCCAGCAGACTCTGCCAAGTCAGCTGAACTCCACAAAATCATGAGGAAATTCGCAAAAGAGCAAGATATCCGGTATTTCTATGATGTTGGATTTGGCGGAGTTTGCCACCAAGTTATGGTGGAAAAGGGTCATGTGAGACCAGGTGAACTTATTGTTGGGGCAGACTCTCATACGTGCACTTATGGCGCATTGGGAGCATTTGGAACGGGAATAGGCTCAACGGAAATGGCCGCCGTTTTCGCCACGGGCAAGATATGGCTTAAAGTCCCAGAAACAATAAAATTCAATGTTATTGGCAAGTTTCAGAGGTTTGTCGGTGCAAAAGACCTGATATTAAACATCATCGGCCAGATAGGAGCTGATGGAGCTACCTACAAGGCCATGGAATTTGATGGACCAACCATTAAAGGTATGAGTGTAAGCGATAGACTGACCATTTGCAACATGGCTGTAGAAGCTGGAGCGAAGACGGGAATAATCAATCCAGATGAGACGGCGCTAGCTTACGTTAAGAATAGAACCAACAAGCCCATCAACCTATTAAAAAGCGATGAGGACGCTAAATACGAGAAAGTGATCGATGTTGACGTCAGCCTACTAGAACCACAAGTTGCATGTCCCAGCTCCGTTGATAACGTCAAACCAGTTTCAGAGGTTGAGGGCACTCCAATAGACCAAGCTTTTATTGGATCATGTACCAACGGTAGAGTCGAAGACTTAAGATTAACCGCGGAAATTGTTAAGGGCAAAAAAATCAAGAAAGGTGTACGGCTTATTGTTACACCAGCCTCTCACGAAGTCTATCTACAAGCCTTGAAAGAGGGACTGCTTAGAGCACTCGCGGAGGCTGGCGCGTGTATTTGCAGCCCAACATGTGGCGCATGTTTCGGTGGACATATGGGGCTGCTTGCTGATGGCGAAACTTGCATTAGCTCTTCAAACAGAAACTTTGTTGGAAGAATGGGAAGCCCGAAAGCCCAAATATTTTTGGCGTCTCCGGCAACAGTTGCCGCTTCTGCCCTGAAAGGGGAAATTACTGACCCAAGGAGGTTGTAGCCTTTGGAAGTTAAAGGTAAAGCTGTCATTTTTGGGGATAACGTAAACACCGACGTTATAATTCCAAGCAAGTATTTAACTTCCCTTGATCCAAACGAGCTAGCAAGGCATGCCATGGAAGGCTTGGATCCAACATTCCACTTGAAAGCACGGGAGGGAGTCATAGTTGCAGCTGGAAGAAATTTTGGTTGCGGTTCAAGTCGTGAGCAAGCTCCCATCGCTCTGAAGTATGCGGGTGTGAAGTGTGTTGTCGCCCAATCCTTTGCCCGCATATTCTATAGAAACGCCATAAACATTGGATTACCCGTAATTGAATGCCAAGCAATTCTTGAAAAAACAGGCGAAGGAGACCATTTGCTCATAAACTTGGCAAGTGGCGAAATATTAAACTTGACAAAAAATGTGAAGCTGCAAGCGTCAAAACTTCCAGATTTTGTTTTAGAAATTATAAGTGCAGGTGGCTTAATAGAACATTTAAAAAGGAGGTTGGAAAAAAGTGGCAAGCTATAAAGTTGCCATAATTCCAGGCGACGGTGTTGGACCAGAACTTACCGAGGCAACCTTAAAAGTTCTAAATGCTGTGGAAGAGAAGTTCAACCTAAATTTTGAGTACATATTCCTCGAGGCTGGAGATGCTTGCTTCGAAAAGCGTGGTGTGGCTCTTCCAGAGGAAACTATTGAGGCTATAAAAAATGCGCATGTCTGCCTAAAGGGTCCCGTGGGAGAGACCGCCGCAGATGTCATTGTTAAACTTCGACTGATGTTCGATCTTTATGCCAATATACGTCCAGTGAAGTCATACGCGGGGGTGTCCTGCCTTAGAAACGATATAGATCTAGTTATTGTTAGGGAAAACACTGAAGACGTTTATAAAGGGCTTGAGTTTTTCCTTGACGATGACACCGCCGTGGCTTTGAGAGTCATAACGAGAAAGGGTTGCGAGAGAATAGCCAGAAAAGCTTTCACGATTGCTGATTTTCGCGGCAAAAAGCGGGCGGTGACCGCTGTACACAAAGCTAACGTTATGAGAAAAACATGTGGATTATTCGCTGAAGTTTGCAGAAAAATAGCGAAAGAATATCCCAATATTTCGTTTAATGAGCAATATGTTGACGCGGCAGCTATGAGGCTTATCAAGGAACCGCAAAACTACGATGTGATAGTTACGACGAACATGTTTGGAGATATACTCTCAGACGAAGCCGCCCAACTCGTTGGAGGTTTAGGAATGGCTCCGGGCGGAAACATAGGTGACCATTATGCAATCTTCGAACCTGTGCATGGATCTGCGCCGACACGTGTCGGAACGCATACGGCCAACCCATGCTCAATGATTTTGGCGTCAAAAATGATGCTTGAATGGTTGGGTGAAAAATACAACGACAAAAACTGTTCTGAAGCTGCACAAGCAGTTGACAGGGGTGTTGCAGAGGCCTTGCGGAAAGCATTATCGGTTCCGGATCTTGGCGGTTCCTTAACCACTATAGGTATGGGTGAGGCGATAGCCAAGGAAGTCATGAAAATATAAGCTTAGGCTGATGAAATGGAGTACATTAGAATTTTTGACACAACATTGCGGGACGGTGAACAGACTCCTGGAGTTTCTTTAACTCCAGAGGAAAAGATGGAGATAGCTCTACAGCTTGACAAATTAGGAGTAGATGTAATCGAAGCTGGTTTCCCATCGGCTTCTGAGGGAGAATTTAGGGCTGTCAAAAGTATAGCTGCGGCTGGCTTGAAAGCAGAGATCTGCGCACTTGCACGGGCGACAAAAAGCGACGTAAACATGGCGATGGCTTGTGAGGTAGACTCGATTCACACGTTTATCCCAACGTCTGATATTCAAATAAAATATGTTTTAAACGGAACGCGGGGGCAAGTGTTAAAGGAAACCGCGGAAATTATTCAGTACATAAAGGCTCATGGCTTTATATGTGAATTTTCTCCTATGGATGCAACCAGAACAGAGCTTGACTTTCTCAAAAAAGTGTGCTTAGTTGCACAGGAAAACAAAGTGGATAGGATAAACATACCGGACACTGTCGGAGTTGCAAATCCAACGTTTATGAAAAATCTCATAAGCGAGCTGAGAAGGACAATAACTGTTCCGATAAGCGTGCATTGCCATAACGATTTCGGAATGGCAGTGGCAAATTCTCTAGCCGGTGTTGAAGGTGGTGCAACGCAAGTCCACGTGACCGTGAATGGTCTGGGTGAAAGGGCTGGAAATGCTGCTCTAGAAGAGGTTGTGATGGCTCTTCAACTAATATGCAACAAGAAAACAAGGATAAACACGAAGTTATTGTATGAAACTTCACGACTTGTTTCACGAATAACCGGAATCACCCTTCAGCCAAATAAGGCTATCGTCGGCGAAAACGCCTTTGCCCATGAATCTGGAATACACACTAAAGGAGTTGTGGTTAAGCCGGAAACTTTCGAACCATTAACACCAGAAATGGTTGGGAGAACACGAAAAATAGTTGCAGGTAAACATGCGGGGAGGCAGGGGCTAAAAGCTGAGCTTGAGGCCATGGGATTTCACGTCACTGAGGACCAACTTAACGAGATTTTTAAACGTGTAAAAAGCTTAGGTGACAAGGGAAAAACGGTCACTGATGGTGACCTTTTCGCAATAGCTAGAGCCGTTACAGGGATACCTGAAAAAAATATTGTTAAATTAGCCGGCTTCACTGTTGTAACTGGAAGTGAAACCACACCCATGGCCTCCGTCAAGCTGATACTCAACGATAAAGAGTACATTGCAACTGAGACAGGTGTCGGTCCGGTGGATTCCGCTATAAAGGCGATACAGAAAATCGTAAACATGTTGATAGGGGTTAAACTGAGAGAGTATAGGCTTGAAGCAATAACAGGCGGCTCAGACGCCGTTGCTGAAGTCATAATAAAAATTGAAGACGACCATGGAAACATAGTTTCCGCCAGCAGCGCAAGCGAAGACATCGTCAAGGCAAGCGTCGAGGCCATGATAAACGGGATAAACAAACTGCTCACCAAAAGAGGCTTAGGGAATTGAAACATACTTCATCACCGGGATTGGCTCCGGTTACTGAACGCGATGAAGCCAGACATAGAAAAAGCAAGGCTAATGCCAACGGCTCATTTGTTCTTGCCCATGTTGAGGCAAAAGCTCCGGCGACTTCGGCAAACCTAGGCGCTGGATTTGATGTCTTCGGAGTTGCATTAGACGCCTTGTTTGATAAAGTTGCCGTTGACGTGGTGAAAGGAGATAACAAAATTCAATTGTTTGTTAAAGGGAAAAATTCAGAGCTTGTTTCAACAAATCCCGACGAAAACACTGCGGGACTAGCTGCAAAGGCCCTTTTGAAAGCATCCGGCAAAAGTTACGGGCTTATTATAAGCATTGAAAAAGGCATACGGCCTGGAAGCGGTTTGGGAAGCAGCGCAGCAAGTGCAGCAGCTTCCGCGTTGGCTGTGAATGAAGCTTTACAGTTAGGTTTTACAAGAAAAGAACTCGTAAAATTTGCAGCTTTAGGCGAAATAGCGGCCGCGGGCGTTCCCCATTATGACAATGTTTCTGCGGCTCTCATGGGATTTTTCACGGCGGTAGTTTCACATGAACCTTTTGAAGTGATACAGCTTCCAATGCCTGAAAATATCAAGTTTGTCGTAGTCACCCCAGAAATAGTGCTGGAAACATCCAAAGCTCGCTCAGTTCTTCCCAAACAAGTGGCGCTGTCTGACGCTGTGCATAACATTGCAAGGGCATCTGCGTTTGTTGCTGGTGTTTTAACAAGCAATCTAACCTTAATGGGGATGGGAATGAAAGACTTGCTTGCTGAGCCATACAGGGCCAGTTTAATCCCCGGACTGGCTGAGGTTAAAAGAAATGCCATAGCCGCCGGAGCGGCTGGTGTTGCAATAAGCGGATCTGGCCCCTCTGTCTTAGCGCTTGTTGACGCCTCCAAAAATGTGGAGGCCAAAGTCTTGAAAGCTATGAAGGAAGGTTTTGAAGGGTATGGAATACAATGCGAGGCTATAATCGCCAAACCTGGGCCGGGCGCGACGGTCGTTAGGAGCGAAGAAAAGTAAGCTCATAAGCGTTCAATCTAAAATCCGAGTTTTAGTTGAAAACTTTTGCATTTTCCTTTATTCGTCCAAACATGAAACTGAAACCAAAAGATATAAATATTGGAAGGTTTCTGTTTATTGGTCTGATATGAACAATCCAATAGCCACGATCAACACCCAATTCGGGTTTTATTTTAGTGGCTATTGGTACATATTTAGCTATTAGGGAGAAACCGCGACCGCTTCTGTTTCGGTTTCGGTTCTCTCCTTTTGGAGGTTTATGGTGTGAGGCTGGAACAAGGTAATGTTTCTGGTTCCATTTTTGTTGTAAAGTTTGGAGGAAGCAGCTTAGCTGATTGCGAAAAAATAGCTAACGCTGCCAGAGCCGTCATAAAAGAGTTGAACAAAGGAGCAAGAGTTGTTGTAGTGGTTTCTGCTATGGGTAAAACCACCGACTTATTGCTTGAAACTGTGAAGAAGGCTACCAACTGCGAAAAGACAGCATGGGGCAGAGACGTTGACGACGTACTAGCTATGGGAGAAAGGACTAGCGCGAGGATTTTCTCGGCAACCCTTAAGGCCAATGGTGTAAAATGTCGCTATTTTGATCCAGCGGACCCAGATTGGCCAATAATCACCAACGATGTGCCAATGAACGCTGATCCCATCTTAGAAGTGTGCAAGGAACGTGTTGTCAAACATGTCCTACCTCTGCTTGATCAAAGCGTCGTTGTAGTTGTTCCCGGCTTTGTTGGGAAGACGTTAGATGGCAAAATTACAACTATGGGGAGAGGTGGAAGCGACATAACAGCGCTTGTCTTGGCTTGGGCGCTTAAGGCAAAGCAAGTTATCCTCGTTACTGATGTTGACGGCATAATGACAGCTGACCCTAAACTTGTCAAGTCTGCAAGAAAAGTGCCTGAAATAGATGTTGATTCACTAATTGGGCTTGCAAGCTCCTCCCACAAGTTTCTGCAGAGAAAAGCATTAAAATACAAGGAGGAATGGATGGACGTTAAAATCATAAACCATAACCACTGCGACTTGGCTGCTGAAGGCACTGTCATTAAAGGTGCCCTTTCAAAAAATGTCGTTAGCATGAGTTTTCCAGAAGCCGTAGCCTCCGTAACCGTTGTTGGAAAAGCGCTTTCCCAGTCTCATGAAGTCTTACAGCAAGCGATCCAGAAAATAAAGAGTGCAGAGGTTCCTCTTCTTGGAATTTCAGCCAACTATGATTCGCTTATTCTCTATGTTCCAGAGGGTATGCTTGGCAGAGTCCTTGAGCCGCTTCATTCGATTGTTTACGATTATCCGGAGGCCATAGCCATAGCTGTGAGAAAAAACCTTGCCCTGCTTAAAATCAAAACGGCAGAGCTTGAAGAAACCCCGGGAGTAATTGTTAACTTGGCTAAAGCTTTAGATTCAAAAGGCATTAACATTTACGGATTGTTCACAGTGGCCTCTGGAATACATGTTTTTGTTGATATGGCGGATGCTGATGAAGCCTTTGCGGCTATTAAGAAATCTTTGGAAGAGGATTTTGAAAAATCCTTAGAAATCAAAGTTATGGAGGCAAACTAGAATTGGTAAGTGGAAAAAGTAGACGAATGCGGAGAATACTTGGCGAAGATGGCAAAACTGTGATTGTTCCCATGGACCACGGGGTTACATGCGGCCCTATTAACGGACTTTTAGACATGCAAAACACCATTGACAAGCTTATTGCTGGCGGCGCAGACGCCGTTGTTCTACATAAAGGTATAGCGAAAAACGTTGACACAAAAAGGCTTGGACTCATTATACATGTTTCTGCAAGCACAAAGGTAGGGCCTGACGCAAATTGGAAAGTGGGGGTCTGCAGCGTCGAAGAGGCCATTCGGCTGGGATGTGACGCCGTTTCGGTTCATGTGAACGTGGGTGCGGTTCATGAGCCTGACATGCTGGTGGAGCTGGGCAAAATAGCGGACGAATGTGACGCATGGGGGATTCCTCTGCTTGCCATGATGTACCCGCGAGGAGCGAAAATAAAAAATGAGCATGACCCAGAGGCTGTTGCCCACGCAGCTAGGCTTGGTGCAGAACTAGGCGCAGATATAATAAAGACCAATTATACAGGAGATATTGAGTCTTTCAGAAAAGTTGTTGAGGGGTGTCCTGTCCCGGTGATAATCGCTGGCGGGCCAAAAGTCGACACGGCTCAAAGTTTGCTGGAAATGGTTTATGATGCAGTTAAAGCCGGCTGCGCAGGGGTATCTATAGGTCGAAACGTTTTCCAACATGAAGATCCAACAGCTATGACTAAAGCTCTTGTTGGCATAGTGCATGAGGGATGGAGCATAGAGGATGCGGTGATGTTTTTAAAGGCAGAATGTTGTCCTAAATCCGATGTCAAGGCTAAAGTGGGGGTCTACTCTTGAAAGAGTTTTGGCTGAAAATAGATAAAACTGTTCCGCAAAATGTCATGGAACATCTGCTCGATTCTGCAAGTCAAACGTGTGATGTCGTGTATGTTGAGGATGAGCAGAAATTAAACGACGTTAAGAAAAAGAAGTTAGGGGTAAAGGTTGCCGCGAAGATTCGCGAGTGCGACATTCAAGTCCTTGAACCCCTTATGTCGGAAGAGTTAGCAAAGTTGAAGACTGCTGGCAAACCAGTGGCGGTTCGGGTAACGGTTAAGGGCAAGGAGGACGAAGTGGCTGCTGTCAAAGCTGCAAATCTTTCAGCCGATTACATTATTATCAACTGTTTGGACTGGAAAATCATACCATTAGAGAACCTTATAGCTAACATAAGAGGAACAAGCAAGCTTTTGGCAGAGGTTTCATCATTGGAAGAGGCCAAACTAGCTCTTGAAACTCTTGAACTGGGAGCCGACGGAGTAGTCTTAAAAACGGCAGATTCAAATGAGGTTATAAAGGTGGCGTATCTAGTCAAAAAGCAGCTACCCCAGTTTAAACTTGTACCGGTAAAAATAGTTGGCGTTAAACAGATAGGAACCGGAGCCAGAGTGTGCGTTGACACGTGCGATTTAATGAAGGAGGGTGAGGGACTCCTTCTCGGATGTCAATCTGCATGTTTATTCCTAGTGGAAGCGGAGGTTCACGAAAATCCCTTTGTTCAACCTAGACCTTTCAGGGTGAATGCGGGTCCAGTGTCGCTGTACGCGCTGTGTGCTCCAGATAAGACAAGATATCTTTCAGAACTCAAAGCCGGAGACGAGTTAATGATCGTGGACAGAAATGGCAAAGCTAGGTTCACGAATATTGGCAGAGTCAAAATTGAGTGGCGTCCTCTTCTACTAATTGAGGCTGAATGGGAGGGTAAAAACTTCAAGACGATAGTTCAAAATGCGGAAACGATAAGGCTTGTAACAAAGGATGACTCTACGTCAGTTACGAAGCTTAAACCCGGAGACGAGGTTTTAGCGTACATTTCAGAAGGTGGAAGGCACTTCGGAACCCTTGTTAAAGAGGAGAAGGTTGTAGAGCTTTGACCGTTAGAATATGCGTTTCCATAATGCCTAAAAGCTTTAATGACGCGTTGAAGCTGATCCAAAAAGCGGAAGAGCATAAGGCAAACTTTATCGAGATAAGATTAGACTGTCTCGGCGGATTTAAAGAGTTGAAAGACGTCGCTGGATGTGCAAAAACACCGCTAATCGCAACTATTAGAACACCTAACTGTGGCGGAAATTTTTTGGGGAAGGATGAAGAACGCAGAAAAATTCTTTACAATGCTGCTTCAAACGGGTTTAAATACGTGGACATAGAACTTGACACACCTTGGCTGAGCAGCTTTGTTAAGGAACTGCATGCTTTAGGAGTTAAACCAATACTGTCTTTTCACGACTTTGAAGAAACGCCGGAAATCACAAAGTTACAGCAAATTCTTAAAAACGAAATTGCAGTAGGCGCAGACATCTGCAAAATAGTGACAATGGCGCGAAGTCTACAAGACAACTTAACTTTACTACGTTTCCTAAACGAGGAGGGTGGAAAAGCTAAGATTGTCTGCTTCGCTATGGGGGCTCTGGGTAAACCCTCAAGACTTTTGTCGCCGATTTTTGGAGGATACTTCACAATCGCTGCCTTGGAACACGGCGGGGAAACTGCTTCAGGGCAAATGACAATTCAAGAAATGAAGGCGGCGTATAAGGCGTTAGGAGCCATGTAAATGGAAATTTCTGGAAAAACCAAAGTGTTCTGTGTAATCGGCGACCCAATTGATCATTCGCTAAGCCCCGTTATGCATAATGCTGCTTTTAGATTTTTGAAGCTTGACGCTGTTTATGTTGCCTTTAAGGTGAAAAAGGAAAGGCTTGAAGATGCTGTGAATGGTGTGCGCGGGTTCAGCATTTATGGAATGAATGTTACGATGCCCCATAAAACTGCCATCACCAGTTACTTGGACGAAATCGACCCTGCGGCAAAATTCGTTGGAGCCGTTAACACGGTGCTTAATGCGAACGGGAAGCTTGTAGGCTTCAATACCGACGGCGTCGGCGCAATAAAAGCCTTAAAGGAGAATGGAGTGGAGCCTAAAGGTAAAAAGTTCCTACTTTTAGGCGCTGGAGGCGCCGGAAGAGCAATAGCTTTCCAACTTGCACAAGAGGCAGACGAGCTTAGAATTCTAAACAGAGACGGAGAGAAGGCTAAAAGGTTGGCGGAATCGCTTCAAAGAAAGTTTAACAAAAAAATTGTCGGAAACAGCCTTTCAACAAACCTCCTTAAAGAATGGCTTAAAAACGTAGATGTGCTCATTAACGCCACTTCCGTTGGCATGTACCCTAACAGTGGCCAAACCATCGTCGAGAGGGATATGCTAAATCCGAAGCTTACAGTAATGGACATAGTTTATAGTCCTATTGAAACGAAGCTATTAAAAGAAGCTAAATCTGTTGGCGCCAAAATTATAAATGGCATTGAAATGCTCGTCTTTCAAGGTGCTGCTTCATTTGAAATCTGGTGGAATCAGCCTGCTCCTGTAAACGTTATGAGGGAAGCTATTTTGAAAAAACTCTGCGGGGTGGAAATCAAAATTTGAGTGGAAAAACTACTGCAACTGCTATAAGCTATGGTGGAGCAACCATAATAAACGCTATCGCAACTGGCAAAGGAGCAGCCTTTGGAGTAAAATTATGGACAAAAGCAGAGGTTAAGTTGACAGATAGTCCGCCAATTATAAAGGGTGAAATTGTTTCAGACCCTGCCGAGAACACTATACTTATAGAGAAAACTGTGAATAAGATTCTGAGATATTTTGGGCTTGCCGACAAATTCGGGGCAGAGGTTAAAACATGGTCCAACATACCCATTGCCCGCGGCCTAAAGAGCAGCAGCGCTGCTGCAAACGCCATAGCTCTCGCCACAGTGGCTGCGCTAGGGAAAGAGGTTGATGACTTGACAGTAGTAAATTTGGGTGTTGAAGGAGCTTTAGAAGCAAAAGTCACAGTAACAGGTGCTTTCGACGACGCTTGTGCATCCTATTTTGGCGGAATAGTCATAACAGACAACTTAAAGAGGAAGATAATTAAACGCCTTGAAGCGCCTGAAAACCTCACCGTCTTGTTTCACATACCTAAAACTAAAGTTTACACAAGCAGTGTTAATGTTCAGAAAACGCGGGCCATAGCCCCCTTGGTCAAGATAGCATATAAAGAAGCTTTAAAGGGTAACTTTTGGCAAGCTTTAACGCTTAATGGGCTGATATACTCTTCGGCTCTAGGATATGATTCTTCAATTGTTCTGGATGCTTTAATGGCTGGAGCAACTGCCGCCGGATTATGCGGTAAAGGACCAGCCGTAACAATTGTTGTCGCCGAAGAAAAGATTGATGGTGTACGGGAAGCCTTGATGCAGTACGAGGGAGAAATAATAGAGACGCAAATAAATCATGAAAAAGCGCAAGTTTTGGGCGTTTCTCCATGACAAGAGTTGTCATTAAACCAGCTGAAAACTTAAGGGGGGAAGTTAACGCCCCCCCCTCTAAATCTTATACGCATAGAATGCTTATTGCCGCACTTTTATCAAGTGGCAAAACAACTATAGAAAAGCCTCTAATTTCCGACGACACGCTAGCAACTTTAGAGGCTGTAAAAGCCTTCGGAGCCGAAGTAAAACAAAAAGGCGAACTCTGGGAAGTGAATGGACAACCACCGCCTCTAAAGACGCCCGCAGGACCTGTGAGTTGCCGGGAGTCGGGAACCACCTTACGCTTTATGATACCAGTTTCCGCCCTTGCCCTTGGAAACACAACATTTGTGATGGGACAATCGCTGAGTAGAAGACCCATAGAACCGCTGCTTCAAAGCCTAAAACAGCTTGGAGTGAATACCCGATATGATGCCGAAAATCCATCCGTCATAATAGTTCACGGCGGAGGAATCGACGGTGGAGAAACAACCTTAAGAGGCGACATAAGCTCCCAGTTCATATCTGGTCTTCTGTTTGCGTGCCCCCACGCGAAAAATGACACTAAAATAAGCCTTACAAAACCGGTTGAATCAAAAGGCTATATTGAAATGACTCTGGATGTACTGCGTAAACACTCCGTAAAAGTTAGAATTTCAGAAGATTTCACTCAAATACAAGTTCCAAGCGGGCAAATATACCTGCCTTTTGAGCATAAGGTTCCTGGAGATTTTTCTTCCGCGGCTTATCTTCTGGCCGCCGCCGCCATAACATCATCAAAAATAAGAATTCACAATCTTGATTATACGTCAAAGCAGGGAGATAAAGCGATTTTAGAAATACTTAGGCATGCAGGTTTAGAAGTTAAAATCGGTGAAGGGTTTGTCGAAGTTAGTGGTGAACTTCGCGACGCAATAAATGTTGATGCGGGAGATATCCCAGACTTGGTGCCGGCGTGCACAGCAATTGCATGTTATACAAGCGGAGTGTCTCAAATATGCAATGCTGGAAGGTTAAGGTACAAGGAATCTGACAGGCTTGCCGCTCTTTACACAGAGTTTAGAAAAATGGGGGCTCACATAATCATGGAGGAGAGCGGCCTAATAATAAAGGGGCCGTGTAAACTTCATGGCGCTGTAATAGATCCTCATAATGATCATAGAATAGCGATGGCTTGCGCCGCCGCGGCTTTAGGCGCTGAGGGTGACACAGTAATAATAAACGCTGAATGCGTGGGAAAATCTTATCCCAACTTTTTCAGAGACTTAACCGTGTTAGGAGCGAATATAGTTGACGGCGAACTCGATTGGTAAAGCCTTTGTTGTAACATCTTTCGGAGAAAGCCACGGCAAATGCGTGGGCACAGTTATAGATGGTTGCCCAGCAGGGCTTCCACTTTCCGAACTAGACGTGCAAGCAGAACTGGATAAGAGGATACCGCCCAAACAGGAAATAACGTCGGGAAGAATCGAAAAAGATGTCGTGGAAATTCTATCCGGAGTATTTGAAGGATACACTACTGGGGCGCCTATCTGTATTCTGGTATGGAACAAGGAAGCTGTCCCCTCAGAATATGACGCTATAAAAGATTTGCCAAGACCTGGACACGCCGACTACCCCGCCCACATTAAATATGATGGATTCAACGACTACAGAGGCGGCGGAAGGTTCTCTGGAAGAATTACTGTATCATTTGTTATGGCTGGAGCTGTTGCAAAGAAATTACTGCGAATGTTCGGGGTTGAAGTGTTGGCGTACACCAAAGCAATAGGCGATATTGAAATGAAAGAAACACCAACGCTGGAGCAGATTAGAGAAGGAACATATAAAAACTCGGTTAGATGCCCAGATCCAATGTACGCTGAATCAATGGAGAAAGCCATAATCGAGGCAAGAAGGGAAGGAGAAAGTCTCGGAGGCATAGTGGAATGTATTGCATTAAATGTTCCGGCAGGTGTCGGCGAGCCAATAGTTGACGCGTTAGACGCTGATATAGCAAAGGCCATCTTCGTTGTGCCCGCCGTTAAGGGAGTGGAGTTTGGTGCAGGATTTAAAGCAGCCACACTGAAGGGATCCGAAAACAACGATGCATATACGATAAGAAACGGCAAAGTAGTAACCTTAACAAACAACGCAGGCGGGGTGCTTGGAGGTCTATCCAATGGTATGCCGATAGTGGTTAGAGCGGCTTTTAAGCCAACACCGTCGATAGCGAAACTACAGAAAACCATAAATTTGTCAACGTTCGAGGAGGCCACTGTGCAAATAAAGGGCAGGCATGACCCGTGCATAGTGCCAAAAGCTGTTCCGGTAATAGAAGCTGTGGTTGCAATAACATTAACAGACCTCATGATAAGGGCTGGAATAATCCCGAAAGTTCTAGGAAGGAAGAGGTAACCTTGGAAAAAATAGCCGCATTACGGCAGAAAATAGACGAAATAGACGAGAAAATTCTCCTACTGCTAAAAGAAAGAATTGAAGTTTCCAAGAAAATAGGCGAAATAAAACAGAAACAAGGAATCCCCGTCAGAGACCCCAAAAGGGAAGAGGAAAAATACAAGCACATATCAGAGAAAGCCGCGGAGTTTGGACTTGACGCTGAAGATGTTAAAAATCTTTTTCAAAAAATAATCGACATAAGCATTCGCATACAAAAGTCTGAATAAACTCTTTCTTATGTAAAATCTTAAATATTCGTTATACATTCCAAACTGGACTGGTTGAAATGTTATACGAAATAAACGAGAAAGTAATAAGACTTGAAAAAGAAGGAAAGAAAATTATAAAATTTAACCTTGGAGACCCCGATCAACAAACTTCAATGGAGATTATTGAGGCTGCTTTTGAATCAATGAAAAAAGGTAAAACAAAATATGCCTCCGCCGCCGGAGAGAAAGAATTGAGAGAAACTCTAGCTGAGATCCATGGTGTTAAAGCGGACAACATTGTGATAACTCCGGGTTCCAAGTGGGCGATTTTCGCTGTAATGTATCTATTATTTGAAAAAGGCGGCAACGTGATAATCCCGAGTCCACATTGGACAGCATATGACTTAGCAGCCAAAAGCTTAGGTGCTGATGTGAAGCTTATAAAAACTAAGTTTGAGTCAAATTGGGAAGTGAAAGCTGAAGATCTAGAGGCGCTTATTGATGAGAAAACAAAGTTGATCATACTTAACAATCCTAACAATCCCACAAGCAAAGTAATGGCTGAAAAAGTTGTAAAGAGAATAGTGGACATAGCTAATAGTAAAGGTGTAAAAATTCTGTCAGACGAAGTTTATGCAGACATAAGTTTCGTCAAAACCAAAAGCCTTCTGGATTTTGGAGGCGAACCCATAATAGTTAAGAGTTTCTCTAAAACGTTTGCCATGACTGGATGGAGGATAGGCTACTTAATCGCGGATAAAACGCTTGTAGACAAAATTATAAAACTTAATCAAATAACGTTGACAAATGTCCCCGTTTTTATACAAGATGCGGCTATGAAGGCGCTGGAGCTTAGACATGAAATTGCGTCAAGGCTACGAGATGAGTACCGGAAAAGGGCGGATTTAGCTTGTAAAATATTTTCGGGAACAAAATTGAAGTTTACAAAGCCCGATGCACCCTTCTATATATTCCCAAAACTTGACGGATTGGATTCTGAAAGATTTTCTTTTGACCTTTTGGATAAAGGAGTTGCAGTAACTCCAGGAACATCATTTGGCGATTATAAAGAACACTTTAGAATATCCTTAACAGCACCGGACGATGAAATTGAGACAGGCCTTAAGATAATCGCTGAGGCTTTTAAATGAAAATAGCGATAATAGGCGCCGGAAGAATGGGTAAATGGTTTGCTAAATTCTTTCTAGACCAAGGTTTTACCGTTATAGTTTCAGACAAGGACTCTGAGAAACTAAAAAGAATACGGGAAGAACTAAACGTCGAAACGGCAGACAATGTAAAAGCTGTGGAAAGTGCAGACCGTATATTCATATGTGTACCCATCGAAAACTTCGAAAAAGTGATAGAAGAGGTACATGCGCACATCCACTCTGGACAAGAGATTATGGACATATGCTCTGTTAAGGAAAACCCGGTAAACATAATGCATAGATATATTAAGAATGCTGTCTCACTTGGCACCCATCCAATGTTTGGTCCAGGCGCCCGAAGTATAAAAAACCAGAATTTCATTTTTACACCTACAAACGCTGAGGAAGAGGCTTTAGCGAAAAATTTTGGAGCATGGCTGGAAAGTAAAGGTGCCAAAGTTTTCTTTATGACTCCACGGGAACATGACAAGCTCATGTCAGTTGTAATAGGGTTCCCCTATTTTTTAAGCTGCGTTGTCTGCGATACAATATTAAGTCATGGACAGTTTGCAAAGACGAAAGAAATTTCTGGAGTAAGCTACAAGCTACTGTTAACAATAATTGAAGCCATGACTTCGGAACAAACAGAGCTTGCAGTAAGTATACAAACGGGGATTTCAGAAATGGACAAGCTTGGAGAACTTTTCTTGGATAAAACGAAAGAATGGCTGGAAATATTAAAACAAAAAGATAAAACTGCGTTTATCAAAAAAGTGGAGCTGCTGAAAAGCAAACTGTCCAAGGCAGATCCGCAGTTTTTCAAAGCTTATGAGTCCATGTATAGAATGCTTGAGGCTCTTGAAAACTGATAATTTAAGCTGGAATATTTTTAGTTATGTCCGATGCGAAAATATACTCGATATCTGAAATTAGAGTGTAAAATATATCTATATTTGGAATATGTATTAATTAAAACAACTGCATATTGCCCTAACTGGTGTCCCAAGTTTGGATGAACGGCAACTTCGAAAAATGCTGAGGCAGATGGGTTATCCAGAAAAATCTATTGAAGCGGTTCTTAAATGGTATAAATGAAAGTTCTTGTATTCAAGCCGTTTTATTTCTCTCCGATCAATTCTACAAGAAACTCTTTGGCTGTCTTCGTGAATGTTTCCCGCATTTTTTGGAGGAGTTCCTCCCCTTTTTTCGTTAAGGTGTAATGTTTGATCTTGCGATTGCCCTTTAAAGTCCATTGGCTGCTTGCAAATCCCTCCATTTCAAGTCTATGCAGAAAGGGGTAAACTATGCTGGGTTTCAGTGTTCTTCCAGTTAGTTTCTTAAATTCAGATATGAGCTCGTATCCGTGTCTTGGCTTATGCGACAAAAGCCATAGTATTACTGGTTTTTCGAGACTGCGAAGGAAAGCGTCGCTGATTCTAACCATAGGCTTTCAAGCAAAATAATTTAAACCATGATATATCAAACTTTCCATATTAAGAATGCTTATATTCCATGTCAATTTAAGCCTACATGTAGAAATTAATCTCTGGTAGGGCTCCCTCATATGGCTGAATTGGAGCAAGAAATTTTAAAAGCCGTTGTCAGAGGCTTCAGTAGGGTCATGATTTTATGGCTTCTAACAAAAGCATCCATGTCTGGATATGGTATTACAAGGGAGTTAAAACGATTAGCTGGATGGAGTTTCCGCCCAGGGGTTGTCTATCCTCTGCTTTATGAACTTGAAGAAAGCGGTTTAATACAGGGAAAATGGATGGAAAAGGGGAGAAGACGTATAAAGTATTATTCAACAACTGAAAATGGTGTCAAACTCTTGAATCGTGTTAAAGACCTACTCGGGGCACCTGTTAAAGAAGTATTAAAAGAAATTATGCTTTGATGTATGTCTTTCTACTTTTATCTCAGAAAAACGTATATTGTAGTAACTGCTATCCTCGAAGTCTATGAGGAATGGCCTTGAAAAAGGTTATCGAAGTTAGGTGGCATGGCAGAGGCGGACAGGGAGCGTGGACGGCCAGCGAATTACTTGCGAGAGCTGCGATTTATGAAGGTAAATATATTCAATCTTTTCCGGAGTTTGGCCCTGAAAGAATGGGGGCACCTGTATCAGCTTTCACGAGGATAAGCCTTGAACCTATTCGAGTGCATTGTGCAATTTATAATCCTGATGTTGTTGTGGTTTTAGACCCGACGCTGTTGAAAACTGTGCCCGTTACTGAGGGAGTTGGTAAGGGAGGAAAGCTTATAATAAATTCGAAGGAAAGCCCGAACAATGTTAAGAAAGCTTTAAAAGAGAGTGAACTTGAAGTCTGGACTGTTCCAGCAACTGAAATAGCCATAAAAATTTTGGGTTTGCCCATAACAAGCACAGCCATGCTTGGAGCTGTTGCACGGGCCACAGGTCTGGTTAGCTTGGAAAGCCTTAAAAAAACGGTTAAGGAACGTTTTAGAAGCGACATAGCTGAGAAAAACTTTGCTGTCATAGAGGAAGCCTATAAGGAGGCACGTTCCACATGACTTCTAAAGAAGAAGAGAAAAGTTGGAAAGAGATCTCTATTGCTGCGGTTTGCTGGAAACCAAGCACCGACTTTCTTACAGGTGATTGGAAAACCTTCAAGCCCGTAAGAGATTTGGGAAAGTGCATCCGTTGCCTTTTATGCGTAATGTTCTGCCCAGACGGCGCCATACATTGGATAGCTGAAAAAGGTGACATCGAATTTGACTACAACTACTGCAAGGGCTGCGGCATCTGCGCCAACGAGTGTCCTACTAAGGCGATAGAGATGAAAATTGAATAAATGGGAGATGCGTTTTATGAAAAGTGTTGTCGAGCAAAAGTTTTTGGCTTTAAACGGGGACGAAGCTGTTGCATATGCCGTTAAGCAGTGCGATGTAGATGTTGTGGCTGCTTATCCAATAACGCCCCAAACAATTATTGTTGAAAGGTTCAGTGAGTACGTGGCTAACGGCGAAGTTGAAACAGCTTTTATCTGTACAGAATCTGAACACAGCGCTTTAACGGCATGCTTGGCTGCCTCTTTGACTGGTGCAAGGGCCTTTACAGCTTCAGCTTCGGCGGGTTTAGCTTTGATGCATGAAATGCTTTTCGTTGCGTCTGGATGCCGTGCACCAGTTGTCATGGCTATTGCGAATCGTGCTTTATCTGCCCCTTTGAACATTCATGGTGACCAATCAGATACCATGGCACAGAGGGACAGCGGGTGGATTCAGATTTATGCGGAAAACGCACAAGAGGTTTACGACTCGGTTATACAAGCTTTCCGGATAGCGGAACATCCTGAGGTTCTATTGCCTACCATGGTTTGCCTTGAGGGTTTTCAATTGAGTCACTCGTTGGAGAACGTGAATGTGCTTCCAGACGATGTCGTGAAAAGGTTTGTGGGAGTACGTAAGTTTCCAAAGGTGCTTACTCATGAGGGAAAATTTGCGCCTTTAAGGCTTGACCCAGATAATCCAATGACCCTCGGGCCAGCAGCTTTTCCAAATTATTATTTTGAGTTCAAACGCCAACAGGAAGAGGCCATGAATAAAGCCCTCGAAGTCATTAGGCAAGTGCACGATGAATACGCTGAAATAAGTGGAAGAAGATATGGCAACGGGCTTCTCGACCCCTACTACCTTGATGACGCCGAAATTGCCACGGTATGTCTAGGTTCAACGGCGGGTACCGTGAAAACAGTTGTCGACGAGTTGAGAGCTGAAGGCGTTAAAGCTGGGCTTCTGCGAATTCGCACTTTTAGGCCATTTCCCGTAGAAGGGATCCGTAAAGCTTTGGAAAATGTAAAGGCCGTGGCTGTGATGGATAAAAGTATGAGTTTTGGCGGCCATGGTGGTGCTGTTTTTCATGAAGTTCGCCATGCCCTTTACGATTCTGAAAAGCGACCCTTCGTTGTCGACTATATATATGGACTTGGTGGAAGAGATATAAATCCAATGCAAATCCGTGCAATTTATAGAGATCTTCAAGAAGTCCTCCAAAAAGGTCGTGTCGAAACTCCAATAAGATATGTAGGTCTAAGAGAGTAAGAGGAGAATAGTTAAATGGATAGTGAAAAATGGGGGTTCACGGTCAAGGATATAGTTGAAAAACCAGACTTATTTATGTCTGGCCATAGAGCATGTGCGGGTTGTGCTCCAGCAATCGTTATGAGATTGATAATGAAAGCTGTTCGAGGCCCCACAATTGTGACGACGGCCACTGGTTGCATGGAAATAGTTTCAACACTGTACCCCTACACTTCTTGGGCCGTGCCTTGGCTTCACACAGCCTTTGAAAATGCCGCCGCAAATGCTTCAGGCATAGAATCAGCTATTAAAGTGTTGCGAAAAAAGGGCAGGATAAAAGGCGAGCACGTGGATGTCATCGCCATTGCTGGAGACGGAGGCACATATGACATAGGCTTTCAAGCCCTCTCCGGAGCTGTGGAAAGAGGTCACGACTTCTTGTTTGTGCTTTATGATAATGAGGCGTATATGAACACGGGCATACAGAGAAGCGGAGGCACACCTCTAGGCGCGGCTACAACAACTTCGCCGGCTGGCCAAGTCATACCTGGCAAGCTTGAACCCAAAAAGCCCATAGCTGACATAATGGCGGCCCACGAAATTCCATATGTGGCTACGGCATCACCATATTACTGGCGTGATCTAATAACTAAAGCGCGGAAAGGCCTAGAAGTAGAAGGACCAGCGTTTCTACACGTTTTTGCACCATGCCCCCGAGGTTGGAGAAGCGACTCAGCAAAATCCATTGAGCTTTCCCGTTTGGCGGTGGAAACATGCATTTTCCCGTTATGGGAATGCATAAGAGGTGAATATCAGCTTTCAGCACCCAGCAAAGTCATAGCAATAGAACCTCAAAGGAAAAAGCCGGTGAAAGAATACTTAGCGATGCAAGGCCGGTTCAGACACTTATTCACATCAAAATATGAGAATCTTATCGACGAAATACAGCGAATAACAGATCAGAGATGGCAAAACCTTCTCAAAAAATGCGGGATCACTAGCTAAGGTCCAGTCCTTTCTATCTCATTTTTAAGATTTTAACTTTTTAAACACCGTTTTCTCAGCGTCAAGTTTTTATTCAGCCTTTAATTACGCCGTTGAAAATGCAGTATGACAATCATGGTGGTAACAAGCATAACCTAGGAGGCTGACAACCCACTGGATTCATTGCATATGACTAGCTTGTTTGCTTTTGTGGCGTCAATCCTCTTGACTTTTAAGCATCCAAAGGTTAAACTTCCATTCAAGCATGTTTATCTTCACTTAGATTATGGTTTAGCTCCAATATTATGTGTGGCTGTCTTATGGGTGACATCCGTGATAGATGCCAACTTTATTGTAAGGGGTATCGTTGGCTGTGAAAACATCAAACCCTACTCGATAATAATCTTGATATTATCTCTGGCATACATCTGTATTTCCTTAGATTTAACCGGATTGTTCAAGTACATCGCATTGCAGGTTATAAAGTTAGCTGGGAATTCTGGCAAAAGGCTGTTCGTGTACTTTTTCATACTTACGTCTATACTGACACTTTTCACAAGCAACGATGTTGTAGTATTGACGATTACCCCAATAATTTTATACATGTGCAGCAGTGTGGCCGTGTCACCTCTTCCATTCCTTCTCGCCCAGTTTTTCGCTGCTAATATTTCCGGCATGGGGCTCTATGTTGGAAATCCAACTAACATTGTGATTGCCGAAGCTTATGGAATTTCCTTTGCCGATTTTGCTAAATGGATGCTTCTGCCAGCAGTCTCCGCCACTGTCACGTGCCTCATGCTGCTTTTGCTAGTTTTCCGTCGGAAACTACCTGACAGAATGCAACCACCGCATGTTAGCCCGCAACATGCTCTTAAGGACAGGAGGGGCGCCGTTTTTGGTTTAATCGTGCTTGGCGGCGCCATCTTCTTCATGAGTTTGCCGTCAGAGTGGACAGGGGTTCATCCATGGATGATTGCCTTGGCATCCGCATTTGTAATGTTTCTTTATAATTTGTTGCTGGCGCGATCCAATATCTTAACTGTTCCGAAAAGGATGCCGTGGAAAATAGCACCATTTCTAATCGGACTTTTCGTCATAGTTGAAGGTATGGCTTCCTCGGGTTGGACCGATTTGCTTGCACTTCAACTTTCAAAAGTTTCTACAAGTCTTATAGCGGCTGTGCTTAGTGTAGGTTTTGCATCGTCGTTCGCCGCTGGTTTAATGAATAATCATCCCATGACAATATTCTTCGTTAAGGCTCTTCAAGGCTCAGCTTTTTCAACTCCCCGGATCGTTAAGTTTGGCGCTATGTTAGCGCTTGTTGTTGGAAGCAATCTTGGAGCCAACTTTATGCTGACCGGAGCGCTTGCTGGGTTAATGTGGGCTAAAATTCTTTCAAACCATGGGTATACTATTTCATTTTCAGAATTCTCCAAATACGGTTTTCTAGTGATGCCTATTGTGGTAGTTGTGGCTTGTTTAATGCTTGTTGGTCTGATCTCTTTATTGGCATAATGGTTAAACTGCGTTTCTGAGGAATTTTTCTATCTCGTTTTCAGCGTTGTCTGCCTTTATGAATATGGGCACATTTTCTATGCCTGTGGCAATGTAACTGGATAACAACCATTCTCCAGGTGCGAACTCAAGGGTTTTCTCCAATATGCCCTTGTCTATCATGAAAGTGTCGCTTATCAATGCGCGGTCGTATGGCCGTGGCAGCGTTCCCACAAAGTAGGTGTGAAGTTGTTGAAGAGCATTTGTGTTCAAGTAGGCGATGCGTTGAGTAGCTATGCAAACACCTAAACCGTATTTGCGGCCTTGCCTAAGCAGTGTTTCCACCTGTTTGCTGCATTTTTTGTCTATGCCTGTTGCACCTGAAAGCTCAGGGATGAATTCTTGAGCTTCATCGAAGACTAGGAGGATATAGGGCTTAACTTGAAACATGCGTTTTCTCCGGATGAGTAGGTCATGGGTTAGTGTTATGACTAATTCTTTTATTGTTGTGGGGTCTGATATGGAGATGCAAACAAGCCTTGTCTCGCCTTCCAGTAGTTCCCGGATTTTTTCCACAGTCAGCCCGCCGGTTTCCTTCTTCATTTCTTCTTGGCGTTTCCTTATTTGGTCTAGTATTGTTGTTCTCGTCGTTGCCCAACCGTAGAAGGCGCTTTTGTCGTGGACTTTGAACTCTTCCACCGTGGCTATGCAGACGTTGTCTATGTATTTGATGAAGTCTTCACTTACTTCTTGGTTTTCGCTTAGTCCATGTGCCTCCATGTAATCTAATACAGCGTCATGGATTCTATCTATGGCGTTCAAATAGTGAGGTCTATCAGTGGCGCTTTTTCTTTGATCGTTTAACTCCTCCAAGAATTGAGCGTAAGTCGGGATTTTCTGTTTGGGTCTAGTGTAGAATCCAAGTTTATCTTGTTCCATTATGCGTTTTAATCCAAACTTGATTCGCTCGTCAGCCTCATACTCTCTTGGCTTTACGACTGAGTTGAAGAATTGTTCAAGAGAGTCTATTCGATGTTCAAGAATAATCTTGGATGGAATTCGCTCGTCCGCCAGTAAGTCAAGCAGCAAGAACACATACTCGCAGCTTATGTCGAAAACAACGACTTTAACGTCACTTGTGTGAAGTAGGATTCGCCTCAAGATGTTGGACATTAAGTTGCTTTTTCCTCCGCCTGTAAAAGCGAAAACGCCGAAATGGTAGCGCACGAGCTTCTCGAAATCCACATATATTGGAATGACTGTGTTGCTTGTCTGAAACATTTTCACAACACCGAGTCTCGGGTCAAGCCTAGCATCTTCCACGGTTTTAGACGGATCTACACCAAGCTTTTCGGTAATTTTCTGGTTATACATCCGGTTTATCATTTCACTATTTAAAATGTAAACGGGGCTACCCACAACTGGATAGGAAAACCCCTTCACAAACCTGTATTCGCAGTTTTTACTTATTACTAAATCATAGTTTATTGGTATGGCGTCTATTTGGATCATCATGGTTGAACGGTCATCTGTCAACCAATCTGCCTCCGACTGCTCTATAATTTCAAACTGCATGGGATAATAGCCATGGTCCGACAAGCCTCTAAGCCCGAAGTGTTCAGGCCAGACACGGCTTATCTCCATAAGCGTATAGCGTTCCTCGCCCAAAAGCGCCTGCTTAAAGTTTTTAACGGCTAAAAGCATGCCCTCTTCCAGCAAGCCCATCAAGTCTTTTTGGTATTCCACTTTTATGCGACAGTTGTAGCGGGCGCTTGTTCCAGCCACTTTGGATTCTTCTGCCCCGCCAAAAAACCGGGGCACGACGGTGGCGAGCCTGGCCCTGAACCGTCCGTCGAAGTCTGTGAAGCACATACAGTTAAATTTGTTCTCTTCTTGCGGCTTCAATGGCTGTTCGCCTCTCTCTAAACGTGCTCATGTAGAATATGAACTTTCTCAATTTATGATTATTAAGAATCCATTCTGCAGTTGTATCTACAACCCGCTTGAATTGACTGTAATTCCACTTGGCAATTTTGTCTGCGATAAATAAGGGCGTGTTATGTCCGAAAGCTTCTGGAATGTTGGATGGCGCCATAGCCACTAAAATGCTCATGGTTAGGTTTTGCATGGGATTTGGCACGTTCTTGTCCATGAAGAGGATTACTTCCATGGGCTCTTTTGTGCCGTCGCTGAGCTCGTTCCAAAACTCCACAGTGGTTTCAGGCTTATAATCATATTCCGGATAGACGAGGCGGTCTACGAGGAGCACGTTGCTCCTTAGCATAGGGTCGGTTTTGGCTTGACTCAACTGCACATAGGTTTTAAGGAAGACTTTCTCCAAGCCTATCTTGTTTTTAATGGCGCCTGAAACGTAGCCTTTCCGGTTCTGTTTGTCCAAAACCATGGTTCTAAAGGCAGAATCATACTCTATGAGACTCCATGGAGGTGTAATCTTATCCGCATTTAATATGCTGGTGGACTGGAGAATCATGCGGTCTGTGTTCGGCAATTTCTCCAAAATTTCTTGGAAAATTTTAGTTGCCAAGAGGTCGTTATTGCACATTATTGGGATGAGTTGCCGTTTAAAGTCTCTTGCAGCTGTGTCTTTTGTCACGCCTATCAGGAGAATATGTCTATTCCAACATTCCTCCATCAGCATGTGCAGTGTGAAAAGTGTTAGAAATGCGATGTCAAGTGTTGTAAGCCAATATTCTTTTCCGTCTTTAACTATTTTCATAGGATTGCTGGTTTCAGGGTTTTCTGTGAAAAAGAATTTGTCGCCTATGGCTACTACCAGTTTTTTGATGCGCTCCCACGTCCTCAAATATCTTTGGTTTAGGGCGTAAATTTCGCCTTTTTCGGTTAAAACGCCTTTTTTCACGAGGCTGTTTATGGCGCGTTCAACTCTTTTCGCTCTGTCCTCGTCTTTGATTTCAAATTCTGCTAGAATCTGCCTTTTTGTTAGGGCACTTTTCCGTTTAAGCAAGTCTATTATAGCATAGCGGATGTAGTCCGCCCTTGGAGGAGGTATGCCTAGCCTTTGGTTACAGACAAAATGTCTTGCAATGGTTAATTCGTTGATGTCTATAGGTTCTCCGTCCACTTTATAGCCTAAAATATTGCTTTTTGCTTTCCACAAGGCGCGTTTCGAAGTATCGTAGAGGAGGCTTGCCCTTTCAACAGACAGACTTCTGTCCAAAATAATTATTCGAACATTTTGTTCGAAGTCTTTAGCCATTTTGTAAGCCAAATAGTATTCAGCAAAAGTCATAATCCAGTTGGCGATTGTTGCATTGTTAATTATTGACTCTTCGGTTAATGGTTTTCCAAGGCTAATCTCGTCGGGTTGGGAAACTTCAAAAAATGTCTGATCCACGTCTGGAATTTCGTTAACGTAGATGGGCACCACGCTGGAGATGCCCGCACCATGCTTAGCAGTTCGCTCGTCATACTTAACTGTTGGCGGCTCATCCTCATGAAAGGTTATTGTCCCGGTTGAGGCGTAGGCACCTCCGAAGAAAACGACAAGGTCAAAAAGTGGACGCGAGTACATGGTTCCATCTATTCCCGCGAAACGTACAGAAGAAGCTCCAAAAAACTCTTTTGCAGTTTGATAAGCTTCTTCTGTATTAAAGCCAATTTTAATAAGGCTTGAAAGAAGGTTTTCGTAAAAGTTCTTCAGCGAAGAAAAGCGCTTTTCATAGTCTAAAACTTGCATGGATGCCCCAATTTTAAGCATGTTACATGTCCGTTTTATGGCGTTGCTTAAAGGCGAAAGCTGCACCTCAACTCCCACCTAGCCAACAATTAAAAGCTTAGACGTAAAAACGTTTTTAAGCTCAAAACACCCCATGATTTCAGAATATTTTATATCAGTTATCCGCGCAAATCTAGTCTTGAAGGAGAAAAATTGGCTGGAGAGCCTATTATAAAACGCAAAAGTGTCAAAACTCGACGGGTTGAAATTGAAGTTAGGCAAATGACTTTGGAAGATTTGCCTGAAGTTTGGCGTTTAAGCGAGGAAGTTTTCACACCGACGCAGTTGCAGTTCACATACCGCACATGGAACATCAACGAATTGCTTTCGCTTTTCCAAGAGGATCCTGAACTATGTTTGGTGGCCGAAGACATAAACACAAAAAAGATTGTGGGATTCGCATTAGGCACCATTTTAAAGAGACCTTTCAGTCCATGGACCTATGGCTATTTTCTATGGATAGGCGTTAAAAAAATGAGGCGCCGCCGAGGCGTTGGCAAGAGACTTTATAGAGAACTGGAAAAGCGCTTTAGAGAGAGGGGCGCCCGCATAGCCATAGTAGACGTGGAAGGCACAAACTTGGCGGGCATGCGTTTCGTGGAGAATCTTGGCTTTAAGCGAAGTCAAACCTACGTATGGTACAGCAAACTTCTTGATTAATCTAGCTAAAGTGTGGAACAGAACCAATAATCTTCCCTCATCTTTAACTCAAAATTATAGTATTTACTTTAAACCTTCAACAGTTAATGACCCTCAATGTTGAACGGGCAGAATGGAAAATTATTTATCTATCATCATGGAAAAACCATGGTTATCGAGGATGTTGGAGGAGAAATTATGGCTAAATGTCCAAAATGTGGAACCGTCGTAAACACGCCTAAAAAGAAGTGGACCATGGCGGGCCGTCCAGACAAGTCTGGCAAAAGAATGCAGTTGGAAATAGGGCTTTTCGACTGCCCTAAATGCAATAAACCTTTCCGGGAAGTACTAAGCAAGAAAAAAGTTTAGCAAATAACAACATTCACAGTTGGCTTTAACCATGCCGAAAACGAAGCAAAACATTTGCCCTGAATGCGGAACAGAAGTTAAAGACCCCTACAAAACGTGGGAGCTTATCGCACCGTTCCCTGACAAGCAAATGCGGATAACTATGACAGTCTTTGGCATGTATGAATGCCCAAAATGCGGAAAAAAGTTCAAAGGCATAGTAAGCAAAGTCAAACTAGGCGCTGAAGGCATAGAACTATAGCCTGTACATTTACCCCTTTTATTTCTCCCTTTAGATTGATACAGAACACTAACTTTTAAAATCTGAAAGGATAATTCTACAAGACAGCATAGGCTCAAAAGAAGGCCAGAAAGTTGGCGATTGAAACTCTAAAAAAACTGTGGAAAAATGACTATTTCCAAACAGCAATAACAATAGCGCTGATATTTCTCATAGTCTTCAGCCTATACTACAGTGCACAAGCCGTCTTGGGTACACCCTACCCAGTGTTAGCGGTAGCCTCTGGAAGTATGCTTCCAACTCTTAACATTGGCGATCTAATAGTGGTTCAAAAAATAGACCCAGCCCAAATAAATGCTGACCCAAAAGGCTTAACTGGAGACATCCTAGTTTACAAAAAGGGAGATGAGCTAATAGTTCACAGAGCAGTCAAAATAGAAGACAGAAACGGTATATACTACATTACAACACGTGGGGACAACAGCGGTGTAGATGATCCTGCATGGCCTTCCACAAATCTGGTGGGCAAAGTAATAGCTAGAATACCTTACCTTGGAAACATCCCCCTATTCCTCAATTCGGGAAGAAACACTTACATACTATTCCTTGCACTACTTATAATCTTCATAATTCTAATGTTGCCGTTTGGTTCAAATGATAAGGAAAAACTGGTCGAGAAAAAGAGCGCCTCAAAAATAGATTTAGGCCACATCTATTATGCCGTTTTGAACATAGTGATTATTGGATTAATAATTTTTAGTTTGTATGGCTCGTTCACTTTTTGGCAGCCTGGCGCTGCCCCTCCTAACGCAACCATTCGAGGCATGTACGCTGACCAACAATATCACGAAAGCTTCAACGTGAAGGCTATTCTACACCAGAGCCTCCTAACATACAAGATTGATTGTGAAATGAGCAGTGGAACCCGTTTAGGCGTCCCAACATTTGCATGGTATCAATTTTTCACTATTATTCTAATAATTTTTAACGTTTGGAAAATCCACAGTTTTTTAAAGTCAAGAAAAAGGTGCAGACTCTAAAGTTCAGCGATGCGCAAAGACCTCCTCTACAGTCTAATCCAACAACAGAACAGTTACAGATGTTTTTCAAAGAATATTTTATGAAAAATCAATTCAGAATTGACAGTTAATGCCCATTACCTTAACATTATCATTTAAAAACCTCTTTTCAAGCTAATTTGAGAATTTGATTAAGGGTTTAGCTCATTTGGGTGAAAACCGAAGCTCTAAAAATAAAAATTAGACTCCAGCAATAAAACGTTTAAATATTGGCGATGATAGGTAGGATAAGAAAAGATATTCGATGGTGCAAGACGTGGACGATAAATATAAGGAAAGACTCGAGGAACTGAGAAGGGATCTCGGAGATTTAATGTCCAGTGTTCCTGAGCTATCCAGATTCGCCCAGTATGTATACATTGCTGAAGAGAAAAAATTTCTCGACATAAAGACTAAAGAATTGATTTCTTTAGCCATTGCCGTAGCTATACGTTGTGAAGACTGCATACTTTGGCATCTAGATGCTGCAATAAAAGCCGGTGCTAGAAAGGAGGAAATCATGGATGCATTAAAAGTGGCGGTTGCGATGGCTGGGTCACCAGCGCTCGTCTATGCAGTAAAAGCTTATAAAGCTATGACGTCGTTCCTTTAAAGTTCCACGATTTTCTCTCATACCTTTCTTTATACAAGAATTTTGAAAGAACACTTTCATATGCGTTCAAGTCACCAGGATTAACTTTAATTTTGTATGTTTTCTCAATACCGTGGAGAATTGCGTGTTTAATGTCATCCATTGATATGGAACATTCTTTTAATTCATCCTTTATGTTAGTTACCTCATATCGTGGTTTGGACAGTACTTTTGAAAGAATTTTTATTTCAGCGTAAACTAGAAGGGTGCCGTGGCAGAGTACAGCATTTCTTTTTATATAAGCCGCCAACCCAGACACTTTTTTGTTTTTTAACCAAATAGAATTAGGTGGTCTAAACTCAGCATCTATACCTATTTCTTTCAACCCTTCAATTACAGCGTTGCAGGAAAACTCATATAGTTCAGAAAAACTTTCTGGATAGAATTTGCTATACCTGCTTATAACAAAAGTCCAGTTGAGATTACCGAGATCTTGATATACTGTCCCACCCCCGGTGAAGCGCCTTAAAATCTGCACCTTGTACTTTTCGCATTCTTTTATGTTTACTTCTTCATCAACGTTTTGGGAGCGTCCTAAGATCACTGACCGTGAGTTTCGCCAAAAACGTACGGTACTCGGTGATTTTCCTTCATTAACCGCCGTTAATATGGCTTCTTCTATAGCCATGTTCAGGTATGGGTCATTTGATTCTGAGTAGAGGATTCTCCATTCTTCCATTCTTGGGAGAAAGTAGAAGAAGAGTAAATAAACCTTCCTTTATATCATGAGATGTATGTTCTCCAAGTTCTCTTTGATTTTCCTCAAGAATTTAGCGGCTAAAGCTCCGTCTATCACTCTATGATCAGCGGTTAAAGATAGTGTCAACATTGGTTTTATCATAACCTGCCCAGAAACGGCCACCGGTTTTTCCACGATTCTGCCAACTCCTAATATTGCAACTTGACCTGGAAAAATTATCGGGGTGAACATGTCTACTCCAAACATTCCTAGGTTAGTGATTATAAACGTACCATTGGATACTTCGTCGATCGTCAATTTGTTTTGTCTAGCGCGTTCAATCAGGTCCTTAACAGTCGCGTTGAGTTCTCTAATATTTTCCCTTTTATCCGCGTTGTGAATTATTGGGACGACAAGTCCATAGTCCGTTGCGACGGCCAATCCAATGTTAATTTCGTCTAGTATACGTATATTTTCCTCTTCAATAGTTGCATTGAAAATTGGGAAGTCTCTTATGGCCTTAGCAACAGCCATGATGAGTAGTGTGTTATAGGATAAATCGATATTTTCCTTTTCTTTAAGTATGTTGCGGACGGCTATCATTTGTGTGGCATCTAGCTCCATGGAATAGGTTACTGGAGGAATCGTTTTATGGCTTAAAGTCATTCTTTCGGCAATTATTTTTCTGACACCTGCTAAGGGCGTGACCTTTCCTTTCCTGGCTTCAAGCTCCTTTATTGCGTTTAACACGTCTTCCTTTGTTATTCTGCCCTCTGGGCCGGTTCCCTTAATTTTTGTAATGTCAATTCCATGTTCTTCTGCAAGTTTTTTAGCAATTGGCGAGATTTTTATTCTCAAAATCTCTTTCTTTGCCTCCTCTCTAGCCTCAACTGTCGGTTCTTTTGTAACAATTTTTGGGACAACTTCTTCCACTGTGACCTCTTTAATGTAGCGCTCAATGTCGGCAGCATTATCCCCAGGCTCCATGATAACTGCAATAGGTTTTCCTACGGGTACTTCTGCATTCACCGGTGCCAATATTTTATATAATACACCGCTAGTTGGGGCGTTGATTTCATAAGTAACTTTTTGGGTCATTATACTTACTACACGTTCGCCCTCTTGGACGTTTTCGCCCTCTTTTTTAAACCATTCTACAATGGTCCCGCTATCCATTGCTAAATCAAGTTTAGGCATTATCACAGTTTTCATTTTAAAAGCTACCTCTCGAAAAGTTCTCTTACAGCTTTTATTATATCATTTTCATTCGGGATTGTTATTTGCTCTAATGTTGGGGCGGCGGGTGCTGGAATATGTGGGGCAGCAACCCTCTTTATTGGAGCGTCCAGATAGTCAAATGCTTCCTCCATGACCATGCTAGCGATCTCGGCACCAACTCCACAAGTTTTTACACCACTTTCTGCGACTACAAGGCGATTAGTTTTCATTACAGACTTGATTATGGTCTCTTTATCAAGGGGCACAAGCGTCCGAGGGTCTACAACTTCGGCATTAATGTTTAACTCTTTTAATTTTTCAGCTGCTGAAAGTGCGCGGGGCACCATTGTGGACACCGCAACTATCGTGACGTCTGTTCCTTCCTTCTTCACATCAGCTTTTCCCAATGGCACCGTATATTCCTCCGTAGGCACGAACCCCTTAGTGCGGTAAAGAAGGAACGACTCGAAAAACATTATTGGGCATTCCTCTCGTATTGAACTCTTTAATAGGCCTTTTGCGTCATAGGGAGTTGCTGGCGCAACAACTTTCAGACCGGGTACATTCATGAACCAAGCCAAAGGAACTTGCGAATGGTCACTTCCTACGCCTCTTCCCTGTCCAATCATTGCTCTTATTACAAGCGGGACTTTTAACTGTCCGCCTGTTGAATAACGTAGTTTGGCAGCAACATTTACTATTTGGTTCATGCAACAAAGCAAAAAGTCCGCGTACATCACTTCTACTACTGGTTTTAGGCCTGTCGCAGCTGCCCCTATGGCCGCTCCAACAAATCCGTCCTCGGAAATCGGTGTATCCCTGACTCTTTCTGGTCCAAATTCCTTCATTAACTCTGCTGTGACCAAAAAGAGGCCACCGCGCCCGGAATATCCTAATTGGACATCTTCGCCTAGTATTATAACGCGCTCGTCTCTACGCATTTCTTCTCTTAACGCCTCATTTAAAGCTTCAACATAAGTTATTTCCCTCATATCACCACCATTAGTATACATATTCTGCTACCTGGTCCGGAGATGGGTATGGACTTTCTTCTGCAAATTTTATGGCCTCTTTAACCCTTGCCTCTACTTCACCCTCTATCCGTTGGAGACTCTCCTCACTAAGTATCCTGTTAGCAATCAAGTAGCTCCTCAATCTGTTTATTGGACATTTCTTCTTCCACTCGTCAATTTCCTCTATGGATCTATAAGCAACTCCCGGGTCGGTCGTTCCATGACCAACCGTTCTATAAGTTTTACATTCAATTAGAGTAGGACCACCGCCGTTTCTTGCTCTTTGAATAGCTTCACGCGCCGCATTATATATTGCGATTACATCGTTTCCGTCGACAGTGATTCCAGGAATATTATATCCACGCGCTCTTTCCGAAATATTCTCTACAGACGTTGACTTTTTAATATGCACCGAAATGGCGTACATATTATTTTCGCATACAAAAATTACGGGCAACTTCCATATAGCTGCTAGATTTAACGCCTCATGAAAGTCCCCGGTATTTGATGCACCGTCTCCGAAGAAACTTACGGCAACCTGATTAGTTCTACGTAATTTTATTGATAGTCCCACTCCCACTGCTAACGGTAAACCTGTTCCTACTATGGGACAGGAATACAATAAGCCCTTATTGATGTATGCAACTCTCATGGAACCACCTCTGCCTTTGCAACAACCGCTTTCTTTCCCTAGAATTTCAGCTGCAAGTTTGTCTAATGGTACTCCTTTCGCAATTGCAATTCCATGGCCTCGATGGGTGCCGATTGCATAGTCATCGTCTTTCAAATTAGCGCACACTCCTACCGCAACACCCTCTTGGCCTATGGAGAGATGCACCAGTCCAGGTACAAGTCCTTTCCCGTATTCTTCGCCTATTTTTTCCTCAAATCGACGTATTTCAAGCATTTTTGTGTACATCCATGTTAAAAGATTATGATTCAAACTTTCCAAATGCTCACTCCCATTTGATTATGAAATAGAGGAAAATAAAAAGGAGAGGATGGGGGCTTTACGATTTTGAAGGACGCGATACTTTAACATTGCTTAGACGCTCATACATAGCTGCTAGTGCGCAATAATCAAGTGACTTCATTCCATTGGCTATTGCAGTATTATAAAGCTGCTCGATGAGACTGCCTAATGGGACACATGCACCAACTTCCCTTGCCATTTCAACAGCCAATCGGGTGTCCTTGGCAGCAAGTTCTAACGTGAAAGCTGGGGTCCAGTCTCCATCTATAACTTTTTTTCCCTTAGTTTCGGTTATATACGTCTTGAAAATGCTGTTGTTCCATATTTCAACTATCAAAGCTGGGTCAAGCCCTGCCTTTGCTCCAAATGTGATGCTCTCAGCGAAAGCACCTGTTATTATATGCAGGTGTAAATTCATGGTTAGTTTCATGGCGCATCCGCTTCCAGTATCACCTATATACCATATTTTTTTGCCCATGGTTTCTAGTATTGGCTTAACTTTGTCGACAACTTCTTTTTTGCCAGCAGCAAGTATCGTTAAAGTTCCCTCTGTTGCCGGTTTAACGCTACCTATGACGGGGGCGTCTACGAATTCTCCACCTTTCGCTCTTACAACTTCAGCTAGGTTTTTAACAACGCTTGGCAGGTTTGTACTCATGTCTATTACAATGCTTCCCTTTTTAAGCCCGTCAATAATCCCTAAGTTTTGAAGGTCTCCCCTACCCAACATTACATCTTCTGTAGCGGAGGGTGTCGCCAGCATACATATTACAATGTCTGATTTTTCCGCTAATTCCTTTGGATTTTTTGCCGGTTTGGCTCCAAGCTTGACATGTTCTTCAATTTTTTTCGGGGTTCTATTCCATACAATGAGGGGATATCCATTTTTTAGAATGTTTTTCGCCATCGGGCCGCCCATTAATCCTATTCCAGCAAAGCCGACTACCGGTTTTTCACTCATTTCTTTCACCTCTAAGTTATGGGGCAGGATATTAATTCTTCAGCTGGGAATTTAAATAGTCTTTCGCAACCAGTATCTGTCACGACAACTTCCTCTTCGATTCTTGCAGCGCCTCTTCCATCCTTGGAAGGACACCAAGTCTCAAGAGCGAAAACCATACCTTTCTGAATTTTAAATGGACGTTCTAATGAGAATAGCCTTGAAATAACTGGTTTTTCCCAAATGCTTAATCCAACCCCATGGCCAAATTGAAGCAGGAAGGCCTCTTCCTCGTTTTTAAACCCGAGTTCCTCGGCAGAAGGCCAACATCGTGCAATATCCGCTGTAGTCGCTCCAGGCTTAACCGCATCTATAGAAGCTTTTAGCCACGCCCAAGCCTTCTCATAAGCTTCAATCTGCGCCTTTGTTGGCTCACCTACAACAAAAGTTCTATAGTAGCAGGTGCGGTAGCCATTGTATGAATGCATTATGTCAAGGTATACCATGTCGCCTGGCCTAATTATTCTATCAGCGAACACATGAGGGTGAGGCGCCCCCCTCGGGCCCGAGACAACGTTTACGCATTCCACTAAGTCTGATCCAAGGGTATAAAGAACATTGTTGACCAAGGCGACTAACTCATTCTCTCTAACTCCTGGTACGAGATTCCTTGCTACTTCAGCATAAGCTGCATCCACCATAGATGCTGCTATGCCCAGCAATTCAATTTCATCCTTTGTCTTAATAATTCTGGCATCAAGCATTGCCTGCTGGCCGTCAACGACCTTAATTCCCCGTTTAGTTAAAGCTTCTATCAAAGGGATCTCTATTATGTCCACACCCAATGGCAAATCTGCAATCTTATATTTCTTTAAAACATCCACTATGCTATCTGCGACTTTTTCTATCATGCCTACTTCCGGAGGAATGGATCCTCTCATGGACCCTACTGCTGGGAAAACTCTATCAGCGATCCATGGACAAGTTTTTCTTTTCGCTGGTGCAGCAGGATCAAAGAGTATTGGATCAGAATCTAATGGTAGTATTACATATCTTTGCATTTTATTTCTAGCCCATTCCCCCACGTGTGTACTGGTAATGTAGCGTATATTATCGAAGTCGAAGCAGAGCAACGCTCCGAGGTTATGGGCTTTAAGTTGCTCTTTTGCTCTTTCTAACCGTTCTTTCCGTAGGCGGTCGTAGTTAACTCTTTCTTCAAAATCCACTCCCATCACTCCAAAACTCATTTCTCTCTCCCCTCTCAATATCTTCAAGTTTGAGAAAAATCAGAACGCTTACCGCTTAAAAGATTTTTGGTATTATCCTCTTAAAGTATTGAACTATCATAAAAAGGGGGAAGGATTAACAGAGAAGCGGTGTCAATTAATGCCTATTTCTTCTCTTTTAATCTGCTGGGTGCAAACAACACGACCATTCGCAGCGTTTCACCGCCTACTGTTAAGTTCTCATGTTTCGCACCAGCAGGCATCCATATAAACATTCCAGGTTCTAACGTGTACTCCTTTCCCTCTATCACCCATTTACCTCTTCCTGAAAGTACAAAGAAGGCATGTTCTGAAACTGGATGAACGTCAAGTTCAGCGACAGCGCCGGGTCTCATCTCAGTTATGAAGACTTCCATGTTCTCAGTTCTTATAAGGGGAAACGACGAAGAGTTCGTATGTTTTGGCGGCTCTATGGGTTTAACTTCGGACACTTTGACTACTACCGGCTCCTTTTTTGTCCACCATTCTAAGCCTGGTGGCGGGTATGGTTTAGATACCGTGGACATGCTCTACCACCTTCTCTGAGAAAGGCCATGTAAGAGATTTAAGGTATATAAAATTTTGTTTCCATCAAGTCCTACTTAATGTTTATTTGTCACCGGATTTTGTCCGGGTGCTTGATAGGTATCTTAATAAGGTATCGTATGTTCGAGTTTTGCGTAACAACCCTATTATGCCCGGCGGTGTTACCGTGATTACTATGACAAGCAATATACCTAAAATGAGGGGACTGTATTGGGCGTATCCGGGCAGTATCTGTTCCAGCAAAACGACTATTGCTGTCCCCACAATCGGACCTTCCTCCGTGCTGATACCTCCTATAATGACTGCCATGAGCATTACATTTAACCATGTAATGCTAAATGCGCCTTTTGGTTCAATGTGGCCTTGAAAGAAATAGAAGACACATGAAGCTAAACCCGTGAAAAATGTGGCTATTAAAAACGAATATAACTTGCATCTAAACACGTTTATGCCGCATGTTGCGGCTGCCTTTTCGTTATCGCGGATCGCCATGAGACCTGCCCCTAGTTTTGATTTTAAGATAAATCGCATAAGTAGTATAGACACTATTCCAACTGCAAGGGCCAGGTAATAAAGACTCGTTGGAGAAAGTCCGCTTACGATTCCAAAACCTGCGCCTCCACCCACAGGAGCCCCTGGAACGGGGATAGGCCTCCACCAGTTGAACCAAACTCTGCATATTTCATTCAGCAGAAGAGTTCCTATGGAGAAATAGAGGCCCCTCATTCTAAAGAGGGGAATGGAAAGAATTGCTGCAAACAAGGTGGCGACTACACATGCCGCTAATGTGGCGAGGTATAAAGGTATATTATAGAACCACAATAACATTGCCACGGTGTACCCTGCAATGCCCATAAATGCAGGTTGACCTAAAGAAACAAGTCCGGAATAACCGGCTAACAGATTCCACATGTTTGCAAGAGCCAGATAAACAAAGAACACAAAAAGAACGTGAAGAACATACCATCTGACGCCTATCACTGGTAAGAGAGCCATTATTATAACTACGACAGCTAACAGCGAATATCCAACATTTAATTTAAATTGCTTGGCCTTCATTCTTTGACACCAAATATTCCTTGCGGTCTAATCGCTAACATTATGAATATCACGATAAAACCTGCAAAAGTTTGGAGGCCCACGCCGAGAAAATAGGAGCCCAAAGTTTGAGATAATCCAAGAACAATGCCGCCAATAAAAGTTCCTGCCATGCTTCCCAATCCGCCTATTACCACGACACCGAAGGCGATGAAGAGGTATGTAAATGATGAGGCGGGATTAAATGGAAATGTTAACCCAAGAAACACGCCGGCAATAGAGGCGAAAAACAACGAAATACCGAGGGTTAACGCGTACACGTGATCGATACGCATTCCCATTAGCTTGGCAGCTACTGGGTCCTGTGATGCACAACGGATTGATAAGCCTACATAGGTTCTATTTAGTAGCCAATGAAGCACTAACATCGCTATGAAAGATGCTATGAAGTCTAGCACATATATAAGTGGAATGCTGTATGGACCTATTTTTAGGCCTTCAATGGCGTAAGGAGTTACCAACGATTTGAAGTATGGAGAAAAAATTTGTTGAAATAGATTTGCAAGAATTATTGATATCCCGTAAGTTATTAAGAGTGAAGGCTCAGCTCCTAATCGGTAGGCCCTATTTATCAAGAACTTTTGAGCGATATAACCAACAACAAATAATGTAGGGGCTATTAAGACTATGGCAATAATGGGATCCAGTCCCAAAACGGTTAGTAACACCAGTCCCATATAACTGCCAAATATAACAAAGGCGCCATGGGCTAAGTTGACCATTTTCATGACGCCAAATACCAACGAAAGACCTAACCCGATTACGGCGTATAGCCCTCCTAGAAGAATACCGTTAATTATTGGTGGAATTAAGCTTTCAGAGATCATGCTTAAACACCGAAGTAAGCTGATTTTATCTCCTCTTCATCCTTTAGATCTTTTGACTTTCCACTTAAGACTATCTCGCCACTTTTTAGGATGTATGCTCTATGGGAGACTTTTAGACTTTGCCTTATGTTCTGTTCAACTACCAGCACAGTAGTGCCCTCTGAATTTATTTTTTTAATGGCATCGTATAGTTTGAGCGTGACGATGGGTGACAGGCCGAGAGAAATTTCATCGAGGAGTAGGAGCTTTGGATTAGACATTAATGCACGTCCTATTGCAAGCATTTGTTGCTCCCCACCGCTTAGTGTACCAGCAAGCTGTTTATTTCTCTCCTTGAGTATTGGAAATAGATCATATACTTTTTTTAACATTTGTTCTTTTTGATTTCTTGCCCTTGAAATATATGCCCCTGCAATAAGGTTTTCATACACAGTCAACATTGGAAAGATTCTTCGTCCCTCCGGGACTAATGAGATTCCGAGCGAAACTATTTGGGACGCATCCAGTTTATCTATTCGTTTATTATCAAAAATAATAGCTCCTTTAGCCGGATGAACTAAGCCCATTATCGCATTCAGTATGGTAGTTTTGCCCGCTCCATTGGCACCGATGAGTGATACAATTTCACCATTCTGAACGCTTAGGTTTATGTTTCTGACGGCACAAAAATCACCATAGAAAACTGAAACATCTTCAAGCTTTAGTAGCTCCTCATTCATGATGTCATTCCTCTTCAAGTTCTTTGCCAAAATAAGATTCGATTACACGTATATCTTTGATTACTTCCCTGGGACTACCGTCAGCTATTTTTTCGCCTGAACTCATTACTATAAGTCTGTCAACGGCTTCTAATACAAGTTTCGGAATATGCTCAATTAGTATAATGGAAACACCCATCTCGTTTATCGTTTTTAGAATCTTGAGTAGTTGAGGAATTTCTGCATCCGTTAAGCCTGCTCCAACTTCGTCGACTAATAGCACCGATGGATTAGATACGAGAGCTCTAGCTAGCTCTAGGCTTTTAAGGTCTAGAAGCTTTAAACTTCCGGCGGGGAGGTCTCCTTTGTCTGAGAGGCCGATGAGATTAAGCACTTCCCATGTTTTTTTCTCAGACTCAGCTCTATTAAATCCCCCTCCATACATAGCTGCAATTAAAACATTTTGAAAAACTGTTAGACGTGAAAAAGGTTGTGGAATCTGATAGGTTCTTGCTATTCCCAGCCTACGTATTTTATATGGTGGAAACCCCGCAATATTTATCCCTTTATATTTTATTACCCCAGAATCCGGCTTGTAAACACCAGATATCAAATTAAAAACTGTTGTTTTACCCGCCCCATTTGGACCCATTAAACCTAATACTTCACCTTCATTCAAGTGAAAGGATAGGTCTTTAACAGCAATTAATCCTCCGAAACTTTTCCTAAGCCTCTGAACATCCAGAATCACGTCGCCGGTGGTCATGATTAGTCAAGCCTCTTCTTCAGTGCACTTAGGCTAGGTATTTTGACTACCCCTAATTAGGGTGTTCATTTGAAATATAAGGCTAACGGATTTCTAGAAGTGAATTGAAATGTTACACGGCTTTAAACAGTTTTAAACGTCATCAATGAGATGATTAACCATTGCCCATGCTTGGCCTTTCGAAAGTTTTAAAAGTACATTTCATCTTTAAATAAAAACAGTCTAACTTAATAAAGGTTAGATTGAGTGTGATCAGATGGTAAGTAAAAAAGTTCTTGTTGCAATCGTTGTCATTATCGCCATAATAGTGATAGCATCCGTTGTGTACATTCTAACAAGACCTACTGCAGAAGAAATTCTAATAGGTGCTACCCTAGATCTTACAGGTCCAATGGCTGCCTTTAATGCCGGTTTAACCTTTGGCCATCAAGCAGCCGTTGAGGATATCAATGCTCAAGGCGGTATTTTAGTGGGTGACAGGCGGGTAATGGTTAAATACATAGTCTATAACAATGAAGGAGATCCTTCAAAAGCTGCAACCCAAGCAGCTGACCTTATACTGAAGGATGGAGTAATCGCCTTAGTCGGTGGAGATGGGCCGCCAGTTACCTGGAATCCAATTTGTGTCCAATGTGATAAATATAAAACTCCAATAGTGGCGGGCAGTCCATGGGAACCATGGTGGGCAGGTGGACCTGCCAATAAAACGGTTCCAGGTTTCCCTGTAGCCGGTGGCTACAACTATGCGTGGAGCATCCTCTTTAGAATAGCAGCGGCTCCAGGTACACAAACCGGGCATCCGTGGCTTGAAGGTAAAAAGGGATATAGACTTGCAGATGCCGCTGTGGGTATAACTAAACTGTTTGAAGACAAGTATACGATGAACCCCCCGAGAGTTGCGATATTAGCATGTGATGATGCTGATGGGCGAGGCTGGTACGAAACATTCCCGAAAGTTGTAAAGGAGGAGTTAGGTTACATCCCTTGGAGAACACCTGTAGATACAGGGGAAACCCTTGGTTTATACCCGCCTGGGACAACAGATTTTACAGGTATAATAGAGGAATGGAAAAGAGCCAATTGTGAGATACTTTGGGCGAACCTTCCGGGAATAGACTTCGGAACAGTTGTAAAGCAGATGGCACAGTTGGGTTATACTCCGAAATTGGGATGGATAGCCAGAGGTGCTATGTTCTATGAAGAGGTGGCCGCTTGGGGAGGAGACTTGCCGTTGGGTTGGTTATCCGAAATCAAGTGGGACCCAACTTATGACCCAGCAACGCATCGTGGTATAGGCGAAACAACTGCTTGGTCCTTACATGAAAGATGGTCTCAGGCTAAGGGCACTCCTGTGGAGGTTACCCAATACTGTTATACTACGGGCTTTGGATACGCGGCAATGCAAATTTTATTTGACGCAATTTCAAGGGCTGGAAAATTAGATAAGGACGCTATTAATGATGCAATAGCTGAAACTGACATGTACACGATCGTTGGGCGCGTCAAATTTTCAAAGCTGTCACATGACTCACCACGGCCAGTTGTCGTTGGTCAATGGCAAAAAGTAGATAAGCCTTGGAAATGGGAAATGCGCATAGTCTATTCAACAGTCCCGGAGATTAAAACAAACGGCGAAATAATATTCCCAATACCTCCAAAGTAAAATATCCCTCTTTCTTTCTATTATTTTAACTTCTATGTTAAGCGAAATGTTTTAAAAACAAGGCTGATAAATTTCGTTATCATGACAAAAATATACGGATATGCCGGAAAAGTTCTCAGGGTGGACTTAACCAACAAAAAGATAGTGATTGAAATTCTGAGAAATGAACTAATAACCCGCTACATAGGTGGTAAGGGCTTTGGAGCAAAGATTCTATGTGAAGGGCTGAAACCGGAAATTGACGCATATGATCCAGCTAACATGCTTATTTTTGCAACTGGACCTGCAAATGGTGCAATTTTATCTGGGGCCTCAAGACTATGCGCAATTTTTAAGTCGCCTTTGACTGGAATTTGGGGAGAATCGCAATGTGGCGGTTACTTCGCTCCAGAACTCAAACACGCTGGTTATGACATGATCATAATCCAGGGTGTATCAGACAAACCAGTGTATTTGAAAATCGAGGATGAACAAGTTAGTTTACATGATGCGGCACATCTATGGGGAAAGGATACATTCGAAACGGAGGAAATAATAAGAAAAGACCATGACTCAAAATTCCAAGTACTTTCAATAGGGCCGGCTGGCGAAAATTTAGTAAGATATGCTTGCATTACCCATGGCAAAGGCAGACAGTTTGGGAGATGTGGTGCTGGGGCTATAATGGGCTCCAAAAAGCTTAAAGCAATCGCTGTTAAAGGTGGTGGAACTGTAGAGATAGCGAAACCGGAAAAACTTGACGAGTTCAGAAGTGAATTAAACGAGAAGATTAGCGAACGCTTGAAATTATTGAGAAATTATGGAACGCCTGCCATGATGATGTTGACAAACACCACTGGAACTTTACCGACAAGATATTGGACGGAAGGAGAATTTGAGGGAGCTGAAAAAATTGGTGCTGAAACATTGAAAAAGCTTTTTTATAAACAGAGCAAAACGTGTTTTGCATGTGCCGTTGCATGTGGCAAAGTATCTGTTTTCTCAAAAGGTTCCACAATTTCAGAAGTTGAAGGCCCAGAGTATGAGACGCTTTTTGCTTTCGGGTCGCTTTGTGGAAATGACAATTTAGAGTCCATTTTAGAATGCAATGAAGTATGCGATAGACTTGGAATGGATACAATTTCAGCTGGAAACGTGGTGGCGTTTGCCATGAAATGTTACGAAGAGGGCATTATAACATCACAAGACACTGATGGAATAAACCTAACTTTTGGAAACAGTGAGGCACTCGTCAACATTCTGAAAAAAATAGCATATAGGGAAGGATTCGGCAACGTGCTTGCAGAAGGTGTTAGAAAAGCTGCGAAAATTATTGGTAAAAATTCTGAAGAAGTTGCTATACATGTTAAAGGTTTAGAACCGCCAGGATATGATCCAAGGGGTTTAAAAGGTGTCGCCCTTGCTTATGCCATATCCTGTAGAGGAGCTTGTCATCTCCGTCACATGGTATATAGACCGAACCTAACTGGAGAGAAGCCGTTTGAACGGGGAAAGGTTGATAGAATGTCATATCAGGGACAAGCAGAAATTGTGAAAGAGCTTGAAGACTTTTACACGATAACTGACTGTATGGTACTATGCAGATTTGTGTGTCTACCAACCATTGGGCCGATACTATGGGATGAGTTGACAAAACTTTACTCGATATTAACCGGGATAGAAATCAAAAAAGGAGAATTTGTGAATATTTCCTCGCACATAAACAACATGATAAGACAGTTTAATGTAAGAGCTGGTCTAGAAGTGAATCAGGATACACTGCCAAAGAGATTCTTTGAAGAGAAACTCAAAACAGGTAACTCAAAAGGCGAAATAGTTCATTTGAGTGAGTTTGAAAAAATGCTTGACGAATATTACGCGTTAAGAGGGTGGAAGTGAAAGTTGACGTCTAATGTTAGCAGTATTCTAAGAAATTGAAGAATAATAGCCACTCTTATTTTTCTCCGCCATTAATACGCGGTAGCCGCTTCCCCTTGCCAAAACCGTGCAGTTCCCGAAGGTTTCATGGAATATTTGTTGAAGTCTTTTTCCACCTATCTTGGACTTCACAACAAGTTGTAATGTTCCCTTTTCAACCATATGTTTCGGCGCTTCTGTTATTATGGCTTTTACTGTGGTTAGTCCGGCGCTTACCGGAGGGTTTGAGAGGATGCAGTTGAACATTGTGTCTTTAACTGGCTCATAGAGGCGTCCTTTTTTAACTTCAACGTTGTGAACATTGTTTAGTTCAATGTTTCGTCTCGCAAGTTTCACAGCTCGTTCGTTAACGTCCACCATAATCACATGCAGTTTTGGGTTGAATGCTGCAGCTGCGATTCCGATGACACCATAGCCGCATCCCACATCCAACACGTAGCCCTTTTCAGGGAGAATCATGGTTTCTATCAATAGTTTTGTACCTAAATCCACGCGTTTTTTAGAGAATACTCCGGAAGCTGTTAGAAACTTGAAAGTTTTTCCCCTTAAATAGGCTTGTATAAGTCCATATCGTGGTTTCACTTTGGGGCTTGCTGAAAAATAATGGTCTACTGTGCCTTTTTTGTTAAACATCAGATTTCGCCGCTTTTCCAGCATCTTGGATATGTGCCTCTTGGCATTAAAACACGTTTAACCTTTGCGACAACACCGTGTTCCATGCTTAGAATTTCCTCGGTGGAAGCTTGGGCTTCTGCAAGGGCGACCGCCTCGTCTTTTAATGTGAAAATTGCCACCGTAGAACCTGCAGCAATACCCGATTCTATAGATAAAACTCCGGGAGCAGTTAGGTTTGCCCCATGGCAGATAGCATCCACAGCGGAATCCCGAATATATATTTTTGGAATAAATGCTAAGGCTTTTTCCATAGGTTGAATAAACTTTTTTAGAATAGCGTCGTCTCTGTTTTCCCGCCACTGCATAAACCAGTACGCTACCTCATGTAGCGTTACAAGCCCCTCCTCTTCGACGAAAGGACCTGCCCTTGTCCTGCGGAGTTCTTGCATGTGGGCTCCGCAACCTAAAACTTCACCTATGTCATGGCACAATTTGCGAATATACGTGCCTCCTTCACAGCCAACCTTGAAAAGTACGTTACGACCTTCCATTTCAAGGAAGTCTATATAATAAATTTTTCTTGTCCGCAATTGACGCTTTACAGAGGCCCTTAACGGTGGACGTTGATAAATGGTGTCTTCAAACTCTTCTAGGACGGCTTTTACACGGTTTTCAGGCACATCGCCATGAATTTTCATTACGCAGACGTATTCTTTACCGCTTAGGAGTAGCGCTTGCACTATCTTTCTTGACTCTTCTAAGGTTATTGGGAGAACACCGGTCACGTTGGGATTTCCCTAAGCCTTTTACCTAGGATGGGCCTCTAGGGTCCCACCGTGGCCGATGTTTTCTACATCGAGGATGCGTTTAACCCATGCGGCTACCTCATGGCTTGTTGGGCCTGCAGGCTTGTCCAAGTTTATAACGCCAAATTTTATGTAGTCCTTTGCCGGACGTTCTTCGGGTTTGCAGCCATATTTTGGATCTGTTTCGCCTTCGGCTTTAACTAAGAGTTTGCGTTCAATCATCCATGGAGCAACACTTCTAGGCATGTTAAGTAGGGCACCTCTAAATTTAAAAAGCGGTGGACGAACTTAATAACAGTTGTTAAGCTTGGACTAAAGCGGGTTTTACTGGTTTAGCCATCGTCTCCAATAAACCTTTCGTCTTCAACGCTTCAACAACTTCCTCGTCAGAAGCACCGCGTTTGATGTCAATTTTATCAGCTAAAGGCTCCAGATGATTTATGTTTGCCCTCCGTCTCCTAACACCAGTAACGTTTTTCGGGCCAGTAACAAGCACGAAGTTTTTATCTATAATGTCGACTATTACGCATTTTCTGCCTGCTTCCCTACCAGACACTTTAACACATATTCTGCCAACCTCAATTGCTGGCAAAGCAGTCCCTCCCTTTTCTAGGCATAAACATAACGCTAATATTTATAATTTCAGCTTCCATAAACATTAAATATCATTGAAATTTTAGCTTAACAAAATGGTTCACGTCAAGAACTTTTCCACAACATTGTAGAGGGTGCTGGTTCCGAACACAAGATTATTTATAGATATACGTTCATCTATGCCGTGCACCATTCTGAGGATTTCGCCGTACGGCAAATCTGATAAAGTTGGCTGAAAACCGTAGCATACTGTCCCCATCTTTCTGAAGAACTTGGAGTCTGTTCCACCGGTCAGCAATATCGGAGCTACCGCACACTTAGAATCGAATTCCTTCAAGGTTTCCACTATACACCTATATAGAGGTGTGTTTGTAGGCGACTCTGAAGGCTCATTAGCCTGAATATCCTCAAATTCAAGTTTGTCCAAGTCCATGTCTGCCAGAAGCCCTTTTATACATTTTAATGCTTCAACCGTGGTCTGTCCCGGTAGAATTCTACAATCGAAGACTGCTTCGCATTCAGATGGAATTATGTTTTCTTTAACACCCCCATGAATGATTGTGGGGGCTATAGTCATCCTTAACATAGCGCGGAGCTCTTCAGCCATAGCCTTATCTTTCTTGGCTAACTTATCTAAGACTTCATCAGCCTTCGTCGGATTTTGAACCAAAAGTCTAAGCTTTTTCCCCATCTCTTTGTTTTCCTCAGCCATGACCGCCAAAAACTCCTTAACGGTTGGTGTAAGCACCATCTCTGCACAATAATTGCCAAGCTTGTCCACAACTTTACTCATTCGCAATATCGCGTTGTCAGCAGCTCCCGGCACCGAACCATGCCCAGGTCTGCCCTTAGCCTTGACTTTAAACCATAAAATGCCTTTTTCAGCCGTTTGAATTGTGAAAATGTTTTTGCCATCCACCGGGATTGCTTGTCCACCCCCCTCGTTTATTACATAGTCTGCCCTAACTTTTTCCGGATATTTTTGGACAAGCCAGCCTGCACCATATTCTCCACCTTTTTCTTCATCAGCTGTCGCTGCCAGTATAACGTCACCCTTAAGTCTGACGCCGTTACGTTTCAGAAGCTTCATAACCATGACTTCCATGGCTGTCATGGACTTCATATCCATGGCGCCTCTGCCCCAGACAAAGCCGTCCTTAACTAGTCCAGAGAAGGGGTCGACGCTCCACTCTTTCGGGTTTGCAGCCACCACGTCTAAATGGGAAAGTAAAAGTAAGCTCGGCTTTTCGCCAGTGCCCTTTAACCGAGTGATCACGTTTCCTCTACCGGGGGCGGATTCCAAAATTTCGCATTTGAAACCATCCCTTTCAAGAGTTTCAGCCAAAAACTTGGCTGCTTTAGTTTCATTTCCTGGCGGGTTTGTGGTGTTAATCTTTATCAAATCGCTCAAGAGAGTTGTAACCTCTTCTTCAATTTCTTTCAAAAGCCTCACGCCCATATTTTTCACCTGTTTTAAGCCTAATCTATGAAGAACCCTAGGCAATTTAATACTTTACAATCAACGGGGTGAGCGGAAGGCACTAGTGATTCCTTCGCGCAACTCTCTATATTTCTTTCAACTGTTTCCTTCTTCTGGTAAAGATGGTGACAAAATTATATCCTACTTCCTTCACTAGGCTTAAGGCTTTGTCAAAGTCCCTTCCTATGTTCTCTGGTGTGTGGGCATCTGAGCCAAAGGTTATTTGAACACCCTCATCATAGCATATTTTTAGAAATTGCTTGTTGGGATATATTTCTTTACAAGGATAGCGCAACCCACTTGTATTCACTTCAATGCATACATCATTCTCTTTGAAAACTTTCGCCGTCGCAATATACAAGTCAGTGATGTCTTTTTTCGGTTTATATCCAAACTTCTTTATTAAATCTGGATGCCCTATAACGTCGAAGATTTTAGATTCTGCGCAAGCCTGAACCGCCACAAAATACTTCTCATAGAGCGTTGCAAGATCCCATTTTTGATATTCCATAATATATTTAGGATTGTCAAATGCCCAATTCCCCATAAAATGCACAGATCCTATGACGTAGTCGAAGGGAAGGCCTTTTAATGCTTCTCTAATTTCATCCTCAAGTTCAGGAATGAAGTCTACCTCAACTCCAATCTTTAGCTTAATTAGGCCCATAACTTTCCCCTTGGCATCATCTACCTTTTTCATATAATCCGATATTTTCTCGTAATTTGGTGGAGGATCCAGCTTATCTCTGAGTTTCTGGGGAGCAAAATGATCAGAAATTCCAATTTCTTCCAGTTTTTTGCCGGCTGCAATTTTTACACAATCTGAAATTTCACCTTTAGCATCGCCAGATAAAAATGTGTGAATATGATAGTCTATGGACGTTGTTAACCACCTCCATGGATAAGCGTGAGCGAGGAATAAAACTGTTCTTTCGGGGTTAATGCTTTGCCTTGCACATTCAACATGTCAGGTGAAAGGCACCGACAACCCGTTTACCAGTCTTTAAAAGCTCATTGAAGGTCTTGCAAGCTTCCCGTGTAGGTTGAGCTATGAGTTTTATTCCATGCTCTTTTAAAACCTTTTCAACTTCTGGCAAAATTTTTACAAGTCCAGAATAACCAGTGCCAACCACCAACACTTCTGGAGGAGGTGTTTGACTTAAAATCTCTTTCAAGTCTTCCACACAGATTTCGTGGCCTTCTCTCCTCCACCATCCGCTAAAAACCCTTTCAGGAAAAATTATGAGGTCACTCGTGTAACGTTTACCATCAACAACCATCGCTCCAAACTCATAGGACGTAATCAACGCCTTCACCAAAAACCTTAGTTAAAAGTTAAAATATTAAAGCCTAGTGCTAAACACGTTCATGGTTTATTCGCAGCGGAGACCGCTGCTTGTCGAATGTTGACAAACCATAGAATTAAGCAAAATTGTTTAAGTGGTGAAACTGCAGTTGGGGGCATTTCTATTTTTATCCATCTTTAACCACATTGAAATGTCGGAGGAAACACAGAAATACTGAGAGGACGTTTCTGCATCCTGATAAACGATGAAGCATTTAGCAACCGTTTGTCCCCGAGACTGTTATGATAGCTGCTTTATGCAAGTTGCCGTGGATGATAGCGGTAAGCCTATGAAGGTTATCGGAGACAAAGACAATCCTATTACCCAAGGTTTTCTATGCCCACGCGGAGTCATGGATATAAAAAGAACTTATAGCAGCCAACGGGTACTCTACCCTTACAGACGGTTAAATGGTAAACCTGAAGGCACCTTCAAAAGAATTTCATGGAGTGAGGCGCTCCAGATTCTAGTCGAAAAAATAAGATATATCTCGAATCAATTTGGGCCTGACCAAATTCTGCTCTTGCATTACTGTGGAAACATGGGTTTATTTACGCTGTATTTGCCTCAGCGGTTGTTTTATGCGCTGGGTTCAAGCATGACCGACCTCAGCATTTGCAGTGAGGCGGGGCATGAAGCGTTGGCGCTTCATTACGGGCTTTCCTATGGTGTTGACCCGGAAGAACTTCCAAGAATGAAATTGATTGTTTATTGGGGCTTTAACGCCGCGGTAAGCGCCCCACATCTCCATTCACTTTCTTTAAAAGCTAGGAAAAATGGTGCGAATATTATTGTGATAGATCCAAGGAAAACTGAAACGGCTAAAACAGCTGATTTCTGGATCCAGCCAAAGCCTGCAAGCGACGTTGCGCTGGCTTACGGAGTTATCAAACATTTAATTGATAAAGACCTTGTAGACTTTGATTTCATTCAAAAGTACACCTATGGCTTCTCCGACTTGAAGCGCGAAGTTTCAAAGTTGAGTGTTAACTCCATTGAGGAGTACACCGGAGTTAAATGGAGCCAGATAATCCAGTTGGCCGAGTTGTACGCTAGTTGTAAGCCTAACGTAACCATGATTGGTATAGGCCTTCAGAAAAGCATCAACGGTGCTGAGGCTGTTAGGGCGATTTCGCTTATACCCGCATTGGTAGGAATACATAGAGGTTTCTACTACACGAACAGCAAGGGGTGGAACATAGATCTCCCCTACCTAACCGGCAAAGGCTTAACCACCAAGAAAATCAGGGTAGTAAGTCAAGTAGCTCTTGGCAAGCATTTAGAGAGAGGCGAATTCAAACTTGTCTACATTTATAACATGAATCCAGCTGAAACCTTGCCAAACCAGCAGACGGTGCGAAGGGGCCTTTCAAGAGACGATGTATTTGTAGTTGTCCATGATACGCATTGGACAGCCACAGCTAAATATGCAGATCTGGTTTTACCCGCACCCACATTTTTAGAAAAAGAAGATATAGTTCTCTCATATAGCCATAGGTATGTCCGAAAATCTAACGCGATCATTCAACCGCTCGGAGAAAGCCGAAGTGAGCTCTGGGTTACAAGCAAACTGGCTAAAATGTTAAATCTCAATGATAAATGGTTATATGAGGATCCTTGGAAGGCGGCTGAAAAAGCCCTAAAGGATGCCTTTGAGAATGGAAGCTTCGATGACTTAAAAAATGGGGAGACTTTAAAGCTTAAGTTTAAGCCTATGAACCTATATCAAACCCCAACGGGTAAAATAGAATTTTACGCTACAAAGGCAAAAGAATTAAATTTGACACCATTACCACGGCTTCAACCCGATGCAACGGGAGAGTTAACCTTGCTAAACACCGCCATCAGTAAATATACAAACTCTCAGTTCCAAGACGTTTACGGACCTAAACCACCAATAGTGCTCATGAACCCGGCAGACGCAGAAGCTTACAACATAAAAGACAACGATATCATTGAATTATACAACGAATTTGGCAGCATCAAATTGAAGGCAATAATCTCAATGTTAATGCCTAAAAACGTATTGTGGATGCCAAGGGAGGGAGACGATGTAGACGGCAAACCCAGAAACCTCATAATAACTGACGAAACCCAAAAGCTAGCCGGAGGACCCACCTTCAATTCAACAAAAGTTAAAATTTCAAAAGCGAAACTGACCAGAGAATCCTAAAATAATCGAAAATGCTATAAAGAATATTTATGTTATTTTGATAAACCTCCCGACACCTTTCTTTAACGCTTTTTCGTAGGCAATCTTTGCAGTAACAGCATCCTGCACTGCCAAACCTGTTGAAGTGAAAACCGTGATCTCGTTGGGGTTTTCTCTTCCAGGTTTTAAACCGGCGACAACCTCACCTATTTCAGCCCAAACATCATCTTTTGTAATTAGTCCTCGGCTTAGCGGAACGTTTATTTCTCCACTGTGAGAGGCTTGCTCCCAATCATCCACAACTATCTTGGACCTTTTAAGAATTGAGGGATCCAACTCTTGTTTTCCAGGAGCATCTGCACCTATGCAGTTAAAGTGGGTTCCCGGAGAAACCATATTGTTCATGACTATAGGCTGCCTAGAGGGCGTCGTCGTTACAACAATGTCGGAGCCTTCTACAGCCTCCTTTACGCCAGCTACCGGGATAAGTTTGGGTAAATGCACGCATAATTCATTAATTTCAGTTAGAAATCTCTCCACTGTCTCCTTACTTCTACTCCAAATCCTAACCTCCTCAATGTTTTTGAAAACTTCAAGAAGCGCTGCCAGTTGAGTTCGTGCTTGGGCACCAGCCCCAATTAATGCCAAAACCTTGGAATCCTTTCTTGCAAGATATTTGGCAGCTATTCCGCCTGCAGCACCAGTTCTCAAGTCTGTTATGGCTTTGCCGCCCATGATAGCAAGTGGAAAACCATTTTTAGGATCAACTAGTATCACAACAGCCATCACAGTTGGAAGGCCATACCTATCCTTGTTGTTAGGATGAACGTTAACCACTTTGACCGCTGAAATGTCTAATTCTTCAAGGTACGAGGGCATAGCTCTCAAGTCACCCTCATACCTAGTGTAAAAAAGGTATGTTTTAGTTGGCATTTGAACCCTCTTTAGACCCTTCTCTCTAAAGGCAACCTCAACCATTTCCATAACTTCTCTAACAGAAATCAGCGCCTTAACTTCCTCGTCCGTTAACACAAGAGTTTCCATAACACGACCCTCAACCAACTTTATCGACGTTCAAGATTTTGAATTATTTTAATATTTAAAACTTTCAAATTGATACGATAGCTGACGATGAAATAATTCAATGTCGTTATGAGTCTATGGCTACCGGTGCCTAAACTTTGCTTATAGAAACTTTTATATGAAATTGATCTAAAAGACTCTTAGGATTGGTGGATATGTCAAGACTATTTTTTGCTACGGACATTCATGGATCAGAAAGGTGTTTCCGGAAGTTCATTAACGCTGGACGCTTCTATAAAGCAGATGTTCTTATACTTGGTGGTGACCTAACTGGGAAGGCAATTATTCCAATTGTTCATCAGCCTGATGGAACTTACGTTTCGCATTTTATTGGTACAAAATATGTATTAAAAAATCCCAAAGAGCTCAATGATTTTGAAGATAGAGTTCGCGGAGCTGGTTATTATCCTTGTGTTCTAACACCAGAAGAATCAGAGAGGATAGCTAGTGATAAATCAGTGTTGGGGACCTTGTTTAAGCGTTTAATTATTGAAACTCTTGAAAGATGGATCGCGCTCTGCAAGGAACATCTGCGAGGTACAAATGTAAAAGTGTTTGTTACGGGAGGAAATGACGATGAACCCATGGTGGAGGACCTCCTCAAAAAAACAGAAGATGATAATATTGTTTACTGCGAGGGAAAAGTTGTATGGGTTGACGACTCTCACGAAATGATTAGCACCGGATATAGTAATCTCACACCTTTTGAATGCCCAAGAGATGTACCTGAGGAAGTTCTTGCAAAAAAGATTGAGGAAGTAGTGTCAAAAGTTGAAAACATGGAAAACTGTATTTTCAATATGCATTGTCCTCCTTACGGGTCCGGTCTCGATTTAGCACCGGAGCTAGATAAAAATCTTAAACCAGTCATCATCGGTGGAAAATATAACTTTATTCCGTGTGGCAGTACCGCCGTTATGAACGCTATTAAACATTATCAGCCTCTTTTGGGGTTGCATGGGCACATTCATGAATCCCCTGGAGCCGTAAAAATCGGTAGAACTCTATGCATAAACCCTGGAAGCGAATACACTGAAGGAATTTTAAAAGGAACCGTTGTGAACTTAGATAAAAAAGGAATAAAAGGTTATATTTTGACTTCCGGGTGAAACGCAGAGAATAAAGCTTAAATATCCATTCCAAAAATATCCGAGGATTCGAGGGCTTATTTATGACTGAGGAAAAACGTGTCTACGTCAGAAAAGCTTCTGGTCTTGTGAGGGCGATAGGAGCCTTTGGAGCACTGGCTGTTTGCATAGGTGCAGTAAGTCCCGGGAGTGGACGGTTTTTAGCTCTGATAGGCGCCATATCTTGGCCTGGTCTAATTGTTCCTCTATGGCTGCTCATAGGCGCTGTTATGTGCTTTTTCCATGCAATGCTATATGCACAAATAGGAGGAGCTATGCCTAGATCCGGTGGTGATTATGTCTTCGTAAATAGGGTTATCCATCCAGTCATAGGGTTTATGATGAGCTTCACGTTTATGGTGACTATGGCCTTCACTATTGGAGGAGCTGTTGTACCTGATGTTGTTTTTAGAGGCATAGGCTTCGGTGCATGGTCATTAGGAGTTGTGACAAATAATCCCGGCTTAGTTTCTTGGGGGATAGAGATTTCCAATTCACCAACATGGTGGTTTATTATAGGCACAATTGCCATGGTTATAGCCCTATTAATAATGGTGGCGCCAACAAAAGTTTGGCTGCGAATTTACGAAGTTGCTTTAATACTTTCAATAATAACTGCGATAGCCATGGGGATTATTTTTGCCTTAAATTCTCATGTAGATTTTGTAGCCGCTTGGAATCGCTTACTGCCGAATGTGGCATACAGTACCTTCATCTCAACTGCTGAGAATCTTGGATGCCCTATAGGGGTTCCAAGTGATATAGCGGCCACAATTTCCGGCGCTGTTTTGGCATTTTGGATATATTTAGGCTATCAATATGCTGTAAATTTTGCTGGAGAAATTAAAGAGGCTACAAAAAGTATACCGATAGCAGTCATCGGCTCGCTTATTCTCGCCTTATTCGCACATGAAATTGTGTACTTTTTCGCCGTCCCTGTTGTAACAGACGATTTTCTGCGGGCCGCAGGGTGGCTGTTTTATGTTGAGCGCGGTGCATTACCAATAGGCTTTACTGGCGTGGACTTTGCTTCGTTCCTTCTGTTTCCTAATCCTGTATGGGTTATACTTGTTTCTGGGACAACTGTTCTAACAATCGTGGCATTTTGGATGACGGCAATGCTTACATTCAGCAGAACCATGTTCGCATGGAGTTTCGACAGAATACTTCCATCAAAAGCAGCTTATGTCACCGCAAGGACCCGCACTCCTCTGATCTCAATGATCGTTGGCTTTGTTATTATAGAACTGGGAGTTGTGGTTGCTTGCTTTATGGGCCCTGCACTAGTTCACTTTAATTGGCTTTTCGTGGCAACGCTTATGACATGTATAGCGGCGATCGCAGGGATAGTGTTTCCATTAAAAAAGAACTTATTTGAGCTAGCTCCATCGTATGTGAAGAAGGGCAAACTTATCTCTATAATGGGGGCTATAACTCTGGGGATATTCATTTTCATGGCATACACAATTCTTGCACTACCTGCCATATATGGACCTGTAACCGAATGGACTATCGCATGGGTCGTTGGTTTAATGGCCCTCGCAGCAATAATCTACTACGCGAGTCGTTGGTATCACCTTAAAACTGAAGGTATAGATATAACACTGGCCTCAAAAGAAATACCGCCGGCATAATAAGCTAACTCCCTTTTTTATATTATTTTATTCATTCTTCATTTAGAGGGGTAGAGGTTGACATCGTTTATTACTTTATATCTAATTTCAAGCAGCTCCCAAAAGTGTATTTCCATAGGATAATGGGAATTATGTTATCTCTTCAACTTCGCGGTACCAAGGCTTGGATGTCCCTATCTTTGCTCTTTTTAGCCAATTCTTTGTTTTCGGTTTTTTGTCTATTATTTCTAGTAGTTTGTCAACTCGGTTTGTTATGATATTTTGTTCTTCATCAGTTAGCTTTTTTTCTAAATAAAACTTGTTTGCAAAGGATTTTACAGCTTTCAAGTTGCATGTGGCATCATACCAAAACCCCCAATCATCTGCCAGTACGTCTGCGATGTAATTTCCGTCAATAACTTCCTTATTTTGAGAGACGTCAACATCATGGTTTATGAAAATTACCATCAAATCAACTATATCTTTCAAGTTTATTTGATGTATCTGAATTTTTTCAAGAACCAAATCCGCTAACGATATTGTTGGATAGTCAAGTTCAAGACGCCCTTCGCCTGGACCCTTTCCAAAACAGACGTCATGGCTAAATTCAAGTTTATCAAAAAAAACATCAACTTTAAAATAGCCCACTGGATGATGATATATAAGCCTATTACTTCCAAATAACGCATTTATAATCAGATTGGGTTTGAAATTTAAAGTTTTCTCAAAAAATTGGATTACTTGCTTTCTTTGCTTTCCATAAGCCATTAAATCTAAATCGGTGAATATGGGCTTATTTTCACCAAAACGTTTGACTCTATTATAAAGATTTATCGCATTTTCATGATTGGAATGCAAATACGCTGCAAGCGCTCCCAGTATCCTCAAGACAACTTTTTTGTTAGATGCCTCTTCGACTATTTTAATTGATTCTCTTATAAATTGCTCTTCTGGCAGACATATAAACTCCATGTAACAAACCACAATTTTCAGTTGACTGATATAGTAGAGATTGCTATCGATATAAAAATTGCGACATCTTAGTTTAAAGTACTAGCACTTACAATGATGGACACGTAGTCCAACAGAGAGTAGGTTTTGTTATGTATATATATAAGTTTTATATACGCCCACTGTTGTAATACCTATTATCAGTTCATTTAATGGAGGTTTTGATGATTGGTTAGTTGGGAAGACATAATTGAATGGGATCGCAAATATTACCTTGGAATAAAACAAGCGTTAAGCGAGTGGGCACCTATACCGATCGCAAAAGTAGAGGACAACTACTTAATAACGTCCGACGGAAACAGAATATTAGATTTTCTTTCGGGCTTAGTATCTGTAAATGCGGGTCAAAGGCAACCAAAAATTATAGAGTCTATTAAGAAAGCCTTAGATAATTATGGATACGTATGGGAGTTTATGCAGACACCATACAAGTCAGAGGCCGCAAAACTGATCATTGAAGATCTTCTAGGTCCCGATAACTGGGCTGGAAGAGTGAGGTTCGTCAATTCCGGAAGTGAAGCAAATGAAGAAGCTTTTATACTGGCTAGACTTTACACTAACAAACCATATATAATAGCTAGAGAGTTCGCTTATCATGGATGGACAACAGGGGCTGGATCTTGCTGTGGATTGAGGTGGTGGCGGGGGTCAATTGCGTCACCAACAAGTGATGAATATCGGGAGGTCCCCAATTTCCAACATGGAAGTTTCTATGTGGTTGCGCCAGCCCCCCACTGTTATAGATGCCCTTTCGGTTATAAAGGTCCTAAATATTGCACCGTAGATGGTATGCGTGCCTGCTTGAACGCCTTGTGGCATCAAATACTCAGTTTAGGTCCTCAAAATGTAGCAGCAATCATAACTGAAATTATTAGTGGGGGAGGGTTAGTTGTATCACCACTCGAATGGGTAAAAGAACTTAGAGATTTAACCCAAAAAAATGGGATTCTATGGATTGACGACGAAGTTATGACAGGTTTTGGAAGAACAGGTAAATGGTTCTGCTATCAACATTATGGTGTAACACCTGACATTATGACAATGGGTAAAGGCATAGTGAGTAGTCAACTTCCAGCAGCAGGTGTTGTGGTAAGCAAAAAGTTGGCGGAATTCTTCGAAAAATACCGGTGGTGGCATGCTAACACCTATGCTGCCCATCCAGTTGTTATGGCCGCCGTAGTTGCAAATATAAAATTCATGATTGAAGAAAACCTTGTGGAGAGAGCGGCCAAAATGGGTGAGTATCTTGGAAAACAGTTAAAAGAGCTGGAGAGTCAGCATAAATGTGTCGGAGAAGTTTCAGGCATGGGCCTCTTCTGGGGTGTGGAGTTAGTTAAAAACAAAGAGACAAAGGAGCCCTTCTTTTTAGAAGATAGGTTCACTAAGGGTACAGGTGACGTGAACCTTTGGGCCGTGAACATTGTACAAAAGAAGGCGCTGGAAAAAGGAGTGTTAGTTGGAGGCTTCGCCCCCAACTGTCTAAGATTAGGACCAGCATTAACTGTCACAGAAGAAGAGATTGATAAAGCTGTCCGAGCACTCGATTACGCCTTCAGCGAGCTCGACAAATATTGTGTCTAGCGAGAACAACAAGAACTCACATATTTAAGCTGAGGCTTTTTCCCATTTCCACACAATTTCTTGAGTTGAAAGATAACAATTCCTTGAAAAATCTTTGAAAGAACAACCTTAGGTGAAAGGCTAGCATAGTGGGGCTGCCCGGATTTGAACCGGGGTCCCGAGCGCCCGAGGCTCAGAGCCTGGACCAAGCTAGCCGACAGCCCCCCTTTTTGTGTTATGCCTTTGTGGTTTGTTTGTAGTTAGGTTTAATAAAGGTGTTTTATAACTTTTAAACTCTTGTCTGGCTAGTAGTTATTTGTTTGTAGGAAAGGAGTTGGTGAGTAGTGTCTAGTCAGCATCAGCGTTTGCGGGGAATTCGTGTTTTGAAAGCTGTTTCTTCAGCTGTTCGTCTTCAAATTTTAAATTCTCTCTTTGACAAGGGTGAGCTTTCTTATACAGAGTTGATGGGTCTTTTGAAGATGAGTCCAAGTCGGGATGCTGGGCGTTTTGCTTATCACTTGAAGTTCTTGCTTAAGGCTGATTTAGTTGAGGTTGATGTGGAGTCTAAAAAGTATCGCCTAACTGATTTGGGTAAGATGGTGCTTGAGGTTGCTGATGAAATTGAGAAGAAAGGTCTAAAGCCTCAAAAGCTTTTGGTTCGAACTTCGCGGTACACTCTTGAAGAGTTTGATATTAACAGGATTGTCGAGGCTCTTGTGAAAGAAGCAAACATGCCGGTGGAGCAAGCTAAAAAAGTTGCAAAAGAAGCTGAAAAACGACTTTTGAAAGCCAAAACAAGGTATTTGACGACACCGTTGATAAGGGAGGTTGTTAACGGAATCCTTGTAGAAAAAGGCTTAGAAGACTACCGTCACAAGCTCACTCGTTTGGGGCTTCCAGTGCATGACGTAGCTCACATGTTGTCTAAAGGCAAAAATTTTCAAAATGCCTCTTCTTTATGCGAAAAATTTGGAGAAAACGTTTTTGAGGAATACACGCTTTTGAACGTGCTGCCAAGGGACGTTGCAGACGCCCATCTTTCGGGAGAAATACATATCAACTATTTAAGCCACTGGATCCTGAAGCCAAGCGAGGTAATCCACGACTTAAGGTTCTTCCTTGAAAATGCCGGTGCAATATTTTTCACTAAAACTACGCCTAAAACTCTGGAATCTGCTCTAAACTTAACATTCAACATGCTTTTGCACGTGGCAAAAGAGGTTGGTGGGACGCAGACTCTCGAGTATTTCAACGTGTTCCTTGCACCTTTCTTGAGGAATTTAAAACCAGACCAAGCTAAGGAAGCTTTGAAGCTTTTCATGCTCAATTTAAGCCAGCACATCGATGCTTCTTTGAATTTAGAGCTTACTGTTCCAGACTTTCTGGCAGAAAATCCTGTCATTAGTAACTCTGCATGGACTGGTAATTATGGAGATTTCATGGACGAGTGCAGACTTTTAGCGCTTCTTACACTTGAGGTTTTGACTGAAGAAAGTGTGAAGAGGCCTCTCTTGAATCCAAGGGTTGTGGTGAAACTGCGTCCTGAAAACTTTAAGGACTACAGTGCGTCCAAAATACTGTTTGCCGCCCACAACTTAGCTGCAGCTAGAGGTTTGCCCTATTTTGCAAATAATTCAGGGGAGGAAGGAAAGCATTCTGTTTTTTCTCCTTCCGGCTTCAGGCTTAGAGCAAACCCAAAAGATGACTGGGAAATTGACACCGTCCGCACTGGAATTTTAGGAGTTGTAACGGTTAATTTACCGCGCATAGTCTATGAATGTGGTGAAAATGAAAGCAGGTTTTTCGAACTTTTAGATTCTCGGTTGGAAATGGCTGCACGAGCACTAGAAATAAAACTTAAAGCTCTGAAGCGAAATGGTAAAGGTTTCCTATCTTTTCTGTTAAAAGCTGTTGATGGTGACGAGTATTTTAGGCTTGAAAACTCTGCACACGTAGTGAACCTTGTTGGTTTAGAAGAGACGGCTGAAGTTTTTAGTGGGAAGAATGTTTACGAAGATGAAGATTCCTTGAAATTTGCCGTTCAAACCGTGCAACACATTTCAGAGTTTCTCCAAAAAAGGGAATATGAGCGGAACAAGCGTCTAATGGCTTCCTTTGTGCCTTTCGAGGAAGCTCACATTAGACTGGCAAGGCTGGATATCGAACGTTTTGGCGCTGCAAAAGTTCGCTTTCACGGTTCACGGGAAAAACCCCATTACTCAGCTTTCACAAAAGTAAATATACAAAACCCGAGTGATATGTTAAAAACTTTAGCCGCTGGAAAAGAGCTTTATTCACCGTTGGTTGGCGGAAACCTCACTGTTATAGATCTTGGTGAAACTGAACAAACGGCTGAAACGCTTTTAGCCTTAACTCAAAAGTTTGTTGAAAATTACCAAATGGCGTTCTTCACTTATAGTCGCAACTTAACTTATTGCAATAAATGTTGTGAAACCATGTTCGGTCTACTTCACAAATGCCCAACTTGCGGCTCGGTTAGCACACTAGCTCATCTAACCCGTTACATGTGTTAGGTAGTCTATTTTACTGCTCCAAGGATTAATGCAAGCAGCGCCATTCGTGTCACTATGCCGTTCCAGACTTGCCGGAAATAACAAGCGTGGGGTGTGTTGTCAACTTCCGGAGCTATTTCATCAACACGCGGTAACGGATGCAAAATTATCAGGTTTTTCTTAGCTTTTTTAAGAAGTTCTAAGTCAATTCGGTAGGAGCCTTTGACTTTGACATATTCTGCCGGGTCCGGGAAACGTTCCTTCTGTATTCTTGTCACATATAAGACATCCAGATCTGGAATAACCTTTGATATGTCCGTTTCCTCAGTTACTGAAATTCGGCCGCTTATCTCTTCAAGGACTTCCCGTCGCATTTTTAGGGCTTCAGGCGATATGAGATATAATTCAATCTTGTAATTGGAGAGAGCGTAAGCCAAAGAATGCGCTGTTCTACCATACCTTAAGTCACCTACCAAAGCTATTTTTAAACCGTCTATGGTGCCTTTCTCCTTTAAAATAGTGTACAAGTCAAGTAAGGCTTGGGTTGGATGCTCTTCGGCGCCGCTTCCACCGTTAATTATCGGCACTTTTGCGAACTCTGCGGCTAGCCTTGCCGCGCCTTCAAGTGGATGTCTTATTGCTATTACGTCAACATAATTCTCCACAGTGCGAACGGTGTCAGCCAAGTTTTCGCCTTTCCTGACTGAGGCGATTTCGGCTTCTGCGAAGCCTATGGTTGACCCTCCAAGCTTATGCATGGCTGCTTCAAAGCTTAAACGTGTGCGGGTGCTGGGCTCAAAAAACAACGTGGCAAGGATTTTCCCCTTAAGCATGTCTGAACCTTTTTGAGCTATTGGCTCCATAGTTTTAGCTGTATCCAGTATGTAGTCGATTTCCTCTCTTGAAAAGTCGCGGATGGATATTATGTCTCTTCCTACAAAGTCCAATTTTACACCCTAAACAGAAGCTCTTGGCTAAGCTTAAATAGCTTTTCATTTTAAGTTTGTAGCTGAAAAAGTCAAGGAACGTGAAGTTAAAACCTTTTATTTTAGAGCCAATTATAGCCTTGTGAAGGCGACAATAATGAGTGAGACAATGCTTTACGTTTCAAAAATTAAAGATGGAACAGTTATCGATCATATTACTGGTGGACATGCGTTGGATGTGATTAAGATTTTGGGGATAACTGGTAAGGAAAAACGCATAATCACAGTTGCCATTAACGTGCCAAGTAAACGGTTCAAAATTAAAGATATAGTGAAAATTGAGGGAAGAGAGCTTAACCCAAACGAAGTTCACAAGATTGCCCTCTTGGCTCCTCATGCCACCATTAACATTATCCGTGATTATAAGGTCGTTGAAAAACAGAGGGTTAAGTTGCCCAACATAATCGAGGGCATAGTGAAGTGTGCAAATCCCGCATGTGTCAGCAACAGCAATGAGCCAGTCAAATCCAAGTTTTATGTTAAAAACGAGGAGCCGCTGGTTCTGAAGTGTCATTACTGCGGCTACATAATGGACAAAAGCGACATTCTTAAACAGTTTTAATGAGGAAAGTATTCGGTTTCTTAGGTAATGCTTATATCGTAATACGTAATATTTTTCAAGATGAATATGTCTGAAAAAGGACATATTGAATATGTGTAGAACAAGTGTACACGTGAAAAAGAGGTGAAATAACATGATAGAAGTATTAACCGCCACCGTTTGGGCTGCCTTTCTAGGATATACCGTGTGGTACTTTGCACTGGCAAAACATTATGCGCCTTTAACCCTAGAAGAAGTACAGGTACTATGGAAAATCCATAAACAGAGTGCTGGCTGCCCTTCATTAAAATGGAAGAAAATAACGAAGGGTGGAAAAATAGTTGGCTTTGAATGTGACTGCGGGTATAGGCATATACAAAAACGTCCAATAGTTAAAGGCACACCTGCGCCCGCTGATGCCCAAACGAAAATCACAGCTATATACAAAAAGCTTCATGGACCCTAAAATCTACATTTTGGACTTTTAGCAAGAATTGTGGATTATATTTTGAGATCCATCTTCTCAGAATGCCTCTTTTCCCGTGCGGACATATCTTGAGGTGGAAATAGAACTTAAAGAAGACGGTAGGTTTTTCGGATTACATAAGCATGTTAAGGAAAACTTATGTTGAAATTGAATGTTAAAAAATATGGGGTTTTTATGTAGCACTAACGTTTTTTACAGTATAATTGAAGGTATCTCCCGGCCTGATGATGACAACTTTGATTTTATGGGATAATTTCCAAAGTTCATTCTTAAACGTTTCAGCCGCTTCTGGACCTAGAAGTGGCGGTGATAATCCATAATGGTAGGGAATAACACTATCCGGATTTATGTATTTGGTGGCAACTGCTGCAACTTTTGGACCCATAGTAAATGTATCTCCAATGCACACAAAAGCTAGATCGGGCTTATAAAAGTCGCCTATAAATTTCATTTCCTCGAAAATGTCCGTATCTCCAGATGCATAGATGGTCACATCATTTATTTGAATTACATAACCCATAGGTGTTCCTGCTGCACCTATTTCCGCTGAAGAATGAACTGCCCGTGTAGCTGTTATACTTACTCCATCCACCACGGTGGTGCCGCCAATATTTATACCCATTCCTCCAGTAACAATAACCTCTGAAGGGTTTACGCCTCTCTCCTCAAGCTTCGGTCCCAAGTATAATGTGGCAAGCTCATACTGCGCAACAACCGCCACCTTTATGTTATTATTATCCTTTGTTAAGTTACCAACACAGTCCAATAAATTGCCAACATGATCGCCGTGATTGTGGGTTATCGTAAATATCACAACCGATGGACTCTTACCCTTGATATAATTAACCCAATTCTCCATGCTAGAATATTCCGTAGGAACTGGAATATTAAAACCAGCAAACCCCCAATTGTTGATTATAAGCGCATCAATGTAGACAATTTTCTTATAATCTGGAGTGGAAAGCTCAACTACTCCAAGGCCAAGCCATCGAATTCGCACACGTCTCTCATAGTGTTTGATATCAAGTGTTGCAGCGAAACCGCTATGATAGAAGGCTGTCGCAAATAGCGCCACGGAAACTATGACAAAGAGAGCAATAACTGTAGTTTTGCTTACCTTTCTCCCCAACAAACATTCCTCCGATAAAATTGCTATGAAGCTTTTTCTTTAAAAGCTTTGTCACATCAGCTAAAAAGTATGAATAAAGCGAAAATAAAATGGAGGAATATAATTCTTAAAAGCCCATCGTAATTCTAGCGGAATAGCTCTGTGCTTAAGTATTTGAAGCAATGATCTGCAAACAACGCTACTATAAACCCCTTGTTTATCTCTCTTGCCTTTTTCATGGCGCCATACATAACCGCCCCTGATGATATCCCAGCTAGAAGCCCCTCTTTAGTGAGAAGATCTTTAGCTGTTTTTAAAGCGTCTGCATCGTCTACCAGAATAACCTCGTCGATTTCTTCAGGGTTAAAAATTTCAGGCCGAAGTTCTTGAGGGTTCAACAGACCTTGTTGTTTACTGTTGGGTTGTGAAGGCTGAACGCCGATTATTTTTATTGCTTTATTGTATTCTTTAAGTTTTCTAGTCACTCCCATAATTGTCCCGGAAGTTCCTATACCTGCAACGAAATGGGTTATTCTACCTTCACTCTGCTTCCAGATCTCTTCGCCTGTATTTTCATAATGTGCCATCCAGTTTCCATCGTTGGCGAATTGGTTTGTCATAAAATATTTCGGGTTTTTAGCCATCTCCTTCGCTTTTGCAACAGCTTCAGCCTCTGTTGAAGCAAAAACAAGTTTTGCTCCAAGCGCCCTTAGAATTTTTCTTCGTTCTACGGAAACCGATTTAGGCATTACAATCGTACACTTGTAGCCCTTAAGAGCAGCTGCCCATGCAATGCTTATTCCAGTATTTCCCGAAGTAGCCTCCAAGATTGTCTTGTCATGAGTTAGTTTTCCATCCTTCTCCGCCCTCTCGATCATCTTAAGGGCAATTCTATCTTTCAAAGAACCAGTCGGGTTAAACCACTCCAACTTCGCGTAAATCTCCACGTTCGGATTAGGATTCATTCGATTAATCCTAACCATCGGAGTATTGCCGACCAACTCAAAAATGTGATTAACCGTCCGCATGACACCTACACGACCTTGACCAAAATTTAACACTCTGCGCTATAAACTCATCGCAATGCCTGTCAATTAACGACTGTATTACGTCTTTTACTTTCAGTTTTCTGAGTTTTTCTATAACAAGCCAAATGTCATGGAACAAGGTTGACCTAAGCATCTCTCTGATTACAAGCTAATGGCGGGGAGCAGTAGCTTTTATGTGTGCAGGTGTATATGCTTTACTCTTCTTCTTTTTCTCTCTTCTTTTCAAGATTAAATATTACGAACCCGCATAGGCTCTGATGGAGATCTAGAGGGGGGGCGAAAATGGCTTTCCAGCAGCGTCCATTTTCTGCGCGGAAAATCTAGAGGAGCTATCAATTTTGGCAGTTGGTGGCGAGTGCAAAATTGAAGAGTAAGGGAGGTCTCGGAACCGTGGGTTCTGGGCGGTTCGTAGGTTCAGTAAAAGCGCCGCCGGTCGGACTTGAACCGACGACCGACTGGTTAACAGCCAGCCGCTCTACCAGTCTGAGCTACGGCGGCTCACGTTACTATCTTCTAGAGGTTTGAGTTTTAACGTTGTATTTAAGTTTATTCTATATGTTATGTGATTCCGGCTTTTCTGGCTTTGTGTTCGATTATTTTTACGAACATTGTGTATAGAGCTCTGAGAGGTTTTGCGTACCATTTTCCGGCGAAGGATCGGCTTATAAGGTCATCTATCCAGCGGAAATCGTGTTTTAAGCACTTTATTAGCAGTTCTTGGTGGAGTTTCGTCATCTTAGTTTCTTTAAACCATTGTTCGTTTTTTAGTTTGCCCATTGGAACAAAGAATAGGGGAACAATTAAGCTTCTAATGTGTTTAAGGTCTTCCACAAGCTCTATGGTTTTTATTAAGTCATTTTCGGTTTCTTCAGGCACTCCCACTATTAAGGTGCACGCGGGTATTAGGTTGTTGTCGTGCATTAAACCCATTCCAGTGCGGACAACGTCAGGCCATTCTTCGGGTTTGAAGGGATGTGCTTTTGCAGGCATGATTTTTTTGGCAAGCTCCGGTGAGCCTGTTTCAATGCCTATTTCGACGCCCCACCATGGTTGTTTTTGCAGTATGATTTCTGCAACTTTTTGGAAAAGTTGTGGTTTTAGGGTTACTGTAGCGAGGGAGCAGTGGCTCCAACTCAAACCCTCACATTTTTTTACAACAGCTTTGTGAAGCTCGATTAGTTTGTCATCGTCAGGTGTGGTGTTTTTTGAACCGTAAAGCATAACGTCTTCAGCATGGAGGCAAACCGTGTACGTATATCCGTTCCTCATATTTACGTCTATTTCTTTTAGTATTTTTTCGATGGGGTACCACCTCAGTGGGCGGAGAGTTACGCTACAGAATCTGCATCCTCTACAGCAACCTCGTCCAATTTCCACTAAGCCGTTAATGGATGGATTCAAAATGTTTGGAATTTCCTCAAGCTTTGGTGTTTCTTCAACGCTTACCTCATAATATCTCGGCAGTTTTTCGCCATTGATGGCTGCTCGAACAATTTTTCCTATGACTTTTTCAGCTTCGCCCTCAATTACACAGTCGATACCATGCTCCTCAACGAATTTTTCCCTGTAGCGGAACTGCCAAACACCGGAACCGCCAACGATAATTTTTAAACCGCGTCTTTTAGCCCTCTTAATTTCCTGCTTTTCTAACAAACGTCTAAAATATTGGGCAAGGAAAGGTTCTTTTTTTAGAATCGAGGCAAAGGTGCTGGATGCTGGGCCCAGTCCGAAGGGGTCCATAACATGTATACCTAAAACTTTTGCGTCATCCAAGTATCTCTTGACATGGTCTGGATCGACGGTTAAGACATTGAAACCATCGCTTAATAGTTGGGCCTCAATCTTTCTTAACCCATAGGGAGCAGCAACGGGAATACCCTTCATAGTTTTTATCGGTGGGAAAAAAAGGAAGCTGTAAAGCCAATCTGGTATGACATTTGGAGGGGCACATGTTCCAAAGCCTATAAACTCGTTATGATGGTAATCGCTCATTAAAGTACGGTCAGCGGTCAACAATACCTCAGCCATGTGGTGCACCTTCTCCAAACGCCACAGGCAAGTGTTATTGAAATTTAAAACACTTAAATTTTGATATATTTTTCGCTATAGAGAAAAAGCTGATGACAAGGAATACTGTAAAATAAATTGGGGGGTTACCTCAATCGGCTATTCTATCTCCTGTTCAAGCAGCTTTCTAGTCCTAGCTTCTACAAAATTGGCTATTCTCTCCATTGTAAGCGCTTCCTCTTCTCTTTGTTTTTCAAGTTTCTCCTTCACGACAGTGATCAACTTCTCAAAATTTACTGGTTTTATTAGATATGCGTCTGCACCATAATTCAGGGCATCCACAGCGTTTTCGAGATTGGGATATCCCGTCACCATTATCTTTATCGTCTTCGGCGTTATATCATTTAGCTCTCTTAGTAGTTGCGTCCCAAGCATATCTGGAAGAACTATGTCTAAAAGGGCGACATCATAGACTTTTGCTTTTGTCTTCACAATAGCCTCTCTTCCAGACACTGCCTCGTCAACATTGTAGCCCTCACTTTCAAGGATTAGCCGCATAGTTCTTCGTATGTCTTCGTCGTCGTCCACTATTAGGATGTTTGCCTCTTCCATAACTATTTCACCTCCGTCCTTCATGAGCATTTAATCTTAACTTTGAAAACCGCATAACATACACCTCTCTAATTTTTTCAACCCATTCAGAGAATACTATTGGCCCTTTCTCGTTAAATTCTAAACCAAACCTTTTGCATAATACCTCTATAATTGCTCTCTCCAATATTGAGACAACTCCGGTGCCAGAAACTTGGCCAAAACGCATTCTAGGACCTTCAAACTCTAAAATTTTCCTTAATTCTCTAAAAAAGAAGTCTGGATCTCGTGGAACATTTAGCAAGGTAAAACCCCTCTTTCTCAAATAATCATAAAAAATTTCCACAGTTCTATCTCCAAGCGAGTACCGCAGCACCTCATCAATGACCCTCACCAAGACTTCATCAAATTCTTCCAAAGATCTCACCATGTTTGATTATAACATCCCTCCGTGGGATTTCTGGCATGTTTTATGTTGAACTTTTTATTCGCTTGTCAAAAACTTTATTGATTGATAATTTGAACTTAGAATTCGTTTGTTTAATCAAAATTTTCAAAGAATATTTTAGGTCATGAACAGTGAGAGAATTCGGTAAGTAAGCCCGCCAATTAAAAGGGCGGCAATCACATCTGCGATGGTTATTGCTATGGCTTTTTTCCAGCCAAACTCTTTTAGAAGCGCAGCGATCGTTGCTATGCATGGGATGTAAATCGTTGTAATAATAGCGAAGACAATCATTTGTGTTGCTGAAAGTGTTTCAAGGGGGATAAGCTCTGAAAGCAGGATTAAAGTCAACTCCTTCCGTAGGATACCAAAGATCAGCGGGACGCTTGCAACGTCTGGAAGGCCGAGCCAACCGTTTATAATAGGCTTAACTACAGTTGTAAAGTAGCCTACGATGCCTATGAGGTTTAAAGCGGTTATAGCTAAGCTTCCAACAATTATTATTGGGAAGGCTATGTATACAAAGTCCTTCGCTCTACTCCAAGTTTTGGTTAAAACAACTTTTAGGGTTGGTCTCTTGTAAGGTGGCATTTCCATTATTAAACCTACAGGCTCTCCCGGTAAAATTTTGAAGGCCATTCTTCCTAGAATAAAAACAAGCAGTAGATCAAAGATATAAAGTGCTAGAGCCGCATGTAAGCCCACATACCTCCCGACAAGTCCCAAAATAACTACTGTTCTAGCAGCGCATGGAACCAACGTGACGGTAAAGGCGGCTAATAGACGCTCTCGTTCTGTTTCCATGATTCTGCAGCCTATGCAGGCTGGAACGCTGCAGCCATATCCGAGAATAAGTGGTATGAAGGCTTTTCCATGTAAACCCATCTTGTGCATCAAGTTGTCCATGAGAAAGGCGGCTCTTGGCAGGTAACCGCTGTCCTCTAGTAGGGCAAGAATTATGTAGAAGGGTATAATGTACGGTAAAGCCACTGTAATTCCAGCTATTATTCCGCCAAGAATTCCATCGGCAATCAGTTTTACCATGGCTTGAGGTAGAAAGATTAGGGCATCCCCAATACATGTAACAATGTTGTTAAGCAGAGATTCTAAGAAGCTTGAAAAAAGGCTTCCGCCAACAAAAATGAGCGAGAGCATGGCCAAAACAACGCCTATCAAAATCGGGTATCCTAGTATTTTGTGAGTTGTGATAGCGTCAAGCCTTTGCTCAAGCTTCACTCTGGGCGGCGTTTCTGTGATAGTTACTTCTCTGGCTATTTTGCTTGCGATGGAGTATCTCTCAGAAGCTAACACCACCGGCGAGGGTTCGCCATGCATTTTTTCCAGTTCTGCAGCTAGTTTTTCTGCATACTCTAGAACTTCCGCTCCGCCTTCATAATTTTTAAGTTTTCCCGTTATATCCTCATCTCTCTCTAAGAGTTTTATAGAAATCCACCTTGCAGGATAAACTGTGCAAAGTTGCGAAAGGTTCTTTTCGACAAATTTTTGGATTTTTTGTACTTTTTCCTCGATTTCCGCTCCAAACTGAAGTTTCAATGGTTTAAGCCTTTTATCTCCACTTGCCACCGCAACGACCGTTGTTAAAAGCTCGTTTATACCGCTTCCAGTTATCGCTACTGTAGGAACTACAGGGATTCCAAGCATACCTGAAAGTTTTTCCGTGTCTATGCGAATGCCTTTTTTGGCCGCAAAGTCCACTTGATTTAATGCCATGACAACAGGGGCCTCAAGCTCCAGAAGCTGGAGTGTCAAATAGAGGTTGCGCTCCAAAGCTGAAGCGTCAACAACATTTATTATAACATCCGGCCGTTCAACAGCAATGTATTCACGTGAAACAATCTCTTCGATAGAAAAGGCGGATAATGAATATGTGCCTGGCAAATCAATGACGCGTATGGTGTACCCTTTAAAGTGTAGGGTTCCCTCAGCTCTTTCCACGGTTTTGCCGGGCCAGTTTCCTACAATCTGGTTTAAGCCTGTAAGCTGGTTAAAGATGACGCTTTTGCCTACGTTGGCATTCCCAGCAAGCGCTACACGCAACTGCCTAGTCATGTGGTTCATCCTTAACCGGTTTAACCAGCACCTTTGCAGCTACACCATGTCCAAGGGCAAGCATTACACCTCTAACTTCAACTTCGACAGGCCCGCCGAACAGCCCCTTCTTAACTAGCTTAACTTCAACGCCCGGGGTGAGCCCCATCTCAGCAAGTCTTCTAACTAGACCGAAGCCTCCTAAGGCTTTAACCACAACACCTCTTTCACCCTCAGCTAAATCGGATAGAACACAAAGCTCTCCTTCGTCTCCAGAAGCTTCAGGACCATGGAATTTCTTCCTAAACATCAGCTTCTTTCATCTCCACGGCTTTGACCCATATGCCATCAGCTTCTCTGCGATTTACAACATGCTCTTTTCCAGCTACACATAGTACAAGATTGTCATCTTCAAATTTGACAATGTGGACTGGAACGTTTGGTTTAATCCCTTTACTTGACAACGAAAGGAGAGTTTCCTTCCTTTCATCAACAAGCTTTACAACAATGCATGTCTTGTCCACCGCCATCGAAGTCAGTGGATAACATTCCACATCGTTTATTTCGCCATTCTCTGCTGGTATAGGATTTCCATGAGGGCAAAACTTTGGATAACCGAGACGTTTCTCTAGAAGGTTTAGCACATCTTCCGTCAAGACATGTTCAAGCATACAAGCAGTTTCATGCACATAACTCCAATCAGCCTCCAAAATATCGGTTAATAGTCTTTCTGCAAGCCTATGCCGCCTAATAATGCTTAATGCCAACTTCTCGCCTTCAACAGTCAATCTCACACCTTTATAGGGCTTGTGTTCCACCAAGCCATGCCTCTCAAGATGCGCGATAGTGTTGGTAATGGATCCCGGAACAACGTTTAGTTCATATGCCAACTCCTTTGTTCTGGCAACCCCTCTTCTTTTTTGAAGTTTATAGATGGCTTCTATATACTCTTCAGCTTCATGGGACAATTCTTGCGTTGTCAAGTATGCGCAACCTTCTAATAATTTACGAGCACTCGTAATTTGCAATCAATCTCCTATAAACCTTTCGGAAAATCGAAAATAAACGAAACTTAAATATACATGAGATAAATGCACCGAAAATATTCCCAATACACATTGTCGCGCCAAAATTGCGGGACTTTTTAACATGTTCCGATATTCGCCTAAAATGTTCCTCGAGCCAAAACGAGATCATTTATGGAAACTCTTAAAGGTCCTCAGAAGAAAGTCCCGCGCTCCATGTGCGTAAAAATAACGAAATATTAGAATTTATACAAAAACATTGAAAAGATAAAATATAAATTAAAAAGCTGCACGGAAAATTTATTAAATTCTTGAAAAATGGCTCGTTTTAGAACATAAATTTGTCACGAAGCTTAAGTCGGAGCAGAGAGTTCTCCGTATTTCGATGGTGTTTCACGATCTTCCATTTCCGCTAATCACTGAAAATTCAGCTTCACGTTTTGATTTTATTCAAATAACATGTTATCTTGATGATGCTTTTGTATACCGCAACTTTGCTTGGATACGAAAAAGGGAATCCTTGCCAGTAAACGTAGGGTTATGCGCTATATGGTTGTCATCTACGTTTATTCATCGGCTTCACCTATCACTTGAATTATCACTGTTCTTCTTCTTGGGTGCACGTCTGTTTCCACAAACAAGAGAGACTGCCAAGTCCCAAACTCTATTCTACCGTTTATGACCGGTAAGGTCTTGTCTGGGGGTAATAGAACAGACCTTAAGTGAGAATGAGCATTTGAAGGGTGCATATAACTGACATTTTTTGGGACTACTTTTTCAAGTAACGCTTTGATATCATTTAGTAGGCCATACTCGCTTTCAGTTAGAATGAGAATTCCAGTTGCATGAGGAGCGAAAACGTGGACTATGCCGTTTTTTATGCCTGAGCGTGAAACCACTTCTTGAACCTTATCGGTTAGGTCTACAAATTCTATTTCGCCTTTTGTGGAAAAAGTGTAAGCGGTATTGTAAACCTTAAAGCCAGCCAAATTTTTCACCACCATTTTCAAGCACTTTTGCCATTATGATTTCGTCTATGTAGGCGTCATCTTTGAAAAATCTTTTGGAATTAACCCTTCCAGTTTCCACAAACCCATTTTCTTGTAAAGTTTTATGGCAAGCATGTTGTTGGCGAAAACAGATAGCACTAAAAATTTTAAGCTATTTTTCTCGCATGCTGTTCTAGCATTTTCATCATTTCAGTGCCAATATCAATGTTTCTAAAGCCCTTCTTGACGGCTATTCCTCTTATTATTTCTGAGTGGCTATCGAATGGCCCAGCCACTTCAGCAGCCACGCAGAAGATTTCGCCCTTTTCTATACATTTAAAAACGTTTGAAAGCCAGTTAATAAAGTTCAGCAATCGTCCGAACCCTCCCACTTAAAGGGTTCTAAGAATCACTCTTTGATTATATCCATGCAACAAACTCCCGAATAACCTCTCTAGTTTTCATAAGCTTGAATAAACGTTAAAACTGCATAAATTTTCTCTCTGAAGACAAAAACTGTGAGTTTTGTTGATGCTTTTGTATACAACCTCTGCTCTCTGAAAGCTGGTGACACGTTTAACTTTAAAGTAATACCAAAATAACCAAGATCACCAAAAAGTAAAATAAAAATCCAGAGAACTTAAAAATATTAACTGTTTAGCCTACACTAGAGAAGATAACTTGCAACATTCACGGAAGATAGGTATGAAAAAAGCCTTTTTATGCATTCATTTTTGACTGCTAAAAAGGTGGTGAAGCCTTGACAGACAACAAAATGATTTTGGCGTGTATACAAAAGCATCAACCAGTGTTCTATACACTTTCTCTCGTATGTTCTCTCATCTAATTGTCTCTAGCTATTCCAGACTGTTGGTGGTGACTTACATTCTGGCATTCTTGAAGCCACTCGTTTTTAGTGGACAAATGCTTCCTAATGACTCGAAGTTTCTTCGAATATGCACCCTTTCGGTTTGGTATGGAGATTTTTGTCGGTTTCTTTAGGAAGCACCAATCAAGTCCATGCCTCACCTCTGAAGGCTGAACCGAAAGTCATTTTAAGGGCTTCTTTTGGCGTTTCAGCCTTTTTAAGAGGTTTTCCATCTTACGCTTTTCTATTGCAAACAGCCTGTAAACGTTGTCAACTTCTTCCATAAGCCTTCGACGCATTTTTTGATTTTTCTAGTTGAATGAACCTTTTTTCAAACTTTTTATTAAAAAATGGGTTTTTCGGTCATCGAAACTAGACTTATTGTTTTTCCGTTTCTTCTATATTGCGGTTTCTGAAATAACCCTATAATTAGTCGCAAGAGCATTGGCACGTGAGGGACGAAGGAAGAACTGAAGGAGAAAGAGTATAAAGGGTGTTAATGCTTGTCTGTTGACTATTTCGGAAATGGAGTAGAAGTCCTAGAACGTACAGTTAACGGCAAAAAAGTTAAAGTGAAATGGAATTGGGGAACCTTCAAAAGCACTGAAGGCTTCCCAGTGGATGACAACTTAATAAATTGGGTTATTGGACAGGATCAAGCTCTCAAAGAATGTTTTCTCTGCCTAGACGAGTGGGTTCATAAGCTTAAATGGTTAGAGAAAACAAAATGGTATGAAAGTTGGAGTAGCCCAGACAAGCCTAAACCTTCAGCTAAAACCATCATAAGCCCCGGACCATACCTTCTACTTTTGGGAGACCCTGGAACCGGCAAGTCGCTTATTGGAAGAGCATTAGCTGAAAAACTGACTCAGATTTATCGGGAAAAAGGCATAAAGCTTTTTGACGTTCTATGTTGGAAAAACCCTCTACTGCCAAGTCAGCCTAGAATTTCAATTCATGGAGCTGGAGAAGGAAAGAAAATTCTTCAAAGGGAGCAACTTAAGGAGCTTAAAAGGAAATTTGTTACAAAAGTGGGATTGAAAGCGTTACAAATATTCCTCATTCTTATGGGTTTGTTTTTGATGTGTTTAGGCTTCTACTTCATGTATCAGGCTTGGCAGACCTGGAACGCAAATCCCATATACGCAAATGAGCCTCTTCAAGAATATTATGATCATAACTTTACAAGCTATTTCATAGAAAGACTCATCAGCTTTGTTCCTCTAACATTCATTCCAGGCGGTAGCCTAATTTTCTTCGGAGTTTTTATTTGGTGGTTCTCCAGGATTGGCGGCGTGGGAACATTAAAAGGTATCGGAGGAGCACAACAAAGCGACATACCAAAACTTATAGTGGACAACAGTTCTGGACGTGCACCTTTCGTTGACGCAACAGGCCACAGGAGCGCGCAACTCTTTGGTTCAATAGCTTGGGACCCCTATCAAACCGGCGGGCTAGGCACACCGGAGCATCAGCGAGTTACAGCTGGAGACGTTCACAGAGCATCGCTTGGCATATTGTATATTGATGAGATAAAGAACCTTGACCCCGAAGAAGCCATAACGCTTCTCACGGTACTTGAGGACGGACAGTTGCCAATAACCCTTAGGGGACGGTGGCACGGGGGAGACACGGCGGCCATGGCAGTTTCCACGGAACCTGTCCCGGCCATAACATTTCTTGTTGGCGCTGGAAACTTTGACAGCATACACCAGATCCATCCAGCTTTGATGGATAGGATTTATGGTTACGGCAAAGTTGTGAGAATGAACAATGATATGCCCAACACTGTGGAGAACAGACGTAAATACGTGCAGTTCATCGCCCAAGAAGTTAAGCGCTTCAACTTGATACACTTCAGCCGCGAGGCTTGTGAAGAAATAATTGAGGAGGGGCGAAGGCGCAGCAACAAGAAAGATGCCTTGACCACTCGTTTTAGACCGTTAATTTCCATAATTAAAACTGCTGCAACTCTGGCCATGAACGAAGGCTGCAAGATTGTTGAGCGGCGGCATGTTCGTGAAGCCATAGAAAATCACTGTAAAACCATTCAGAGGCAGATCTTGGAACATGAAATTAATGAGAGAGGAAAGCTTCTTGAAATAAAACCTGAGGGCGTCAAGCTTGGGCAAATATATGGTTTGGCTGTTGTTCGAGATCCATACAGCGGCGAGATGACAGGTAGTGTCCTTTGCGTAAAGGCCACTATGGTTAAGCGAAGTGAACTTCCAAGAGACTATCCCATTAAGGGTTATTACAAGGTAACCGGTGTAGCCAAAGGACAAAGCTTCATAGCGGACAGTATAGCCAAAGTCCGCAGCGTAATCCTCCAAAAATACGGTATAGACATAGCTCAAGACTATCTGACACATATAGACTTTGCCCAATCCTACGGTGTAGACGGTCCATCAGCTGGCGTAACAATGGCAATACTGCTATGCTCACTTATTGAGGGTAAACCCATAAGGCAAGATGTGGCTGTTACTGGCGAAATAAACCTAGGTGTAGGTGATTCCATACTTGTGACAGCGGTTGGTGGGGTACACGAGAAAATTAGAGCCGCGGAGGCATGGGGATTCAAGAAGGTAGTTATTCCGAGAAAGAATTACGAGCACTCTATAGATCCTAGAGACTACAAAATTGAGGTTACGCCGGCAGCCACGCTGGACGATTATTTGAAGGAATGCCTCGTGGAAGAAGCCACAATCAAGGTTCCGATTCAAACACATCGAAAACCAAAAATTTAAAAGATTTAAAACACGAAACAGCTTTAACTTTGCACCTAAAATCTTAAAGTCAGTGCACTATAGATGGCTAAGGAAATAGATAAAGATGCCATTCGAAAATGGCGAAAAAGAGGGTTTTACAGCGAAAATGTCCTCGTAAAATTGTTACAGAAAAACGGCTATAACGCAGTACGAATACCGGTGAGCAACCCGAGTTTAAGTCCGCTGCCAGACGTGGTTGCAAGAAAAGGCAACCATGTCTACGCCTTCGAAGTTAAAAACGCTGGCTACTACGCGTATTTCCCAAGGCAGCAAATAGAGAAGCTCTTTAGGTTTCTTGAAGAGCTCATTCCGTTGGATAATCAATTTAAGCATGCTGTGGTCGCCGCCCATCTCGGTAAAAAATGGATTTTTAAGGAGATAAGCTGGAAAGACTGGAATAACGGAAAGCTTCCAGAAAAAGTTAGAATCCTAAAAAGAGATAGGGGAAACTTTAAAATAGGATAATTGAGGCGTTCGAACAAACGAAACAGATAAAATTCCCTTTCCTTGAATTTTCAAAATAAAATAGAGAGGCGAGTACCTATGTCGCAGGTTCAAGGTATAATCATCAACTACAGAGTAGGACCAAAAACACAAAGGTCAAAAGAATGCATCATCCAATTTCCACACATTAATTCAGTTTCCGAAGCCAGCAGACTAATCGGACGCAAAATAGCATGGAAAAACGACAAGAACAAAATAGTAGGCAAAATCATAGGACTACACGGCAAAAAAGGGCTTGTAAGAGCTAGATTCAGAAAAGGTTTGCCCGGGCAAGCCTTAGGAACAACCGTTGAACTGGTTGGGTAAAACTGAATTTTAAAAGGCTGGCTAAACCGTCTGACACTTCCCGTTTTTATATGCATAAAATCTTTTACGTTAACTATGCCTTTCCCGTGAACACTTTGATGTAATTAGATTTTTGAAAAAAATTTAAAATAAACAGTTTTTATGTAAAAATGGCAGGACATGGAAGATTTCCACTCCAAATTTGATTTTATTGATTCAATTTTTGAAGAATTAAAATGGAAATATTAAAAAATGATTAAAAAGTTTTGTTTTATAAGCTGTTTTCCTTAAAAGCTGTTACCAAAAATGCGAAAATAGCTTTACATTAAAGTCTTATCATGCTATCGCCGCTTAGGTTGTAAAGGAAACTACTTTAATAAATGGTTGCAAGCATTAAGCTAGAGTTTGGAGGGCAGGGGCACGTTTGAAGATTATATCTTGAAAACTCCAAAATCTAGAATTCTATACGAACGGGCCAGGAAGGTTCTGCCGGCAGGTGTCTCCTATGCGATAAGGCATTTTGACCCCTATCCATTTTACGTGGCTAGAGCTAAGGGGGGTAAACTTTACGATGTCGACGGAAATGAATACGTTGATTTTTGGCTTGGACATACAACTCACATCTTAGGGCACAGTCCGCCGGCCGTTATTAAGGCGGTTAGGGAGCAGCTTGAGAAAGGAATTCATTATGGCACTGCTCATGAGCTGGAAATAGCCCTTGCAGAGCAGGTCACCAAAATGATGCCCAGCGCTGAAATGGTGCGTTTCACAAACTCTGGAACAGAAGCGAACATGTATGCGGTTCGCCTTGCCAGAGCATATACTGGGCGCGTGAAGATTGCCAAATTTGAAGGTGGATGGCACGGGGGCTACGATGCACTCCACAAGGCGGTAAAGCCCCCATACGATTTGCCTGAATCCGCTGGTTTAACACTAGGAGCCTTAGATGACACGCTAGTCCTGCCCTTTAACGATATCGAAGGAGTTAAAGAGCGACTAAAAGGCGTAGAGGATAAAGTTGCCGCCGTAATCATAGAGCCTGTTTTAGGAGCTGGAGGAGCAATTCCAGTGGAAAAGGAATTCTTGAGGGAGTTGAGAGAATTCTGCGACCAACATGGGATACTGTTAATTGTTGATGAAGTGATTACAGGCTTTCGTTTGGCTCCCGGAGGTGTCCAACAATATTTTGGCGTCAGACCAGACCTAACAGTTCTTGGAAAAAATTTTAGGCGGGGGCTTTCCAGTAGGCGCCTTTTGCGGCCCGGTTGAAATTATGGAAAGGATTGACCATACCCGTTATCAGAGACCCCATTACTCGTTTCACGGCGGAACTTTCACAGCAAACCCCATAACCATGACGGCGGGTTTAACAACTCTCAAAATTCTCGAAGATGGACATCTAATAAACGAGTTAAATCGTCTCGGAGACAAAATAAGACAGCAAACAGCAGACATTTTCAAAGCTAATAACATAGACGTGCAAGTCACCGGAACAGGCTCTTTGTTTTCTGTCTATTTCACCAAAGATGAAGTCAAGAATCCTAATGCTGTCCTAAGAGCTGACATGAAAAAGCTTCTAGAGTATCATTCAAGACTGCTGGTAAACGGCGTATTCTTCCTTCCAGGCCATTATGGCGCGTTATGCACAGCACATATGAAAGAAGACATTGAAAAGCTCTTTTCCGAAACGGAAAGTTTTGCCAAAGCTTTAAAGTGATTTTCGTCGCTGTCGCTCAATGATTTCTCTACTTTTCAAGAACTGTTCGGCCCTTTTTAGGTCTACCAAAGTGTTAACGTTGAAAAATGTTTTAAGTTCAGGGTCAAATTGCTGAAGAACAAGAGTTGAAATATAGCGTATTCCATTAAGGTTTTCAATCATAGAGTGCATGTCAAGTTTCCCAGCGTTTAAGGTTTTTTCCGCTGCATCCAATGCTAGTTTAATGTGATATGCTGCATGTAGCGGTTCGATATGGCCATCAGGCCATCGTGGAACAACCGCGCTTTTATTTATGCATATTTCAAGGAGTAATGTCAAAGTTTCTTTTAAAACCAGTGGGATGTCACATGGAAGCAGAAGCGCATACCTTCCGCAAGTTTCACTGAACCCCGCTGATGCTCCTGTCAAGGGACTTTGTATTTCACTTTTGTCGACAATAATTTTTGCATCTGATTTCAGAGCTTCAGAGAATTTTTTCGCTTGAGCCTTAGAACTTACAACAACAATCTTTTCATCTACAACATCGTCAACCGCATTCAGTACGTAATCAACAAGGGGTTTTCCGGCCAACATTATCAGTCCCTTGTCAGAGCCTAACCATTTGGAAAATCCTCCAGCCAATATTACCGCCGACTTATCCAAACTTGAAACTATCCTCGTAATTTATTGAGGTATACTGACAGCTAACGCTTCTATAAGCTTACCGCCTTTATCGGGATTTTGCCATGGCTGACGCTACCTCTACAATTATGAACAGGCCAATCAGCAGAAGGATTGATTGCCAAAGGGGAAGCTAGAAACCAACTATGGCCATTCCGCCGAAAATAAGGGCAGCTACTTAAATTAACAAGCCGATTTTACTTAGCTTCAGTTTAAGTCCAACTTTGGCAATGTTTAATCCTATTAGGATTATCCCCACTCCAAGGGCGATATAAGCTCTATTGGAAAGCCATAGTTTCAACTGCAATCCAGCTTAGACCGATCCAGACAAAGGATAAACCCAGGCAAGGGCCGTCAAGGCCACATTTCTATACCGTATACATGAGTTAAAAATGGATGTAAGAGATTTTTAAGGAATTTAATGGTCTACAAAAGTTAAAAATTTAAAGGGACTCTATAATCGTTTCTGTTCGGTGATAATATTTTGAGTGGTTAAATTTTACTTTTTGCCAGAAGTTTTCTCGTAGGCAGCCATAGCTACCATAGCTAAGGGACACGTTACATCCTCAGGTTTTAGCAGGCTATGAGTGGGCTGAGCAAAGAGACATCCATCAATAACACACTTGTATTTGTTTTTATCAAGTTTTTCTATCTGGAAAACTTTAACTATTCCAGCTTCAATGAACTGTCTTGCAAGGTTTTCCAAGATTTTTCGACGCTTTTTCCCTCAATAAGTTTAACATGGAGTTCCTCATCTAGCTTCCTAACCGTTTCTAGGCATTGTAAATAAAATGGTTTAGTTTTTGGATTAAAAACCAAAAATATTGAAATTCACAGGAGAGGACTCAAAACGCCGTCGATATCAAATTGCCGATAAGCGATTAAAATTTGTCTATTTTGGCCGCCATGTCTCCTAAAATCTTTGTAAATGGATGTTCTGGCTTTTCATGAACAAAGATTATTTTGCCTTCAGCCCTCGAAATGTCACAGAAGCAGGGTATAACTCCCAACAGAGGAACCCCGTAGGTTTCTTTCACCATTACTTGAAGCTTATCTTTTCGAGTGGTTAGAGCATCGTTATACATGACTTTGTTCAAAACGAGCTCTGTTTTCTTTTCAAAAAGGTCGTAAAGGTTCTTTAACATGCGTTTTGTTCCTTCAACATCGGAGTTGTCAAGTGTGGTGGCCACAACTACGAGGTCTGCAGCAACTATAGCATTTATTGATGAATATTGTAGTCCAGGACTTGTGTCGAAAACTATGTAGTCGAAACCCTTAGCGTTTAAAACGGAGTTTCTAAGTGAGAGCAATCTTCCCAAGGCGCGCATTTCCCATTTCCTATCTTTTGATGACATGTCTCTAATGGCTTCGATGGAAGGGTTAGCCAGTCCCGTGAAGAATTCGCCTTGATTGTTGATCCTTTCACTTAGATTTATCAAAACCTTATCTATTTCGCATAGGCCGTTGAGATAGTCGTTAAGCCAATAGTCTGCTCCCTTTATATTTAGCAGTGTCGAGAGGCTCGGTGCTCTAAAATCTAAATCCATGAGGCAGACTTTTCTGCCAAGCTTGGCTAGGGATACCGCCAAATTAATTGAAAGGAGAGTTTTTCCAGTTCCACCCTTATAAGAGTGAACTGCCACTATTTTGCCCATATCTCATCCCTGCCCTTCCCTGTCTATGTAGAAATAGGCCTTCCGCCCTTTTCGCTCCTTTTTCAGGTAGCCCATAATAACAAGCTGGTTTAGGTAGGCGCTTTCCACAGCCCTTGCTCTACGGGTTTGCTGGGCAACCTCGTCGGCTGTGGCGCGGCCAAGCCTGCAAACAGTCATGGCAGTTTTCCTTAAATGATCAGGCATGGAAAGAAGCGTCATGACATCAAGTGGGGCTTCTGGACTTATCGGTTCGAATTCTCTTTTTCCATGTTTTTGAAGCTCGATCATAATTTCCATTTTTTCGTTTAGTCGTTCAAGGTTTTCTTTGATCTTTTCCAATATTTGAAGGGGCTTTTTTCCTCCAAATGCGTCTTTGTCTGAGCTGGACAATGCTGTTTCCTCTGTTTTACGGATGTACACGTTGTATTGGGAAAAAGTGTTTATTAAGTCTTACGAAATATCTATACTGATGTGAACAGCTTCAAACCCAATTAAAACCCAAAATCCAGATGGAACATTAGTTTTAGCTGGAAACGTTCCAAACGACACTAACAACTACCGCAAAAGCTAACGTAGAAATATCGAGAATAGAAGGATTCGAATAAGATGCACGATAATAATATTTATCACAATAAGGAAAAATTTCGGTTAGGTGTCAGCTAGTAGGGCACAGGGGCCTTGTTTCTGGCTTCTTCAATTATTGGCAAAACCTGTTTTAGTTCTCTGAAATGTTTAAGAACTGTTACGCCTCTTGGGGTTATGGCGTAAACAACGCGTCTTTTGCCGACGGTTCTCTCCTCAACAAGGTTTTGTTTGATTAAAAAGTCCAGGTACTCTTTTAAAACACTGCAGTTTACATTCGCTTTATACATAATGTGAGTCAGCTTCAACGGGCCCCGGTGAGCCAACACCTTAAGGATGTCAATGTACATTTCAAGCTTGGACCGTCTCATCATCCAAACCTCTTTGCCATATTTTCCTAAATTTTATATAAAGCTTTTATGGATTGAAACTACGTCTTTTTTCTCTTTAGTTTCCATTAGTAGCTCCTTTTCGCTTGTACACGTTTTAACACGTTTATTCTATTTTGGAATGCTGTGACAAGATCATCTAGCAATATTTTTTGAAATTCTGTCGATAGGTCTGCAAGGTTTTCTTTGAAAACCTCAGCCATTTTAGCTTTTATATGTTTTCTCTGTTGGGGTGTAAACTCATGCCTCAAGGATTTTCCTCCAAGCATGAACAAAATAAGCCGAGCATACTTAACTAGCTTGTGAACCCAAAATATAGATTTAGAATCCACATTTGCCGTAATCTACTAAACACCCAGAAAGAGACAATTTTGTGTCTGCTGTTGACCGTTAAGGATGATTTTCTCTGTTTTTGGGAAAAGAGGGACCACTGTTGTGTTACTTGATGTATAGGTATATCAAGTGGGTGTGAATGCTTTTTTCATAGATTTTGATGCTTTTAACCGGGTTTAGCCCTTCTAACCGATAGTCATGAACTAGTATTCTTGTGCCTTTTTGGCATTCTGTGGCGATTTTTTCGGATAATCTGCTGATAATTGTGGGAAAAGGATACAAGTATATTACGTTTAACCTTGAAATGTCAACGGCAAAAATGTCCGCGCAAACAATATCTATTAAATGGTTTACTCCGGAATTTTTTGCTTTCCAGTGGGCAAGCATAGCTAGTTTCGGATTGATTTCAAAGCCTACGCAATAAGTCTTAAATTTTTCAGCTGCACGCAGAAGCACCGTTCCGTCTCCACAACCAAGGTCGGCGAAAACTTCTCCTGGTTTAACTTCAACCATGTTCAAGGCTGCGTCAACCACACTGAGCGGGCTTGGAAGATATGGAAACTCTAAAAGTCTTCTAACTAAAGCTGGCTCAAGGTTGCGGCTCATTTCCAGAAGGATTAAATGAAACTTTTTATTTTTCAACTTTCCCTATCCTTATTGCCGGATGATGAGAAGGCATTAGGTTGACAAGAGTGGATGAAATTTCAGAGTTACTCGGACGGCGAATTAAATGATGCATGAATCGTTCTGGTCAAATCCTATAAACGTGATCTAAGTAAGAAACTAGCGTGACTCACGTTTTGTTTTTCCTAAAGTTTATAAATACAATTATACATAAAATTGCAGTCTGAGTGGTATGGCAGCTATTGATAAGGATTTCGTGCTTGGCGCTTTTAGGCGTATGTTTATTGATGTTGTTTCACACTCTCTTTGCGAGTCAGCTGGGGAAAGCATTGTTTTTGTTTTGAGGAGTAGGCTTGGGGTGATCCTTTTGAGGTTTTTTGGGAGCGTCCTAAAGCAGTTTATGAAGAGTTGAGGAGGATTTTTGGTGATGGAACAGATGTTCTCATTAGTTTATGGGTTAAGGCCTTTAGGCGGAAGGCCGAAGCCAACGTGGATCCAGAGAAGTTTTTGCAACTTCTCCGGCGAGGTGACCCAGAGTCGGTTGAGAAGGTTCGCCATATGTTGAAAGAGTTGGTTATCGCATATCATGAAGTTTCTAAAAAAGGTAATGTGGAGGCGTGATTTATGACTAAGAGAGCCCCATCGGGAGTTGACAGTCTGGATGACTTAATTAGCGGAGGCTTTCCGAAGGGTAGCACAATCCTTGTTTGCGGCGGTGCTGGCACTGGTAAGACGGTTTTTTCAGCTCAATTCCTCTATAAGGGTGCAATAATTCATGGCGAGAATGGCGTTTACGTCAGTTTTGGAGAGAGTCGCGAAACCTTCATGAGTTTTATGAAGACTTTTGGATTTGACTTTGAAAAGTTGGAAGCTGAAAGGAAATTTGCGTTTTTGGAAATGATTACAGGCAAGAAAGAGATACATTCTGACTTGACCAAAATGATTTTGGAAAAAGTCAGCGATTTAAACGCTGAAAGGCTTGTTATCGACCCTATTACAGCCATTTCGCAGGCATATGAAGGAATTATTGACGCGAGAGCGCTCATACACACAGCCCTCGGGAAAGTTGTTAAAGAATTAGAATGCACAACTTTAATGGTTTCAGAAGTTCCCGCGGGAAACAATTCTATAGGCCAGGGAATTGAAGAATTTGTCTCCGACGGCGTAATCCTGCTTAAAAGAAAACTTTACAATGAAAGACTGCTAAGAGAAATGGAGATTGTAAAGCTTAGAGGAACCAGAATCAACTATCCAACGCTTACATTCACGTTGGATGGCGGCTTTCATGTATTCCCACCTCAAACCATTTTTACTTCTGATTTAGGAAAGTATGAAGTTGTCCCTCATGATAAAAACTACTCAACAGGGATACGTGATTTGGACAAGCTTGTTGGTGAAAGCTTCGTCAAAGGGGGATTTAATCTTATTGAAGTGGATGCTGATGTGGCTTTCCCACTAGAGCGTCTCATAGCTCCTACGGTGTGTAACTTCCTTAACCAAGAACATGGAGCAGCCCTTCTTCCACCACAAGGATTAAGCGCTCAAGCCTGCAAAAAAATTTTGGAACCACACGTAGATGAAAATATCATAAACGAAAACCTTAGGATAGTTGATTTCAGAGTAGCCGGCGAAACCTTGAAAGTTCCTACCTATGTCTTGCCTCTTAGGGGTGCATTCATAGCAGAGGATATGAACAGATTTTGGGATGCCGTAACCAAACTCCGAGAAAAACACAAAAACCAGTGTTAACCATCGTGGGATACGATGCTTTGGAGTATACTTATGGGGAAAGAGAGATTTTAAAAATTCTAAGTGAGGATATAGCAAGAACTAGGAACCTTGAAGATTTGAGGATTAACATTGCAAGATCAACAACAGGAATAACCAGCCATTTAAGAGCTTTAGCCAACGTGCACCTAAAAATATGCCAGATCAATGGCGCCACCCTAGTGTATGGAATAAAGCCAAGAACACAAATACACTACATAGAAACCAAGGTTGAAAATAATGTAAGGAAAATTAAGCTAAAACCAGTTGTCTAGAATATTATTGTTAGAAACTTCCGTCGCCAAGTTTCATGTTATAGGAGCACAGTGAATTCTGTTTATGTTTTTTGGGATTTTTTCCTTGCTCGCAACTCTATCTTGGCTACTTTTTCTTCCCATTCATAAAGTACAAAGCGTTTCCTTGAAAACGCAAAGTGGAAGGCTAAGCCTAAACCCCATCCGACGAGTACCCATGGAAACCAGAGAATATCACGTGATGCATAGAGATTGACAATTATGAGGAAAGCGTTGACTATAATGTATGCCACGAGGTGTGTAAGGAAACTTCTATTTGGCCTCTTCAATTTCCAATTCTTTCCATGCTTCTTTAAAATCTTCTACCGTTGACATAACCGTTTAAATGATGTTAGACAACGTTTAAAAAGCTTCCCATGCGGCTGCAAACATTTGAATTATTTGGCAAGATCATCTCCTAAAATGCTGGGTTAGCCTTTTTAATGCCAATCCTACAAATGATTAGTTTGGCGGTTAAGTTTGGCGAAAAACCCCAAAACTCAAAATAAGCTTGACCAAACAGTTTTGGAATCCACACTGAAAGGAAAAACGTTACTCGTTTACTGGTATATACTCCAGCAGCCAAGCCGCACTGTAGGCGTCCGCGAAGTCCAGAAAGCCTTAAAGTTTTCAAGCCCAAGTATAGCGGTTCACCATCTCGAAAAACTGGAGGACTTAGGCCTCATTAGTAAGAAGCCAACAGGCGAGTATATACTTAAGGAAGAAGTGAAAATTGGAATTTTACAGTTTTTCACTCGCATGGGCCGTTTTATGGTTCCTCGATACATTTTCTATTCAGTTCTTTTTACAACAATGCTAGCCACTTATGTTGTGCTATGCCTTTTGGGCAATATATGGCCGAACCTTTACGCCGTCATGTTTGGGCTTATCGCCACTGTGGCCTTCTGGACTGAAACAATCCGAGTTTGGAGGGCGAAACCCATTTGAAAAAGCGCCTTAAAGCTGTTCTAAAACCTAGATTTAAAAAGCTAAGAAACATAAAATTTGCAGAGGTGAAAACTCCTTGAATAAAAGCCTTGTTTACACCTTGACTGCAGCAGTGCTTGGAACACTGCTGGTGATCATTCCGCTTTTCATCGTACCAGCTGCCGACTTAGGACATTTTGAAAAAGCTGTCCCTCAATCTCTTCCAGAGAGAATGAAAAATCTCGAGCTTTACGGAGACCGCGGAACCCTAATACCTTGTGTAACATGCGAGACCCCGGTGCAGAGTTACTTCGCTGAACTGTGGATTTTGGCGTTAAGCCTTGCAGTCGCTTTGGCCGTCTACTTCGTTGTTAGGGCTAAGTTCTTGCATTAACAGTTCTGTTTCTCTTTCTTAGGCGGTTGTTTTAAGGCTTTTCTTGCAAAGGTTATATAGCCCGTGTGCGCAGTCATAAGCGTTTGGGGTCTTGTTTTGCCACGTTCTGTTTGCATTCCCCGCATTAGGCATTCTATGGTTTCTATGTCTATGAAGCCATTTTCCCTTAGGGCTTCAACAGTTTTAACCACCTGGTCTATGGTTGGACTAAAAGAAACAATTGTTCCACATGGTTTTAATGCCTGATACGCGTGGGAAACAACAAGCCAAGGCGTCGCCATATCCAGTATAACGGAGTCTACATCCTCTTCGTCTATGCCAGCAGTAATATCCTTATTTTTAAGCTCTACAAGATCCGCCAAGCCAGCCCGTTTTATGTTTTTCTTGGCTGTTTCAAGGAATTCGCTTCTGACTTCATAGCTGTGGACGCGGCCGTCAGGCCTAACAAAGTGGGCTAAGGCTGTTGTTAACGCACCTGTACCTGTCCCAGCCTCCACAACGCGGCTGCCAGGACCTATACCGCTGAAAACTATAATGAGAGCGATATCCTTCGGATACATTATTTGAGTTCGCCTAACACTCTTCATTATATAGTCGCGAAGCAATGGCTTAAGAACTGTGAACGGAACGCCGAGGCTACTTGAAACCGTGGAGCCGTACTCCCTGCCAATTAAGTCATCAAGTTTTATGAAACCTTTATGAGTGTGGAAAGTTTTTCCAGCTTCAACTTTAACGAGATATGTTCTCCGCTGATCCAAGTAGAGAAGTACATATTCGCCTTCCATTATCGTCCTGCTCGACAAGAGACTTCACTGCTCATGAGATACCATAAATGTTAAACAATTTAAGCCTTTGAAAATGAGAGACCCACTTCCATCGCAGTTTACGGTCTTAACGCAAAGGAAAAAGATAGGAGACGCTACAAATAGCTTTTAGGTTTCCGTAACACCAAGTAAAGCGTCGTGGCAACAAAGAAAACTGCGACAACCGCCAAGAAAATTATGGCAGTCCGTGTGCCGTCGAGTTCACCTTTAACTCCCTTAAGAGACTCGTAGTCATTCTGCAACTGCCATAGAGTTTGATTTATGTTCAACAGCTCCTCGCGGGTAAGGTTCTTTCCAAAACATTCCGTGAAAGTCCGATTTAGCTCAGACAATTCGTTTTGCAACTCCTCTAACATGGTCTGCGTACTATTAAGCTGGTCTCCAAGCGATTGAAGTTGTTCTTTAAGAGATTCAAGCTCTTCTTCAAGCGATTCAAGATAAACATTCTCAACACGCGTCAAAACAAAACCTATGGTTCCTTGAAAGGGATACGGCAGTTCCCGTCCAAGCTCATCCTTGACTGTGGCATCATATTCAAGGTAAATTTCTCCATAAATAACGCCGTAGACATTCTCCTGCACGAAAATTTGGTGTGGGAAAGCAACTGTGCTGTCCTTACTGAGTACGAGTTTTCCTGATGCATTACTGTAAATTTCAATCTTTTCAGTTCCGTTCACAAACCCGTAAATGGTTAGGTTAATGGTTTTTACATAAACCTTAGTGACCAGAGACGTTAAACTTAATATAACCGAGATATTATCGGGTGGTTTAGCTCTTGATGTGGCGTTCACTTGAAGTCTCACACATGAAATTTTGGAGTCAAAGAACGTTTCTGTATCATCAAGTTGGGTTTGTGTTTTGACTGTGTATGTTGAGGCAAGTAGTAGGCTTAGGCATGCGAAAAGTGCTATTATCATCCTCTTGTTCACATCATCCCCATCCCTAACTTTGATTGTCGAAATAATTTTGCAAGTTTTATTTAATGTTTTTAAATTCTTCTTTTGTTATTTGCTGTTTTCTAGACGTTTCTTTTTTAAGAATTATGTTTATGTTCGGCTATCTTATTGAGCGGATGAACCTTAAATACATGTACATAAAATAAATGAGCGCAAAAAATGTGAGGGCTATTTCGAAGGCTAAAATAGCTGGGTTACTTTCCATAGCCAAAAAATAGCCTTGCTGAAGTATGTCCGTGAAAACTAGTATTTGGAGGAATATGGCTCCGCCTAGGCAGCTTAGGCCTAAGCTGTGGATGAGAATTTGGAGGCGGTTTAGTTTGGCCGTGGTTGCTGTTTTCATTGTCATCGCAAATATTAAGAAATACCGTCTTAACTTATAGGTTGTGAATCCTAAACCACAACGAAGCATTAAGATTAATTTTCCACATTAGTCTTAAAGCTTGTATTCTCTGCCTTTTTCCGTTATCGTAACATGGCTTTTAAGGTTTTGCATGAACTTGGCGAAAAGCTCAGCGTTCTCTGTATGCACTGGAAAAATTTTCTCAGGGTTCATTTCTTTTAGGCAAGCCTTCAGCCTTAAGGGGGTAATGTGTCCCGATACATGCACATGGTACTGGGGCAAACCATAATGCCTAAGCCAATTAGCAAGCCTTTCAAAGTCTATTTCCATCTCCTCGTTGAAAGGCTCAGAAGAGGAAAACACATAGCAACTGCCAGGTTTAGGCTGGATCTCCACCAGCTGCTCCAAGTCATATAGGGACATTGTTAGAACTATGTTCTGTTGACGCTTCGAAACTTGTTCGACATCAACAACCTTTTCTGGGTAACGTTCAAGAATCTGCTTTTCCCAAGCGTACATGCGCTCCTTCGACTTTCGAAAAACAAGGATTCCCTCGTCACCAAGCCTTGGAATGCGAAGCTTCCGGTCGCCGCTTAGCGCCTCAATTAAGTAGGCTTGACGTAGTGAAACAGCTAAACATCGATTGTTCTTCAAGGCTGCCCTATGGAAAGAGTTAAGCCTATCCACATCCGTGTAGGCAAACTCTGCAAGCACTAAACCCTCTGTCTGGCTGACAATATGATTCAGTTTGGCTTCAACCTCTCTTTCAGAGGAAACCGAAACACTAGTCATGTTAGTGGCCTCGCAAATAACAGCCACTGGCTCAGCAGCCTTAGCCTGCTCCACAAACTCCTGCGTCATCTCACCCTTTGCACCGTGATCCCGGAAATCACCCGTGTAGACAACAGCTCCATTTGAAGTGTGAATGACAAAGCCATAAGCACCAGGCACCGAATGATCAACGTGTATAGGCTCAATTTCCAAACTGCCAACTCTAACAGTGTCACCAGTCCTAAATGTGTGGAACTCTATGCCTTCCACATTAAACTCCAAGTCCGCCTTGCGGATTTCGCCAAAAGCTTGCAAAATTGTCTTAGTTGTTTCACCACAGTAGACTAGAATTTCCCTCTTCACAAAAGATAAGTAAGCCGAATGGTCCATGTGCCCATGGGAAAGAAAGACAGCGTCTACAGCTGGCGATTTTTCGTCAAAACGGTAAACACCCTCAAGTTTTGGAAGGATACCTAACTCTTGAAGGCTTCTCTCGCTCTTAGGTGAAAGAAACGGAGGCGAGTAATACTGTTTTCGCAGAGCGAAAGACATTCCAAAGTCAAAGAAGACCACAGTATCCCTGTCTTTAAGAAGAATTTTGTTTCCACCGATTTCGTTCACACCACCATAAAAAATTAAGGCTGTTTTGTTTTGCACCATTCTTTTAACCCGCCTTTCTACAAATGTTTGAGATAGCCAGAATTACGTGAGGAAGAACGAACACGCTGAAAACTTTCGTGTATTTTGGTTTTCCAGCAGCCCTAACGGCCCCTAGGTCCCCGCCAGCCTCTAGATAACCCTCAAGAAAAGCCTTCACAACAGCTTCAACATGCTTCATTCCAACAAAAGGCAGCACATAGTGCCCAATGTAATAGAGGAATTCGGCAACATCCCATGCTTTGTCACCCTTCCGCGAGGCTTGCTCAAAATCCATCAAATAAATTTCACCATTCCTTCCAACGAGAATATTCTCTGGTTTTGTGTCGCCTAATGCTACACCAAGAGCGTGAACTCTCGCAAAAACCTCACCCACCTTGCGGACTAGCCTCAGTCCTCTCTCAACAGCGTCTGCATCCTTCCCATCGAGGATTCTTTTAACGATTTTTTCTAATGTTTCGCCTTCTAAATATTCCATGAAAACAAGTCTTTCATTGTGATCTATGCCCAAAAGCCTTGGAACTGCGAAGCCCCTTGAGTATAGAAACTGGTTTATGGAGCACTCCCTCTCAAGTCTTGAACGCCCAAGAAGGGCGAAAGTTCTTGTTCCAACAGTCCACAAGGTTAATGGGAACCATTTAAAGCTGGACCAATCTTTGAAACTTTTTACAACAACCTTGTGCTCTTCACTATCCGTGGAAACCCTAACCAAGTAAACATCATTTAGAATCCCGCCTAAATCCTCTACAGTCACCTTTGCTTTTTCGCCGACCTTAAGGATTTTTCTCGCGAATCCTTCTATGTTCATTCCAGCAGTCAAGGGGACAAGCCCGTTTGCAGTAGGCACAAACAAATACATCCTAGGATCCATGAGGGTATACTTCATTTTAAACCCGCCTTCCCCGCTCTCGAAGAACTGAAACTTTAAAAATGCATCAACATTTTCCGACAAAACACCTAAAACTTTTGGAAAAGTTCCCAGAAGCGATGTAAACAAGGCTTTCTGTGCAGACCTAAATAGGTTTGTGAACAAAACTTTTCTGTGCTTTAAGGCTTCGATAAAACTTTTTGAAACCTTAAAAAATTCTGTGTCTACACGCTCAATTACCCCTTCCTTTTCCAACTCATTCAGGGCAAGTATATATCCTTCCATAACTTGTTTAACAGCTTGTTCTCTCTGCTCTTCCCTAAAGATATAGAGAAGCATAGGATAGATTGGTGGAAACAGTCGCGCCCTACTCAGCATAGCCTCATACATGAAATACTCAGGTTTTATCCGGATTTCGTATGAAAGTTCTGGAAATGTAAGCACTAAGTTTTCTAAGAGTTCAAGAATAAAACGTTTTTTAAGCTTAATCTCGTTTGTTTTCAAGTAGCTAGCATTAACCAGCGGCACGTATGGAAAAATAAGGTGAATGGCGAAAGCCTCGCCTAAAAAGCCAGATTCCACGTCTTTCTCAAAAATCCATTCGTCCACCGTATAGAAAATGGCGGGTTTACCATTAAAGAATTTTACATAATTCATTAATCCGGGTTTAACCCCATCAATAACCACTAAAACCTCAAGCAACGCTTTCGAAAGATTTAACGCTGAACCACCGCAGATGCAAATGCTTGTTATAGGACGCAAGTTGGAAATCTGTCTACAAAACTCGTAAATTTGCCTTTCTAGTCTCCGGTTAAGCTGCTTATGTCCCGTCGTCACTTTTTCACCAGTAATTGCTCCAATGTAGGTGTGACATTTCCATGAGATATAGCTTAGCGTCTACCTATTATTTTGCCGTAACGGCAACCCAATGGCAACGCCAAGCCAGCATCCTCCTCAACCCTGCTGGAACCCACCAGTATGACGGTTTCAGGCTCAAAGAGAGTCTTCATGCTAGACATCTGATTGACCTTCAAAGTTAAAGGCTTAAAAAAATTAGGAGGCAACCATACACATAAATCTAACTTTATTGTTAGACGCGTTCCATCAACTTGATGTAGGCAAAAGCTGCGAGAAAAGTAAAGACAACTGAAAAAATCAAAACGCTAGCGATCATCTCAGCCGAAAAGGATGGTGTTCCCAGAATAAAGGAGCGAATAAGATCTGAAGCGTTGCTTAATGGGTTAACCCTCGCAAAAGTTACAAGAAACATTGGAAACCTGCCCTCTCGCCCAAGTTGCTCAATCAGCGAGAACGGATAGAATACGCTACTACAGAAGAATAATAGATAATAAACCAAACCCCTCGCGGTCACAAACTTGTCGAGACTTGTTGTGGAAACAGCTATAGCTATGCTTAAGCCTGAAATTCCCATGGCGAGGAAAAACAGCACAAGCAAAATCACAAGAAACTGAGCCGGTGTTGGAAGGCCGACAAAGGCAAAGCATATAGCTAACAAAGGTGCCATGTACACCATTCCTCGCAGTCCTCCTGAAAGTACTCGGCCAAGGGCAAGCTCAAACCTTGTCATCGGCAAGCTGAGCATGTACTGATGAACTTCTCGCCTTCTTTCCATGTTTACCTCTCGTCCAATCATGAAGGCGGAAGCAAATAATCCCGTAACAGTCAACCCAGGCGCAAAAAAGTCAAAGTAGCTTTTTATCTGCCTAGATAATTCCGGGTTCAGCATGCGGTTGTAAACTATGGCCATAATAAACAAGTCAGTTAGGTTCATGCTTATTAAGCCTACAAGCCACCATTTATAGCGGAGAAAATTTCTAAAATCATTTTCAAGTATGTGCACAATATGCCTCATTTACTGCCACCCGCCGCCTTCAATGGCTTTATCATAAAGAACTATGCCTACAAACGTAAAAAAGACGAAAAACAGGACTATTCCGAGAAATGGCAACAAAGGATTTTCAAAGGATAAGGCTGCCTCGATTCCAGCGCCCCAGCGGAAAAGGTCAGCCGCAAAAGTAACAGGGTTAAAGTTGGCGATCCACCCGTAAACTGGAGTTGCTTCCTTAACAAAGCTTAGGGGATACATGGCTGTGCTTAAACGCACTATCAGCGCATCCAAAACGCCCATTAGAATGTCGTAGCGGTCGCTGGATTTTATGACAACAGCCAGAGTTATGCTCATTCCAGAAACTCCGAAGGCGAAAAGGAAAAGCGAAAACAAAGCCAACAAAAAGTTGACTGGGTTCCCTATACCAATAACGTAGAGAGATATACAAATCAATGGACTGACATATATGAAGGCGCGGAGCCCTCCACCTATAGAACGCCCAAGAACAAGTTGTCTCCTTGTGACTGGCAGACTAAGAAGGTATTCAAAAACACCGTGTTCAGCTTCCTCATAAATGTCGAAGCCGATGAATATGGCCGCGGAGTAAAGCGTCATAATGGATAAGCCGCCAACATAATAGCGGAAATAATTCTCAACAGCGACCATGCGGGAGGCTATAAGTCCAAAAAAGGCTATTTGTGAAATAAACCAGATAGCCCTCATAATAACCATGACTTTATACTGGAAGAATAAGCGGATATCCCGCTCAACGACGTAGAAGAGTTTCCGCGTTTCTAGTTTCCTCCCTTTTGCGCCTCCTCCAGCGTCAAGCCAGTGTAATGGGCGAACACATCGTCGAGGCTTGGCTCGCTCATGCGGATAGAGGAGATAGTGGCACCTTCCTCCATCAGTTTGCTCATAATTTTTGGCGCAACTTCCTCAACTTTGTTCAAGTATAGGCGAAGTATGGAAGCCTTTGTCTTAATGATTTTGACAACTTCTTTGAATTGGCTGAGTTCTTCGACAATTTCCTGGGGAGGCTCCTTTTCAAATTGAATTTCGACAATGTCTCCGCCTACGATGCTGTCTTTGAGCTTTTGAGGTGTATCGCAAACAAGCAGTCTGCCTTTATGCATTATGCCCACTCGGTTAGAGAGCACGTCAGCCTCGTAAAGCTCGTTAGTTGCAAGGATTATTGTTGTTCCCTCGTTGCATAGTTCACGAAGCATCCTCCAAATTTTATGTTTGCCAACCACATCAATCTGTGCTGCAGGTTCATCTACAATGGCTATTTTAGGCCTCTGAACAAGCACCTTGGCTATTTCAACTCTTTTCCGCATACCGCCGGAAAGCGCGTGAACATTTCTGTGACGGTGCTCCCACATGTCCAAGGCTTCTAGAACCTCGTGGACTCTCCGTTTGCGCTCCTGTGTTGGTAATCCACAAACCTTGGCGTGCCAGTTAACAATGTCCCATGGAGTGCTAACCCATAGCATTTTAGGCTCTTGGAAGGCAACTCCTAATAGTTCTCGAACTTTGTCCGGGTTTTTCCGGATGTCATAGCCGTTCACATATGCTGTGCCTTCTGTAGGTCTTATAACGGTTGCAAGCATGAGAATTGTTGTTGTTTTTCCAGCACCGTTTGGACCTAATAATCCAAGAATTTCTCCTTCTTCAACTTCTAAATTGAGGTGATCAACAGCCGTGAAATTCCCAAATTTTTTTGTTAAGTTCTCAATGCGAATTATTGGGGGCATTCTGCATTCCAGACTGGAAATAGACACGTTGAGACGTTTAATACTTAAAGCTTGCGCGCCAATAAATCAGCAGTACACTTTTCAGCTCTTTCCATAACAGCCGATTCATCTAATGTTTGAACTTTCCTGTTTTCCATAAGAATTCTTCCGTCCACGATAACAGTGTCCACATCGCTTCCACGGGCTGAATAGACTAGGGCGGCGTAAACGTCGTTTAAAGGCTTTAGATGAGGTTTAGAAACGTCCACAAGCACAATGTCCGCCCTCTTTCCTACCTCCAAGGAGCCCGTTATTCTGCCAAGACCCAAGGCTTTGGCACCGTCCAAAGTTGCCATTCTCAAAACTTGATATGCTGGCAAAACTGTGGGGTCGTGGTGAATATGTTTCTGCAGTAGAGCGGCAAACTTCATGGTTTCAAACATGTCAAGCGTGTTGTTGCTTGCCGGTCCATCAGTGCCTAACGCTACCTTAACGCCATGATCAAGAAGCGCTTTGACGTCTGCAACGTTTAGGCCTAGTTTCATGTTGGCTACTGGTACGTGGACAACGTTAACACCGTGTTTAGCTAAGACGCGTCTATCTTTTTCCGACAAGTTTATGCAGTGAGCTGCCAGTACATGGCCTTCAAAAAATCCCAGCTTATGGAGGAATTCAACTTCGCAGCAGCCATGAAGCTTTTCAAACTTCTTAAACATTTCAGCGGATTCTGCGAGGTGAATATGAACGCCTAAATTAAGTTCTGAGGCTTTTTCTCTAACTTTTATAAGCAGTTCTGGACTGCAACTGTAGGCGGCGTGAGGGCCTAGCATTGTGGTTACTCGGCCTTCTGCAAAGCCGTTGAAGTTTTTCGCAAAATCCACGCTGTTGTTGAACATTTTTTCGCCAGTTTCTTTGTTTCCAGCTTCGATTATCCCTTCTGCTAAGACTCCTCTTATGCCGCTTTGGCGCACAGCCTCTGCAACAGCCTTTTCATGGAAGTACATGTCTGCAAAACAGGTTACGCCGTTTTTCAGCATTTCTAAGCAGCCTAGAAGCGCTCCAGCGTAAACATCGTCGCTTGTCAGTTTTGCCTCTAAAGGCCAAACTGTTTCCTGCAGCCAAACGTCTAAAGGCTTGTCTTCGGCTAAACCGCGGAAAAGCGTCATTGCCACATGAGTGTGACAGTTTACGAGGCCGGGAATTGCAACTTTGCCTCTGCCGTTTATTGTCTTTTCTGCCGTAATCCCTTGGATAGAGGAGGCTTTTCCAACAAAGGTTATTTTTCCATCCTTTACAGCTATAGCTCCATTCTGGATTGCGCTTTTGTTATTTATTGGTAGGATTAGGCATCCTTGGATTATGAGGTCTGCTTTCTCCAAAACTTCACCTAAAACCTAAAAGAGGAAGCGTAATTTATAAGAAGAGCGTTAAGCCTTAGGCTTTTAAAAAGGGAACCTCCTTTCCCACAGTTTTTGGGTCTTTAGGCTATCTTAGAAATGGGGTTCGTGTTTTTATGCCTTCACCGTTTTTGATGAGAGAATGCAGTGCTGATTGTGTCGTCTCACTGTTTAGGGCAATGTCTCTCTGGACCCCTACTGTTCCAATTTTCTTGCATATGAAGTTTAACGAGTCTTCTGTGAATGTTAATAGGTTTCGTCCTTCAGGTGTAAGCTTGTAAACTTTTCTGGGCCTGTCGTTGCTCATGTCCCATTCGCTTTTCACGTATCCGCTTTTTTCTAACGCGTTCAAAAGCGGATAAATGGTGCTTGGACCGAAATAAACGCCGAAGGTTTTGCGGATTTTGGTTATTATCTGGTAGCCGTGCATGGGTTGGCCGCTGAGGAACTGAAGCACTATTAGGTCTAGGAGGCCCTTCATGAGTTTAATTTGAACTTCCTTTGTGGTATTCATTTTTATTTTTCCGCTCCACCGGGTTTTGTTCAACAGTTTCTTGTAATATGTATCGCAAGACTCTATACAGACTAAAGATGGATATAAAACTTAACACATACCAACAGCATAAAAAAGCATAAATAAAACGCATCATACCATCAATCAAAAACCCGTAAAACATATAAACCGCAACGAAAACAGGTCAAAATCAGAACATAAAAAGGACAACAGCCAATGGAAGAAAACCTCAAAAAAGAAATTGTTCAACACATAACCAAAAACCTACTCGACATCCAAATACTACTCATAATAAACAAACAACCAACATGGGGATACAAAATAAAAAAACAAATAGAAAACTTCTCAGGACTAAAAATACGCCACAGCACCCTATACCCACTACTACGAAAACTAGAAAACAAAGGTCTAATCACAAGCCAAAAACAACAACAAGGAAAACGCACAAAAAAAATATACACAACAACAGAAAAAGGAAAAACATACCTAAAAACATACCACGATCTAATAAAGGAGCAAATAAAGGATAGAGAATAGATATAAGATGAGCGAAAAAGCTGTTAGAAAAATATTAGCTGAAATAGAACGACTTGGAAGAGAATCTTATGAAATCGCAAAAGAAGTTATAACCAAAGAAAAGTTTGAATATACTCCACTTAACGAGGCACTAAACTATTTTATGCAAGGGTGGCGAAACTTTCACCATCCAGCGCTACTCGCCATAGCTTGCAAAGCTGTAGGAGGGAAGCCTGAAAAGACAACCTTAATAGGCGCTGCATTAGTCCTTCTCACAGGAGCCGCAGATATCCACGACGATGTAATAGATGAATCAAAAGTGAAAAATTCAAAGGCAACGGTATACGGTAAGTTTGGAAAAGATCTTTCCATTGTTGCAGGAGACGTTCTCTTTATTCAAGGTCTGACAATTCTAAGCATGGCTTGCGGAAATCTTAATAAGAAGCAGCGAGAAGATGTGCAAAGGCTTATAAAACAGGGTTTTTTTGAATTGGGAGACGCAGAATCAGAGGAGGTTAGTTTTAAAGGTAATTGGAACATAGATCCAGAAAAATATTTACGTATTCTTACAAGAAAAGCAACCATTGCGGAGGTTGCTGCACGCGTCGGCGCATTGATAGGTGGTGCAACATCAAAGGAAGTTGAAGAATGGGGCAGGATTGGAAGATTATTGGGTTTATTAATGAATATCAGGAATGAATTTGTAGACATTTTCGAAGTAGAAGAGATTAGAAATAGAAGGGACAACGAGTGTCTGCCATTACCGGTCTTATATGCTATAAGTAATGAAAAATCAAAAGAAAAAATAATTCATTTGCTCAAAAAGAAAGAACTAACCGACGACGATACAGCGAATTTAGCGGAAATCGTATTAGAAACAGACGAAGTTCAAAAATTTAAGAATAAAGTGCATAGATCAATAGAAGACATAAATAAGTTAATTAACAAATATAAGAAAAAATGTAAGGAGGTAGCACTACTACAAAAATTAACGAAATTAGCTCTAAGTGATCTCTAAATTTACCACCACAATGGCGGCCATGTGAATCTAGTAGATTTCCTTCGAGCCTTCATCCCACTCCCACTTGTATTGTTGTTCAACAAAACTTAAAAATGTTGCGCATGTTTATTGAGACTTCATATTCAAAATAACAAATCTTTATCTAGAAACAATGGCAAACAAATTTAACGAGTAAATAATGCAAGTACGAAAATTTTCTATGAAGATAGATAAGTGCATGAAGGTTAAGTTAGGAACCATTATAACAATCGCCAATTTATTTGTTTGGTACTATCACGCTTCCACGGTTCTTAGAGGGGTTATAGACAGAATACTTCTTAATCAAGTGGAGAAGTTAATTTTGAATGTTGTCTTTTTTTCAGTTATAATCGTCTCTATGACTGGGGGTGCTTATATTTCAGGTAAGTTAGTTCACCTGAAACGTTTTATTTTACTATGGAATTTATTTGGTGTTTTTTCCTCATTAGCGCTTGCAATGCTAGAAATGATACCTGTAACGACCTTTAACATCTTATTCCTTTTATCTCTGGTAGGTATTTCATTTGGTCTAGGTTTTCCTTCTTGCATGCGTATCTTCGCAGATATAACTGAGGAAAGAAATAGAGCATGGTTCGGGAGCATACTAATCCTTTTTATGTTCATGGGATTATTTGTTTCTGGATTTATAACTTCTATGAACTCATTTTGGAACGTATTAGTTCTAACCGCTTTTCGATCATTAGGTTTAATAAGTTTTCGTTTTCTTAATGATTATTTTCTAAATTATAAGCAGAAAAGAGAGGTTTCTTTCGTATTTTTACTTGTAAAAGAGAGAGCGGTTTTACTTTATCTTGCCCCATGGAGTGCATTTTCAATTGTTAACTATCTAGGTTGGCCTATATGCAGCAAAATTTACGGTGAGGAGTTCGTCCACCACTCAGCTCTTGTGAGTAGCATAATAACGATATTTTTCGCTCTAATATCTGGTTTTTTTGCGGACAATGTCGGACGAAGAAAAGTACTCATCACGGGTTTTATAATATTCGGAATTGCATATGCAATGCTTGGGATTAACCCATACAATTTTTATGTGTGGTATTTTTATACAATTGCCGATGGAGTTGCATGGGGGATCTTTTACGTAGTCTTTTGGTTTACAATATGGGGGGATTTAGCTCATGAACAGCCGAGCGAGAAATATTATGTCATCGGAATAATACCGTACATATTTTCAGGCTTCCTGCGCGTAACAATAGGTCCATTTATAATAAATGCCATATCAGAATATGCAATTTTTTCTTTTGCTGCATTCTTTCTGTTTCTTGCAGTTATTCCTCTAATGTTTGCTCCTGAGACTTTGCCTGAGAAGACGCTTCGTGAGCGGGAGCTTAGGAGTTACATTGAGCGGGCTAAGCGGGTTAGGGAAAAGTTTACAAGAGGCTGAGTTAGATGCTTTTTCTCTGGTGGTGGGGCTGTGTGTTCTTTCATTTGATGTTGACGTCTGAGTGTGATTTGCAGTGTCGCTATTGTTTCGGCGAAGCAGTAGAAGATTTCGGGGATGACTTTGGCGGTTTAAATGTTGATTATTGTTTGCCCAAGCGTTTAAGCTATGATTTGGAGTCGTTGGAACATTTTTGCAGTTTGGATCCAGACTGTGTTTTGATTTTTTATGGTGGGGAGCCGCTACTATGCCTAGAAGATATCAGACGCATTATGGATCGGGTTAATGCTAAATATTTTGCTGTTCAAACGAATGGCCTGCATTTAGACTGCTTAGGGCCGGAATACGTGAACCGGTTTAGTGTTGTTTTGGTGTCGGTTGATGGAGACGAAGTCCTAACCGATTTTTACCGTGGAAAGGGTGTTTACAGCAAAGTCATAGAGAATTTAAAGTTGATCAAGCACAACGGCTTTAACGGCGAGATTATTGCACGAATGACAGTCATGGAGGAAACTGACATCTACAAGCAGGTTTTATGGCTGCTAAGCAATAGCGAGTTTCCATTTTCATCTGTGCATTGGCAGCTTAACGCTGGCTTCTGGAACGATTTTGAAAAACGAAAATTCAAGGAGTGGAGTGAGAAAAGCTATAATCCCGGAATCCGCCGCCTAGTCAAGTTCTGGGTTGACCACATGGAGAAATACGGTGTTGTTTTACGTTTGTACCCATTTCTCGGCGTTGCTCAATCCCTTCTGAAGGGCGAGGAGAAAACTCTTCTGCGATGTGGCGCCGGCTGGATAAACTATGCCATCCAAACGGACGGACATATAGCGCCTTGTCCAAGCATGTGGGGTATAAGAGACTTTTATTTGGGGCATATAAGCACGACGCACCCGCTTAGGCTCAGGAAAATCTTTGTCAACGAGCCTTGCATAAACTGCGGGATATTCAATATTTGCGGAGGCAGATGCCTATACGCAAATATAACGAAACGCTGGAAACCCGAAGCCTACAAGCTTGTCTGTAAAACTGTTGAAAACATGATCAACGTCATAAAATATGAACTACCAAGAATCAAAGCACTAATTGAAACTGGCAGAATAAAAATGCAAGATTTTGATTTCATGCAATATGTTGGCTGTGAAATAATTCCATAATCCTTGCCCTTGCGTTAACGACAAAATTAAAATTAAAAGTCCATTTTAATAGTCTTGAGCTTGGCCAATTTCATTGAAATCGAGGGTAAACTCTCAGAGGGTGTTTTCGAAAGGCGCGTGACTAGATTTTCCGCTTTGGTAAAGGTTAAAGGGAAAAGCCAGCAATGTTTCTTACCAAATCCTGGAAGACTCGATGAACTTTTGACTTCTGGCGCACAAGTGATTTTGAGAAAAAGCAACACCGCAAAAAGCAAAAGAGAGACTTCTTATGACATTGTAGGCGTATATAAAAACGGTGCAATTGTTTCTGTCGATTCTCGTCTACCAAATAAGCTTGTTTTTGAGGTGTTAAAAAACAGGGATTTACCAGAATTTAGCGGTTATAAAGTTGTTAAACCCGAGTACCGCTATGGACATGCAAGGTTTGATTTTCTCCTTCGCGGCGGGTCGGCAATTAAGCCTTGCCTTTTGGAAGTTAAGTCCTGCACTCTTGTCCGAGACGGTGTTGCCATGTTTCCAGACGCGCCTACCGAAAGAGGCGCTAGACATGTTTTAGAGCTTGCCAAAGCCTTAGATGAAGGTTTTAGAGCCACTGTACTCTTTATAATTCAAAGAAGCGACGCCAAATTCTTTACCGTGAATGACGGGACCGATCCGAAGTTTGGAGAAGCCCTCCTGAGAGCGGTTAAACATGGGTTAGAAGTTTATGCTTATTCGACAAGATTCGCCGGAAACAAGATAATTTTGAATGGAAAAGTTAAGATCATGCTTTGAAATATGTTTGTTTTCAGCTGTTGAAAAGGGAAATTAATAAAAACAAGTTTTGCATGAGAACATTTAACTTAAGCTTGGTGGAGATGCGATTCATGGCTAAGGCTGCTTCAAGAAAGTTTGTGGCTGTTGATCCGGCTAAATGCACGGGCTGCAGCCTCTGTGAGTATGTTTGCGTTTTAGAGAAAAACGAGCCGATTTGGAACCCCTTAAGGTCTAGAATTAGGGTCATACGGCTTACTCCGGCCTTCAACCTTGCATTAACATGCCGACTCTGTGAGAACGCGCCTTGCGTCAGAGCCTGCCCTAGAAACGCCCTAATTCAGTCTGAAGAAGGCTTCATCGTTATAGATGAGACTAAATGCGATCGATGCGGCTGGTGCATTCAAGCCTGTCCATACGGTGGGATTTCGCTTCACCCGGACAAATCCTCGGTTTTGGTTTGCGACCTATGCAAAAACGATCCAGAAGGACCCCAGTGTGTTCGATTCTGTCCAGAAGAAGCCTTGGAACTAGTGACTGGAGATGATATAGTGACAAAGAAGTGGGTTACAGCCATGGAGAAAATACCGACAAACATCGATAAGCTAACCAACCTTGTAAAAAGGCGAGAGTGGGCTGTTCTGTTTGAGGAAGCCGAGGACAGAGCGAAGAGACTTTCAGAAAAACTCGAGGCAATAAACAAAAAGTGGGGTTACAAGCTAAAGTAGTGCACATGCCCTCAACAAAAGATAAACAAAAAGACTGGAAATGAGGGCTGAGGAAAAGGATGAGCTAAAGCCTTTTGTACACTATATCTTTTTCTCTTGCACGTTGCGCCACCTTCAGACCTACGCTTTGTCCAGCCTCGGCTTTCTGCACATTTTTATGTTCAATCTGCATGGATTCCACAACCTGTTCGAAGTCAGTTGCTGGGCCCTTGATAACTATGCGGTCTCCAACAGCTAACGGAGCCTTAAGTTCAACAACAGCCACACCAATCTTGGTAAAGTAGTGAGTTACACGTCCCACTTCAACAAGGTTCTCTTCCCTCAAATATTTCATCTCCGAAACTATAGATGTTTTAGCTTTCCATAAATAATTTGTCTTAAAAGTAGCTTCTGCCCGAGGCGTCTGCGGGTTCTAGACGCTCTGCTCACAACCAAAAGTGGTTTTTAAGGTTGAAAGGCTCTGTTTTCAAAAGTTACTCTTCCTCGAAAAGCTCCGGCGGAATATAATCCATTCCAAACGTTTCTCTCGCCTTTAGAAGGCGTTCACGTTGCTGATTTAAGATTATGAAGAGTTCCTCCGGTGTGTCAGCAACTTTTTCCCTGTAAAACTTTTCAACTCGCTCAATTTTGGCGAGGTTTTCTGGTATACGTATGGTAAATTGTTTTGTATAGTCTTCTTTGCGGTATTCCTTACTCAAAACTTGTCTAAAAAGCGTGTGTAAATCCCCGTATTTCGGAATCAGTCCAGTGGGGGTGATTCTCGCCCCAACGTCGTTGTGTACTCGCAGTTCCATCCACTTGACCCACACGTGCTTATCTCTCGGCGAGTTCAGATATTCTCCGGTTTGCAAGTCTCTTAGGAAGTAGTTTACCCCGAATATTATAGGCGGCTTTTTGAGTTTTCTTCCAAAGTCTAGGTTGTTTCGTATATTTTGCCCCATTGGTATGGAAATAAAGTCTTGTATGCTCATCATGTTTATTTCCGGTATACCTTCTTTCCCAACTGTAGCGAAGGTTGTTTCGGTTTCAAGGGCTGCCCCGTAACAGATCACGCCGTGTTCCCAGTTGAAGCTTTGCTGAACGGGTACATACGCCTTGGAGTCACGTCCTCCATACATTATTCCGCCAAGTTCAACGCCCATAGGGTTGTCCAACTCTGGATCACAGTTTTCCAGCGCTTTCAATGATACTGTGTAGCGGGCGTTTTTGTGGGCGGGTGGTATAGGTTCACCATTTTCGTCTGTTTTGCCATTCCACCAATGTCCAGTGTAGTTGACTCCTTCTTTAGGCAACTCGCAACCCATTCCAAGCCAGTAGGGTTTTCCATCTTTCACCAGAACATTTGAAAAAATTACTTCACCAGGGCTTGTAAGCACCTTGTAAAGTATTGGATCATCTTTAGGGTTTATGCCTTGAAGGATGCCGAAAATACCGCATTCGGCGTTTGCAGCCCTTGCTACAGAGTTAATGTTGCGAATATAGGCAATATCATCGCCAAGTATAGTTTCTCCAGGAAGCATGGCGGTTGAAGTTTTGCCGCAAGCGCTTGGAAAGGCTCCGGCAAAATATGTTTTTCTGCCGCCAGGTCCGTGCACTCCCATAATCATCATGTGCTCCGCGAGCCAACCCTCTTGATTTGCCTTTCTTATGGCAAGCCTAAATGCGAGCTTTTTAAATCCCACAGAGTTGCCGGCATACTGCGTGTTGACACTATAGATTGTACCCCCAGTATAGTCTATGTAGATTCTTTTCTTGTCATGGTCTATGCTAACCATGTTTTCATTAACTCTTCCGCTAGAGTGCAGCACCTTTAGGAAATTTGTGTCAGAAGGTGCCTTAACAAATGCTTCGTATCCCGGTCTGAAAAGCAAGTACTCTGAATGGGCAACATACCACGAATCTGTACATTGTACGCCTAGAATTGAAAAGACGGAATTGAGGGGGCCTAGACATACGAAACGGACAATCATCGTACGTCCTTTCATCGAATCCCTGAGTAGGCTTTTCACTTCTGCCAGCCCTTCATCTCTGTCAATTTGATTCAGCGCCTTACTTAGGTAGTCTCCCTTTGGCACAAGATATTTTGTGGCTTCACGGTCCCTGCCTTGATCATAGGGACCGTCAAAATGGACCGTGTGCCCGGGTGTCGCAAGGGGTTTCTCTTCCCCTGTCTTTATTGCCATCCGCCTGATGTAAGCTATATCGTCAGGCGAATCGTCAGAGACAAAAATTCCTTCAGGATTGCAAAGCATTGCACACTCAACAATGAACTGGTGAACTCTTGGAATTTTTATGAGGTGGAGCTTATCATAATCCTCTCTGTCCAGCTTATGCCTTATCGCTTGAAGACAGCAACTTATCTCGTTGGTTTGCAGCATTTCTAATTCCCTAGCGGATTAAACAGAGTCCCATATAAGCTTTCAGAAGCTTTAACTGTAAGAAAAACAGAATCAGCCAACCTTTCCGAATTTTTATTATAAAAATTACAATAAATCTTGTTTTAATTAGAAAATATGCCTTCAAGATATGTCGCTGAAGCGTTATAAATTCTAACATGTACAACTTTGCCAAGCACGTTTTCCCCATTTTTCACAACTATCGGCTTGTAGGCTTGGTTTCGGCCAATCCATGAACCTTGGACAGCACCTTGTTCATCAATCAAAGCTTCGCCTTCCCAACCGACCCACGTCTTGTTTCTTTCAAGGGCTATTCTTGACGCCAAGCGACTTAAAACAGAGCTTCTTTTTTTAATCTCAGGAAATGGTACAAAGCCATCCATCTTAGCGGCTGGGGTTCTAGGTCTTGCGAAAAATTTTGACGTATTAACTATGTCCGGCTTAACCTCTTCTAGCAAGCGCATGGTTTTTTCAAATGCTTCCCATGTTTCGCCAGGAAAACCACAGATAACGTCGGTGGCTATAGTTATCTTAGGAAAAGCTTCGCGGAAGATGTTTACTATTTGCTTGAAATCTTCAACAGTATAGAATCTCCGCATTCGCTCCAGTATCTGGTTGTCTCCGCTTTGAACTGGGAGGTGAAGGAACTTGAAGATTTTCTCGTCTCTGTAAGCTTCAACAAGTTTGTCCAAAATTTTCAGCGCCATGTTTGGGGTCATCATTCCAACCCGAATTCTGAAATCACCTTCAAGGCTGCAAACAGCCCTCAAAAGTTCTGGAAGGCTTGCACCAATATCCAATCCATAACACGCCGTATCCTGAGAGGTAAGCCAAAACTCCCGCACCCCTTCAGCCAAGTCCGTCTTAACTCTCTCTATTATCTCACTTATCGTGTAGCTTCTTAAGCGTCCTCTGGCAAAAACAACACAACAATAAGCGCATGAACCTAGACACCCATAACTTATTGGTATAATTCCAATAACAGGGTTCACACGTCTTCGCGGAAGATTAAGACTCGGCTTAGCCTTCTCCGCGTCTTCCAACGCTAAAATCTTTTCGCCCTGAAACACTGCCCCAACAATGTCAACGATTTTTTCGCCTAAAGCTGGGCCAGCTGCCCCGTCAAAGGTTACCTCTCGCTGCAACCTTTCAAAGTTTATGAGAGGCAAGCATCCAACAACAATAAGCTTTTTGCCTTTAGGAACATTCTTCAAAAGGTTTATCATGCGATTTTCCGTAGGCCCCTTAACAGCGCAAGTATTGTAAACAATTATGTCAGCATCTTTCAAGCCATGCGCAAGTTGGAACCCAGCTGCCGCTAGGCATCCTGCCATAACCTCCCCGTCAGCCAAATTTGTCGAACACCCAAAGCTTTTAAGGAACACTCGTGGAATGTTCATGACTTGTACATTAAATGCTCCAAAAAGAAATAAAAACCTAGAGGTGCTCTTACAATCACTTTTACAAATTTTTGAAAGCATTCAATAATAAGCTTTAAAAAATAAAGAACCAACATGTTTGAATCATATTTAAAGCATATTATATACAAGTATAGCTTTAGATTGCAGTTTCTCGCTTACCGGTAGGGGGAAGTTGAAAATGAAGTTGATTACGCTTTATCTTCCTGAACCATATATTGAGGCGTTGGATCAATTAGTAAACGAAAGGTTGTATCCAAACAGGGCTGAAGCTATTCGTGTGGCTATCCGTGACTTGATAAACAATGAGATTTGGCGTAGAAAGAGGGTTGGCTAAATGCAGTCAACGATTGGACAGACCTTCCGCTATTCATGGCACGGCATGGTTACAGAAGAAATCCGTCCGCCCAGCTTTTGTCGCATGCTCGTGTTTGGCGTGGGCGGTGCTGGAAACAACACCGTGACAAGGCTTATGGAAATGGGTGTTGTTGGAGCAGAATGCATAGCAGTAAACACTGATGCCCTTCACCTAAACATTTCAAAGGCGCATAAGAAAATCCTGATAGGCGAAAAACTAACCAAGGGCTTGGGAGTTGGTGGAGATCCAAAACTTGGAAGAGCAGCTATAGAGGAGTCTAGAAAGCGCATAGAAGATCTGCTTACAAATGCGGATATAGTCTTCGTAACAGCTGGACTGGGAGGGGGGACAGGTACTGGCGCAGCACCGGTTATCGCTGAAATCGCCAAAAGAAAGGGCGCATTAACGGTTGGAGTTGTAACAACACCTTTCAAAATCGAGAAAGGCCGTATAGAGTACGCGGCCTACGCCTTGAACGAGATGCGAAGACACTGCGATACTGTGGTTGTTATTGATAACAACAAACTCCTTCAGATTGCGCCTAATCTGCCCATAAATGAAGCTTTTAAACTTGCAGATCAAGTTTTGGCGAACATGATTAAAGGGATAGTTGAAACCATTTCAGCGCCAAGCCTCATTAACCTCGACTTTGCAGACTTCAAAACTATCGTTAAACGCGGCGGACTAGCCGTAATAGGCATAGGTGAGTCAGACGCACCAAATCGAGCTGAGGACGCTGTAAGAAAAGCTTTGAGAAACCCGCTTCTAGACGTGGACTATATGGGCGCAAAAGGCGCATTGATACATGTTTCCGGCGATGCTCACATGACTATTGAAGAAGCAAACCGCGTAGGCGAAATAGTCACAGAATTGATGGATGAGGATTCGCTAGTCATTTGGGGAGCCAGAGTTAGCCCAGAGTTGGACGGAAAAATAAAAGTAACTTTAGTCTTGACCGGTGTAAATTCGCCGTACATTTTAAGCGGTTTTGGAACCATAGCACCGCAATTGTTTAACCTTGAACCATACGCTGAACCGGAAAAACCGTTAAACATAGACCTAAACCTCTACCAATTAGAGAAAGACACCATCTAAACTCTTTTTTACTTAATGAATAAATATCGTCGCTAGATTCGCTGTTTCTAACGGAATAGTTTATAGGCGAAAAATTGCACGCATTTTAACTAGGCCAACAAAATGAAAGAGAAAGGAAAATTTCCATTGGGTATAGGCCTTATTGGATGTGGTGCCATAGGGACAATGCTGGCACAAGCAATAGACAAAGGACAAGCTGGGAACACTTGTCTAATCATGGTTTTTGATAAAAATGTTGAAAAAGCCAAAGCCTTAGCGCATAAGCTGAGAAACAAACCCAATGTCGCTGGAAAATTTGAAGAGCTGCTTGAATGTGGGGACGTGGAGCTTGTCGTGGAGGCTGCTTCCCAAGAGGCCGTGAGAACTTATGCCTTTAAAGTGTTAGAGGCCGGGAAGGACTTGATGGTTATGAGCGTCGGCGCCTTAGTAGATCCAGAGTTGACAAGCAAAATCAGCTTTGCCGCCAAAGAAAGAGGTAGAAAGGTTTACGTCCCGTCGGGCGCCATTGCAGGGCTAGACGGCGTGAAAGCATCAGCCATGGGTAAAATAGAAAAAGTTGTCTTAACCACAAGAAAACCTGTGGAAGCGTTGAAGGATAACACCTACTTCAAAGATAGGTTTGGCGGAAAAATCAAAGAGCCAACCATCATATACGAGGGGCCAGCGATGGAGGCATGCAAGCTTTTTCCCGTAAATGTTAACGTAGCGGCAACTTTGAGTTTGGCAGGCGTAGGCGTAGAAAAAACAACAGTAAAAGTGGTAGCGGACCCAACACTGAAAAGAAATGTTCATGAAATTGAAGTCAAGGGCGAATTTGGCGAGTTAAGGATTCATGTGGAAAATGTTCCGACAGCCGAAAATCCCAAGACAAGTTATTTGGCAGCTCTTTCAGCCATCGCAACATTAAAGAGGATCACGGAACCCATTGTTATTGGAACATGAACTGCAATTTCGCTTAAAACGATTTAATTTTAGCGATAAAACTTTCCTTTTAAGCCTCAGTTTAAGAGGTATAGCATTGCCTAAGGGCTCGCAAAGCCCCTTGCTTATGGCTTTAGCCACATCCTCCAAGCTGGGCTCTGCCTCTATAACCGTGTACGCTGCGCCCACTTCAGGGGCATAGTGGGCGTCGCTACCCGCCACCCTAGGTAGTCCAAGTTTGGAGGCGATTTCCAAAGCTTTTTTAATGGAACGTTTGAAGGGAAAAGCTGAAGCATTTACCACTTCAACTGCGTCAAATTTTTGGCTGATCCTCTGTCCTAAACTCGCCTTCAGAGAGGCTCCTGGGTGACATGCTATAGCTAAGCCGCCGAGTTCATGGATTTTGTCGACGGTTTCTTCTATGCTCAGGTTTTTTGGCACTGGTTCTTGAAGGTTAAGCCCAATTATGTGGCCATTTAGGCTTGAAACTTCTATGCCAGGTATTATGAGGAAATCTTTTGTTTCCTTAGCCACTTTTAGTGCGCCGTCGATTTTATCGTGGTCTGTTATGGCGACACCATTTAAACCCGCCTTTTTCGCATATAAAACAAGCTCGTCTAATCTGATTAACCCGTCGTAGGAGTAACATGTGTGTACATGAAGGTCCACTTTTACTCTCATTGTTTCGGATAACCTCAATTTTCGGTTGGTTATTGATCCTATTTACGTTTGCGGGAAAGTAGCCCGCATATTTCGTATTTTTGTATATGTGTGTCGAGAACCAACCCGTGTTAGGGCAAAAGTCTTTAATGCAAGGCTGCGGGATTTGTTTTCTTTCCCTAAATGCGGCTTGGGTTGGTGAGTGTTGTGGGCTACAAAAGCACTTCTTTGAATTATCAGAGAGCTGAGGCTATGGGGAGGGAGAAAATCTCGAGGCTTTTAATGCGTTTCTCAGTGCCTGCCATAATTGCCAGCGAGGGCGAAGCCTTTTATGAGTTGTTTGATGCAGTCTGGTGTGGGCGTATCGGCACGGAAGCGCTTGCCGCTTTGACGGTTGCTGGGCCATTGATGATGATATATAGGGCAATAGGCACTGGAATAGCCATTGGAAGCGCTTCCTTAGTTGCTCGACGTCTTGGAGCTGGAAAAAAGAACGAAGTTGACGAGGCTGTATGTAACAGCATAACCCTCTTTTTTATTGTAAGCGGTTTGGCAACCATCATCTGTTTAGCGAGTTTAGGGTTCTTGATAAGGCTTTTCGGTGCGACAGAAGCTGTTTTCCCCTACGCTTACAGTTACATGTTTATTGAAACATGTTCCATGCCTGTGGACTTCTTTTTGGTTGTTGTTGCGGAACTTGTGAGGGCACAGGGAAGCCCAACCATTGCAAGTGGAGGGTTGATTTTGGCAAACATAGCTGACCTCATTTGGAGCCCGATCCTAGTTTTTGGGGTTAGGCCTTTCCCAGCTTTGGGAATTGCAGGCGCGGCGCTTGGAACACTTATAGGACGTGCAATAGGATTGGCCCTTCTAACTCCTTATTTGGCGTTTAAATCTATATACAAGTTTAAGCTCGCCTATTTCAGGCTCCATTACAGGACTGTTGCAGATATTTACAGTGTTGGGGTATCCAGCATTTTAAGAATGATCGCCATTTCTATATCTCAAATGTTGGCGAATATTGCAGCGTCCTCTTTCGGAACCGTTCCGTTGGCTGTTCTTGGCGTCCTTTTCAGAATTAACAGACTAAACTTTGCATTTTGCATAGGTTTAAGTCAAGCTGTCGTGCCGCTTGTGGGTTACAATTATGGAGCACAAAAGCTGGAGCGTGTTCGCGAAATCGTGGTTAAAGCTGTATTATCCGGCGTTGTATGGGGGATAATATGGTATGTTGTAGTCACGCTTTTCCCGGTTCAAACGTTGTTGCTCTTCACCACGGACATCAAATTCCTCGGTATAGGGGTATCAGCGCTACAAATTTTCGGAATATCCTTTCTAACAATGTCAGAAATAATAATAAGCGCCTTTTTCCAGGGAATAGGCAAGGCAACTTCAGCTCTAATTGTAGCGTCAGCTCGCCAATTCATCTTTCTGACACCATGCCTTATCATACTGCCCTACACGTTTGGCCTAAACGGACTGTGGTTAGCATATCCAGTAGCGGGAATACTTGCACTCGCATTAGGTTTAACTCTGACGGCCATCACATTTAAAAAACTAAAAACTAAACAAAGTCTCTAAGTTTCACTTCGCCATGGCTTTTCTAACTTTTTCAAGCATTTCATTAAGCTTTTTCTCGTCAGACTCGATCTTGCGGAACAGTGGTTTAGCTTCGGCTATTTTGTGGCCTATTGGCAAAGGTTTAAGAGCTTCCTCCCACTTTTGTTGGTGGACACTGCCCGGCAAGTTTAGGGTTTTCCAAAGCTTGTCAGCTGTAAATGGAATTATTGGAGATGAAACTATTGCTAAAGCTTTAACAAACTGGGCAGCCACGTACATGGTTGTCGCGGCCTTGGCTTTATCGCGTTTTATTAGGTTCCAAGGCTCCTTTTCGTTGAGGTATTGATTTCCAAGCCTTCCTATGCTGATAACTCCGTTTGCCGCGGACTGAAGCTTACAAGCTTCAAAATCGCCTGCGATCTCGTTTACAAGTTCTTTAAGGCTTTTGAGCGCTTGCTCGTCCTCCGCACCCAACGCACCGTGTTCCGGGATTTGACTGTTGAAGTGCTTGTTTATGAATGATAGCGTGCGGTGGACAAAGTTTCCGAGAGTGTCGTTTAGATCTGCATTGATTTTTTCCGCGAAAATTTCCCATGAAAAATTTGAGTCTTTTGTTTCTGGACGTGTAGCAATCAAGAAGTAGCGCCAGTAATCTGGCGGGAAAAGTTCCAAGGCTTCATCTATCCATATGCCAATCCTTAGGCTTTTTGATGCTTTTTCGCCTTTGAACTGAAGAAACTCAGTGGCAGAAATGTTCCATGGTAAATTATAGTCTTCATGGGAAGCCATTAGCAAGGCTGGCAAAATTATGGTGTGAAAGGGTATATTGTCTTTCCCAATGAAGTAGAGGGTTTTCGCGTTCTTGTCAAACCAGTAAGCTTTCCAACCCTCTGGATCTCCGCGTTTTCTGAAGTATTCTATAGTGGCGGAAATATAGCCCAAAACCGCTTCAACCCAGACATAAATTGTCTTGCCCTCGGCACCGGGAAACGGGGCTGGAATTCCCCAGTTGACATCACGAGTGACAGCCCTCGGCTTTAAGCCTTCCTTTATAACGTTTAGGCTAAAGTTTTTGGCGTTGGCTGGCAATTGCTTGTTCTCGCTTAAATATCGCGCTAGTTTGTCCGTGAACTTGGCAAGGTCAAAATACCAGTGTTTCGTTTTTTTGACAACAGGTTTGCCCTTGCAGATCACGCAATAAGGCTCTACAAGAATTGTAGGTTCAAGCAGTCTTCCACAAGCATCACATTGGTCTCCACGTGCCGGTGTATGTCCACAGTAGGGACATTTGCCTTCGACAAATCGGTCAGGTAGAAAACGCTTGCATTTCTCGCAGTAAAGCATCTCAGTTTCCTGGGTAAAGATGTAACCGTTATTGTAAATCTTCATCAAATGCTGCTGAACAAATTCCTTGTGCACCGGGCTTTCGGTGCGCGTGTAGTTGTCGAAGGATATACCCCACTTCTTAAAAAGCTCCACTACTCGCGCGTGGTTTTTGTCCGTTAAGTCTTTTGGTTTCACACCAAGCCTTATGGCTTCAACTTCGATGGGTGTTCCATGCTCATCAGAACCGCTTACCATTACAACATCTTCGCCCTTCAATCGATAGTAGCGGGCGACAGCATCCGCTGATAGTACAGAACCAACTAGGTTACCGATATGTGGGGTCACGTTTATGTATGGCCAGGCAGACGTAACTAAAACTTTTCCGAGCGCCACACACCCCCAGCTTTAAGAGGCTGATAAACCCAATAGGAAGAATTTGCAGAACATGCTTAAAAATTAAATGGGGAAAATTAAGGATTATTTACCCTGTTTTCTCTAACGCCTCTTCAAAAACCACCCTTGGTCTCCGCACAGAAAGGAATATGGTTGCCGCCAGAATTATTGTACAAACAATCACAAGCACCACTTGAATCGTTAGAAGAGTCAGCATCTTATCCCAATCGCTGATGGCCATGGGTTGGGCAACACTTCTAATATAGATTGGCACTTGACGCGAGTAGTGGTAAGGCGGCTTATCCACATTGACGGTTATATAAATTTGTGCTCCATACATGGAAATTGCAGCTCTGCCATCGCTAGGCACGTTGAACGGCCTGCTGTAGATTTTAACTCCGCCATTTTTGAGGAGAGTTTCACCAATAATGATGGTGTCATTGCCTTCCCATTTTTCGCCGGTATAGGCGAACCATGGGTATTCAACGGTTATATTGTACAAGATTAGGTCCACATCAGCCCTGTCGTTTCGAACGACGATTGTAAGTTTACCGTTTTCTCCTGGATCATAGAATGACTTGTCTGTCCAAGCGTAAATGTTGACTGTTGTCGGCTGCGCGTAGGTTGATGCGGAGGAGAAGATCATCAACATCATCGTTAAGGCTGCCGCAAGCAAAATTGCATTCTTCATTATGATCACTAACCCATAATGTTTCAACACCATTTTATTTAAGAGTTGTTGCGTCTAAGATCAGACAGTATAATTTCACGCAAAATCCTTGTTACAGCTTCTATTGAAGCGCTGGTTCTAAAGCCTTTTGGAGTAAAATGGGTTAACAGAGATTCAAAGCCTTCCTTTCTCAAAGCTTCAACAACAGCTTTAACCGAGGGCACTGGTAAGCGCATTTTGTCACATATTCGATCTAAGACGTAATAAGTTGGCGGGGCATAGCATTCACCTTTCACGAGCGCCAGAATTTTTTTGATTCGCTTTTTCGACTTGAAAAATCTTTTATCAACCTCTAATTCCATCAAACTACAAAAGTTTTCGTCAGCTATTTCTCCAAGCCACATAGGCCCAGCATAGTCCATTTCTGAACCGCAGTTTGGGCATTCATCATTACATCCTAACAAAGTGTTTTTGTATATGGTTTCTCTATGGAAACAGTTGAAACAATGGAGAATGTAACCCAGCTTTTTTAGGCTTTCATCTGCCTTTTGCGCTCCATGCGTTAAGGCGACGTAAACGCGTACATAATGGTCTGTACTGTAGCTGAAAAGCGGTGTCACGCCAATTTCATGTTTCGCCGCTATGATTGCAGCATTTCCCAAGACAAGTCTTAAAGCTATTTCGTGACAGTATTCTGTACGGAGAGGTTTACCGTCATACTTGCGTATGCATGCTTTAGGATGTACACCGCATAGAGGTGCCATGTCCGTTGCTGTTAAGGCCAACATCCCGCCGTTGCGGGTTGCTCTGACAGCGGAATCCATGAAAGGTGTCGGAGAGCCGAAGGGGTCCACGTCTACGACGTCAAACCTTTTATATGGTGCGCTGTGCTTAGCTAGAAGAAGGTTTGCATCCATGTTTGTGACGGTTACACGTTCGCCAAGCCTATTCAGTTCCACATTGTATTTTGCCAGCAAGTAAGCCTTTTTGTTTATATCATTTATCAAAACTTTCCTTACTCCTTCAACTTCCAGGGCGAAGCGTATGCCCCTCACGCCGCAGCCTGCCAAAGGCTCACATACAAAGATTTTCCTGCCAACAGTTTGCTGGTATGCTTGTAGGGCTAGAACTGCGATGTCACGGTTCAACTCCATAACCGGATTGTAGAAGACCGGAGCCTTTGAGGGAGCATATTCACCGGGTTCTTCCACGAAAGCAGAAAGTTTTGGAACACGCACTTGAACCTGGCCTTCTTTTACGATTTCAGTTGGAAAGTCTATTTCGTTTTTCCGGTTTTTCATGTCTTTGCTATGCCCCATTCCATTAGGGCGGAGTGAATCATCTGGGAGGCTATAGCCGCCAATATAACTGACATTATGCGACTTGCAGCTTGAACGCCATTGTTACCTATTGCTGAAACAAGCAGAGGCGCAAAACGCAGCGTCAAGTAAACACCAACAGCTGCAATTAGGCCGCCTATCAGAACGTTGATTATGGCATAAGTGCTTGACAAAACAATTAAAGTAGTCATTGTTCCTGGTCCGACGAGAAGCGGTGTAGCCAACGGTACAACCGCCACCTGCCTTATGTCTATGGCTTTTGACCTTGACATTCCGCCAAGCATGTCTATAGCGAGAATAAGCAACAGTATCCCGCCGCCGAACCGGAAGTTTGTAACGGAAATTTCGAGGGCGTTCAATATGAGAGGCCCAAATAATGTGAAGGTTAACAGCAATGCTATGACAATCATTGTTGTTGTGCCTATTATTTTGAGCCTTTCATCATGCCTAAGTCTGCCTGTATAAATGAGAAATGTTGGAACTGCACTTATCGGGTTCATTATTGTAAAAAGTTGAATAGACACATTTAAGATTCCAGCCGGGTCTATTTGAATCCATTCCTTCAATCCGCCAACGGTAAGGCGGAAAGAAGTTAGAAAAACAAGCAAAACTAAAATAAGCATCAAGGCTAGCCTAAAGACTTTGCCATGCTTGCGGGCTATCCACTCGCTCAGCTGTCTTTCAAAGGATGAAACCAAACCCTCATGTTCCCTTTCGCCACTCATTATGCTTTAAACCCAACCACCAGCATAGCTCAGCTGTTAAATGTTTCCGAAAGTGTAGATATTAGACTTCTGGTTCAGCTGCACCATTACAAAATTCTAGCATCGTTAAAAAATTCTTAAAGAGTGCATTTACAACGAGAGGTGCCCTAAAAGATTCTTAAGCTTTAAGTCTCTTTGGCCATAATACGAGCAAAAGAGGCGAAAAATTTGCAGAAACGTGTGCTTCTATTAACAGGCAGGCCAGGTGTTGGAAAAACAACACTAATGCTGAAAGTTATCGACATATTGAAATCCAGAGGCTACAGTGTCGGCGGAATGATAAGTCGTGAAGTTCGAAAAGCTGGAACCCGCATAGGCTTTGAAATCCTAGATTTGGCTAGTAGCAGACGGGGATGGCTTGCTCATGTAAACCAGAAAACAGGCCCTCAAGTGAGCAGGTACCGCGTAAACATTGCCGATCTGGACAGTGTGGGCGTTGAGGCTATTTTAAAGGCTGTAAGGGAATGTAACATCATCGCCATAGATGAAATCGGGCCTATGGAGCTTTTCTCAGAAAAATTTAGAAAAGCAGTTCAAGAAGCTGTTGAAAGCGGCAAACTTGTGGCCGGAGTGATTCACTGGAAAGCCCGAGACAAACTCGTTGAAACTATAAAAGCACGTCAAGATACAGAGATATTCACAGTTACTTTCGAGAATCGCGATAAACTGCATCAAAAGGTTGTAGACAAGGCTTTACAGTTTTTGGCAGTTAGTTATACTTAAGAACTTGCATCTTTTTGTTTGCTTGCCTCTTTGCTTTTTGTATGCTAACAGTTAATTTATACAATAGGCTTAAAGCTACCTAATATCTTCTTAGGTTGTAAAAAAGGAGAAGTTAAATGTCCAGGCGTTTTCCTTTGGTTTCAAGGTTAAGTTTTTTGGCAATTACAGAAACTATGATTATGATTATCCCAGCTATCAGAGGCATTATGGCTAGAGCTTCGCCTAGGCCTACATAGCCTGCTATAACCCCAACGATTATTGTACCAAAGAAGGCTATGAGACTCGCTAAAATTTGCATGAAACTTTCCATTGATCCTCTTATGCTTGTTGGAATAAGTTCAGCATACCACGTACGTGAAGTGTCACATATTCCGTTCAGTCCCCACAGGTATATCCAGAAAGTTACCGCAAAAAATACTATTATGGGTAATTTTTCTCCAACTCCTAGAATCGATGGTGTTCGCCAACTTAGCGATCCGCCAATAATGCATAACACAGCACATAGGATTAAAGTGTTTAACCTACCAACACGGTCGGACACCATTCCTAAGACCGCACGTGCTATTACGCCGTTGATAGTGCATGTTACTTCTACAATCCCGATTAAGGCTGTACTAAATGCTAGCACTGTACTTTGAAAAGTCGCAAGAAATGGAAGCACTATAAACATTAGCCCAAACCATCCACTAATCGAGAGCAAAAGCGCCAGTACAAACTTTGCGCGAACTTCAGGACTTAAAAACTTTTTAAGAGGAACTCTCTCCTCCCTTTTTACTTTTCCTTCCGCAATAAGTTTTTGTCGCTCTTGCCAAAGAGACGATTCCCTTAGAAGAAGGACGCCCAAAATTGCGACTACTAGATCGAAGATGCACACGTAAGCAAAGAAAACATGCCAAGTAAATCCGTAGATTCCGGCTAGTATAAGCATTATACTTATGTTTAAAGTACCGATCACCGACATCGCCGACGCTCGACCCACTATTGTTTGTCTCCTCTCCGGAGGCACCTCTTCTGGTAACCATGTATAAAATGCTACTGTGGATAGACACGCAAAGAAGCCTGAGAGAATTCTAGCCGCGTAAAACCATTGAAAGTTAGGCGCGACAAGATATAATAAATATGCAAGTGCAGCGAGAAAGTTTCCAAGAACGAACCCCTTTTTTCGACCTATGTAATCTATAAGAGGCCCTGAAATGAAGGCAGAAACGAACATTCCAAGGTAGATACCGCTTATAAGAAAGCCGACTTCAGGCATGGAGATTTTCCAGAAAGCGATCAGTAAAGGCATTGTTATAGCAATGACCATCTCGTCCATAGCATCCGACCAACTACCCAATCCGCCAACCACTGCAAGCCGCTTGTAAGAAAAGCTTTTACCACTCATGGTAATACCTAGATTTGTTGTAATTTCCCCATTTTTTAAAAAATTTTCGAAAAATTTAAAAGAGTTCACGTAAAGTTGCAAAAATTGTAGATCAGGATCTAACTTCGCTTTATGTACACAGTGTAAGCATAAGTCACCTATTACCTATTTTGAGCTAGTTTCATTTGTCTTGAATTCATATCTTATCTTACCGTCCTCTCTCACTATCTTAAAAGAGAAGTATGGGTTAACCTCTGGATCTTTGACAACACTCCATAACCTGTAAAGCTGTGGAAGGAATATCTGGAAGTTCATGATCTCCTTTTGACAGTGAGGAGCCCATACGTTAAGTAGTCTTTCTTTCGATTCTGCCTCTGTAGGAAACGCTGTAGACCTTCCTCTTACACCAAAGTCTGTTTTTTCCCATTGGTGAACCCTATAACCCACAGGTGGAGCATCCTCCTCAACTTTCTCTCCTGTAATACTTATTGCAGCGGCGACTACAACATGATCAAATACTATTATTGATTTTATGTGTTCTGGGAGATTTTTCACATCCTCCCATCTAATGCAGGGTCTAATCAGCGTTCCATCCGACCAAACCTGTGGTGCCACATGTATAGCACCAATTGCCGCGTTATGCTTAGGTTTCTTAACCCAGTAAAACTCCTTATGCTCTTCAGGGTGCCAAAGAGCGAAACCTTTTTCCATATTACACCACCACCAATTCAACATTTTTGATGTTACTCCATCTAGACTCCAGTCCACATGAACACGGCATTCATCATCTGTCCATACTATCATACACTCACCCCCTATAACATTAACAAGAGGACATAACCAAAAATCTTATTTTATAAAAATTGCTATAACAACCGTTGTTGTGGCTATTCCCATATGAACTTTACAAAATAACAATATTGCCAAAAATTTATTAGGGGAAAGATAATAAATTTCCCATCGGTAATTTCAATGTCACACATAATAAAAATTGATCTTGATAAATGTATATCTTGTCAAATATGTGTGAAGGCATGTTGGGAAGATGTTATTAGATGGGATGAACTAAGAAAGGTTCCTGTTGTTATGTATCCAGAAGACTGCCTCGTATGCGGTTTATGCGAAGTTCTTTGCCCATCAAAATGTATAGAAGTTGTCCCCGATTGGCAAAGTAAAAAGTGGCCTAAAGAATTATCCAGTGGTGTAACATCCTAACTATAGTCAATGGTGAGTGAAATTGAGTTTCACCGAACCTTTTGAGAAGACTATTTCCACAGACGTCCTTGTCGTAGGAGGTGGAATAGCTGGGCTAACTGCTGCCATTGCAGCTAAAGAGACAGCACCTGAACTCGATGTGCTTGTAGTAGATAGAGCAACTGGAAGTGCGGGATGGGCTGGTAAAGCTCCACGCACGGCAGGTCACTTCACATTTGTAACACCTGAAGACGATCCTGAGGATTTCATTAAATACATAGTATGTAACATAGGTTGCTTTCTAAACGACCAGATATTGCTCCGAGAGTACGCGTACGCCACTAGAAAGCTTATAGAGCAACTTGATTTATGGGGTGTAACAATCATTAGAAGACCTGACGGTAAAGTTCAGTATAATAAGATAGGCCCATTTCCATGGGGAACAACTCTAGCAGACCTCGACATGTGCGCCCGAATGGCTGCTTATGCAAAGAGGTTAGGTATTAAGTTCCTTGACAAAGTTTTTGTTGCAGATCTTATCAGCAGTGATGGGCATGTTACAGGCGCTGTAGGCTTTAGCTTACTTGACGGAACATTCTATGTTTTTAGGGCAAGAGCGACGGTTCTAGCTTGCGGAAATCAAAATTATGGATTGATGCCTCTGTGGAATGGTAAGGGAATCGGCATACTTGCGGCGTATAAAGTTGGCGTGGAGATGAGAAATGCTGAGTTTGGAAATTATGGTGGAGGGTTTCTAAACGCTGATATGCCTCAATCAGGTGATTGGCTCGTCACGGGGCAGGATTTCCTATATAATGCTAAAGGGGAATATTTAACACCAAAATATCGACCTGGCCCACGTCCAGACTCCGATCCAGAAGCATATCTTGCTTGGTATAGAGAAACAACAGCTGGAAATGGTCCAATATATGTAGACGTATTAACCTCTATATCAGATAATCAAAGAAAATTTTTCTTCGCGTTACCTGGGGCACGTCCCTTGGCAGATGCATTCTGGAAAAACCTGATCATGAAAACCATGGTTGTAAGAAAGGATCCTCAGGCGAAACTTGTCAGAGTGGTGCACGCATTTCAAGGGGAGATTTCTTGCCTTAAAGTGAATACTTACTACAGTACGAACCTCCCGGGGCTTTTCGCGGTTGGCGATATAAGTTTTGGAGGTTCGGCGTTATACGGGGCCGTTCCGTCACCACCAGGTCGAATTAAGGGTAGCGGCCTAATGAATGCAGTTTTTTCAGGGGTGAAGGGGGGATCATCAGCAGCAGTTTACGCTGCAGCCTTAAAAGCTGCTAAAATTGAGCCTGAAGTCAATTATTCACAAGTTAAGGAACTTAAGGATAGAATTCTCACACCATTGAGCAGAGAAAATGGAATACCACCGTTTGAGGTTATATATAAGGTTCAGGAGGTTATCTATCCGCTTGACTACAGTATTATAAAAAGCGGGGATAGGTTAAAGGAGGCATTAGACAAGGTCATTGTCATACGCGAAGAGTTAGACCGAATGAAAGCCGAAGATTACCATGAACTTTGTAATTGTATGTTTGCTGAAAGTATGGTTTTATGCGCAGAAATGTTCTACAGAGCTTCATTAATGAGAACAGAAAGCAGAGGATTTCATTATCGGGAAGACTATCCAAAATCAGATAATAAGAACTGGCTAAAATGGATAGTCATCAAAAAAGAAGGAGAAGCGATGAAACTTTATACTGAGCCTGTTCCAATAGAAAAATATCCATATAAGCCCCTAGAAGAATAACAACATACTTAAAGTTGGTTTTCTACCGTTTAGCAACGTTTAACAGCATGTCTTAGCCCATGGTTATATAGGTAGACGAAGGTTTCGTAGATGATGGTTGCTGGTGTTGATGATGCTGGACGTGGCTCTGTTATAGGGTCGCTAGTTATTGCTGGAATCCTAATAGACAACGGAGACATGCCCAAACTTGTCCAATTAGGTGTGAAAGACTCGAAGCTTCTTTCGCCGGGCAGAAGGGAAACTCTAGCCGTCGAGATAAAGCGTATAGCCAAAAAACACGTTATTGTAAAGCTTTCCCCGGCGGAAATTGACAAAGTTGTTGAAAGAGGCAGAAAGCTTCATAGGCTTAACTGGTTGGAAGCGCAGGCCATGGCTAAAGTAATAGAGCTTCTCCAACCGGACGTAGCCTACGTGGATGCTTCAGACGTTTTGGAGGAACGCTTTAAACAGCAAATCATGGAGTTTCTGCCCTTTAAGATTGAAATTATTTCAGAGCATAAGGCGGACCGCAAATACCCGGTGGTTTCAGCTGCCTCTATAATAGCCAAGGTGGAACGTGACCGCGAAATAGTTGAGTTGAAAGCTAAATATGGCGATTTTGGATGCGGCTATCCCACAGACCCCAAGACAATCGAGTTTCTACACCGCTGCCTCAAAACCTTTAAAGAGTATCCGGATTTTGTTAGAAAAAGCTGGAAACCGGCTAAAAAGGTAAAAAGCGAAAGCAACTCAAAGCAGGCAAGACTTTTTTAAAGGTTACACAATTCTTCTGGGCTTTTTATTTTTGATATTTCCTTGCTGTCGACACATGGAATATCCTTGTCTAGCTGTGGTTTCTGTCCGTTGGTTACAAGAACGGGATGAGCTTGAACAACCTTGCTCAGGCTTAAAATTTCTTCAACCCTACGGGTTAACTTTGTGTCTTGGCAGTCCGCTACTCCGCCGATTATTTTCACATTTTCCTCCGGAACCGTAACCACAAAGTCAAAGGGTGCCCTCTTGACGGCCACAATATTGCAGCCAGCAAGTTTCTTGAAAATTCTTTGGACGAGTTTGTTCCGCGTGAATATTTGCTTAGCCCTCGTTTTAAAAGGCTTCTGGTGGTTTTTAGGAGCCTCAAAAATGTTGACTGGTTTCGCTATGGGAACCCCTAAAGTGCGGAGCAGATTGTAGGCTGCCGTCACAGAGGCCTTTGCCATGCCTCTCTCGTAACCATAAAGTGTCCTTCTTGAAATTCCTATTTTTTCAGCTATCTCGCCGACGGACAAGCCTAACTCCTGCCTCCGCCTTTTAATGGCTTCACCGTCTATTTCTACATAGTATCCACCCGGCCCAGCTTGAATTAGTGGGTATATGCCCCGTAAAACAATATTTTCAAAGGTTTTAGGCGTCACAGCCAAAACATTGTATCGTGAATAAACAGTGTCATCTTCTAACGGTTTGTCACGAGTTTTCTCGCTTATAAAAAGCGACGTCGCCGAAACATGTTCTGCTATCATCCGCAACTCCAAAGAATCATACAGCGAAATACATCCAATGTCCTGCTGCACTTTCACGAAAACTAGGGATTCCCTTTTTCTGGCAGCTATGTCAAAACAGCTTGGCCTAGAGCAACATCTCTGAGAGACGGTGAAACCGCCATCCTTCAGTATGGCTTCCGCCGCCTTTATTTCCTCCGTCTCCCTATAAGTCATCGGAAATTTCACAAAAATATTCAAAGGCAGCCTTGGATATAAGCATATACATTTAAGGCTTAGTTTCTATATTTTGCCACTATCATGGCGTGGGCCTTGTCGAAGGGTTCTAGGTGAACGATGTCTTCTATCGTGAAGCCCCTAGTTTCCAAAATCTTCAGCTCCCTCTTGTAAACTTCAGACGGCTCCTTTGTCACGTCTATGCTTTGGGCTTTCACAGCCAACATTATCCAGCCGCCGCTCTTGAGATGTATATCAGCGTTGTCCGCTAGAATTTTCGCTTGTTCAGGCTGGGCTATGTCACAGTAAATGTCATCCACTTTGCCGCGAATAAAAAGGGCATATCTCTCTGGGAAACGGGCATCCTCCAGTATGGGCGTCATATTTGGTCGATATGGGCAAACATTGTTGATGAGCTCTCTTAGGGCTCTAGCTGCAAACTCTACACAGTAAACGTGGCCCTTTTCGCCCACTATATCAGAGATATGGCTGGCTGTTGTGCCTGAAGCCGCACCTAAATAAAGCACTTGATGGTCTGGCTTTATGGGAACTGCTTTAACGCCTTTTAGAATGGCGGCTGCCAACTTGCTTCTAAACGGATCCCAGAGACGATATTCAACGCCTTCAAAGCGTACAAGCTTTTCGCCGTAAACTGTTCGGCCGGGTGCAAGATTTCGAGTAGCAAGTCTTTCGGTTCCATCGTCCAAAGCGACAACATATATTTGCGAGAAACTAGGGTGAGGTTTAACCTGCATGTCTCCGCTTCCACCGTTTCTTCTCATGTTTAGGTTTAGGCTTCTCTGGGGCCTTTGGCGGCGGCTCAGCGTACTTTTGGCGAATCTCCTCAACTCGCTTTTCAAGGTCAGCTTTCAACTCTTCTCCAATGTATCTTCCTCCGAAAACGTCTGTCCGAGCGGCTATAGCAAGTTTTCCAGCCAGAGCCCTTGCAATTTTGCCCCTCTGCCACTTTTTCGCCTCATGCAAATATGGATGCTGAAAGATTATCCCATGCTTAGGCGGCTTTGTTCCAGTTTTAAGCGAGCGGAACAGGGCTTTTTCCGCGCCAAGCACTTGAAGTGTGCTGGCCGGCATTTTAGCCAGATTTATCAGGCCACCAGCCAAAGCTATGAGCCGTGCACCTAGAAGCGCTCCCGTCAAAGCTTTTATGTTTGGAGCAACCTCCTCCATGGCGGTGTCGATGTATTTTTCCATAGCCTCTCTTAAATTATATAAGCCTAGCACTGTCCGGCTTAAAGCTTGTACTTGGGCCAGATCCTCTTCTGAAAGGTCTGCGCCCATTGAAGATTTGGCTACATTAGCTATTTGTTCAACTTTCTGCTTTGGCAAACCCTCTTTTTCAAGTTTTTCTATGGTGAAGCCCTCGCGTTTTCCAATGTTTACGACTAGACGGGCGTATGTTTCGTGTTTCTCTAGAAGACGGTCAAGCTCTGGGAAATGGATGCCATACCATTCTCGGACACGACTCATGAAAAGGTTTATAGTCTTATCCAAGTCATCTAATGTTTGAATGGCTTGAGCGATCAGCAAATCCCTTTTTTCAACAGCTCCTTTAACTTTTAGTTTTGCAAGTTCCATAGAGACACTGTGCATCCAACGCTGAAACTCATCATAATCCTTAACGAAGCCTATTTCAATCGCGAAGCCTTCAATGTTTGAACGTAAAAGCTGGCCAGCATCCGAAACTTTTGAAAACTCTGTTGAAACCGCAAATTTCTCCTTAACTTCAGCTGCCAAAGCAGAGTTTTCAAAAACAAAGGCGTCATACCCACCGCTTTTCAAGTGGGTTATCAAATCTGCAATCTCTTTAACAACTTTTCCAGATTCGATCTCCAAGAGGACTTTAGCCGCTTCTTCAGGTTTTTTAGGAAAAACAGAATGGGCTACAAGCTTGTTTTCCTCATTGAAAGCCAAAACTCCGAACAAGGTTGGAATTACCGTTGCTTTCATCACATTCTCCTCAATTTCTTGTGATAGTATCTACTAGGCTTGCATAAATAAAGAATTCTGAACATATTAATATTGCAGACGTAACCTATTTCCTTATCCGGCGGATCTCGAAGACCACAGGGTTTTCAGGGTCTGGACATGCAGTGTAAAGTATATCTCTGTCTTTTATCCATGGAAACTCTGCACCATAGCGCATGGCGTAAACTCTTGGAAACAAAATTAGAAGCGCACCATAACACACGTCACCTTTAACGGATCTCCCGTCAAAGATTATTTTGTCGCCCACTTTGTGCCCAAAAGCACATTTCCCAGTTTGACTTTTTACAGTAACCTCTACAACAGACATTAAACACGCCCCACTTCCTATAGGTGACTAAACGTTTATAGAACTTTCTCGGCTACCCATGAAACTTAAACGAAAGTTTATCTTTTGAAAAAGATAACCATAACAGAAAGTTATGGTGTGGAAAAGCCTTTGAAAAGCGGACGTTTGAGAGTTGAATTGGCGGGTTTAAGCCTTAAAAACCCCATCATGCTGGCTTCTGGAATTTTAGGGTATTCAGCTGAAACTCTTAAAGGCATTGTTGAAGGCGGTGCAGGAGCCGTGGTAACAAAGTCTGTTGGCTTAAAGCCTAGAAGTGGCTACGCGAATCCAACAGTGGTTCAAGTTACATACGGCTTGATAAATGCCATGGGGCTTCCAAACCCCGGGATAGATGAGTTTACACAAGACATTAGGGAAGCCAAAGCTGTCTTAAAAGTCCCCCTAATAGTGAGCGTTTATGGATTCACGGCTGAAGAATATGCGGTTGTAGCTGAAAAAGCGGTGAAAGCCGGAGCAGACGCCATAGAGCTTAACGTTTCATGCCCTCATGTCAGGGAGACCGGTGCAGAAATTGGACAAAATCCCGGAGTTTTAGCTGAAGTTGTGAGAAAAGTTAAGAGCGCTGTGAATAAGCCTGTTATTGCTAAACTTTCACCCAACGTTACGGACATAGCAGAAATAGCTGAAGCCGCTGTTAAAGCCGGGGCGGACGCGATAACTGCCATAAACACGGTTAAGGCTATGGCTATAGACGCTGAAACAGCAAAACCTATGCTTGGAAACAAGAGGGGCGGCTTGTCGGGTCCAGCTATAAAACCCATCGCAGTTCGATGCGTCTACGACATCTATGAAAGAGTGAAAGTTCCCATAATTGGATGCGGCGGCATAACCAGCTGGCGGGACGCTGTGGAGTTCATACTTGCCGGAGCCTCAGCCGTCCAAATTGGAACAGCCATAGCTCTAAAAGGACCAAAAATTTTCAAGTCCATAGCCTCGGGGATAAACGCCTACCTAAAAAGGAAAAGTTTACAGAGCGTGAAAGAAATTGTCGGCTTGGCTCACCGCAATTAACAAGCACAGGATAACCCGCATACTAAACGTGGAAAACGTCAGCCCAACAGTGAAAACCTTTACTTTCATGGATAGATTGTGCGCCAAAGCAAAACCCGGACAATTTTTAATGCTATGGGTTCCTGGAGTGGATGAAATTCCACTAAGCATTTTTGATGCAGACCGTGAAAAGGCGATAGTTTCAGTTGCTGTTAAACGGGTTGGCGAGGCAACTCAAGCGTTGCACAGTATGAAAGTAGGCGGCTGGATAGGGGTGCGTGGACCCTTTGGGAACAGTTTCACGCATAAAAAGGGTGAAACCCTACTGGTTGGAGGCGGTGTCGGCATAGCTCCGCTAACTTTTCTAGCCAAAGAGTTAATTAACCAAAAAACTTCAAAAACTGTGGCGATTGTAGGCGCCAAGACAAAAGAAGAGCTTATTTTCCTAGATAGGTTGAGGGAGCTTTGCGGAGAAGAAAACGTTCTAGCAGCCACTGAGGATGGAAGCTATGGTGTGAAAGGCTTGGCTTCAGATCTTGCGAAGTCGATGATGGAAAGAGAAAAGTTTAATGTGGTTTATGCTTGTGGTCCGGAGCTGATGACGCGGGCAGTTTTAGACCTTGCTGAAAGGTTTGGCGTTTATGCTGAGGCAAGCCTTGAAAGGCTTATACGGTGCGCCATTGGCATTTGCGGAAGCTGTGTCATAGGTAGTTTCCGCGTCTGCAGAGATGGCCCGGTTTTCAACATAAACCAGTTGAAAACTGTTAAAAGCGAATTCGGCGTCTGGAAACGAGACTTCAACGGAAAAAGGACACCAGTTTAAGGCATTAAATATAAAAGGAGCATTAGCTGGGTGCCTATAACACCTCTTCATGCGTCGGCTTTCATTTTCCTATACTTTAAGGATAAACAACGAATAGATCCTTTGGCTCTAGCGGTTTCAACAACCTTCGTAGACCTTGAACCACTCTACTATGCTATTTTAGGCGAACCCTTAGATCATAGAATTTTGCACGGGTTCACCCTCGCCTTAACTCTATACCCAATCCTTGTCACCATCGTAGTCTACATGGTTGAGAGACTTTTCGAGAAAAAGTTATGGGGCATATATACTTGGTTAAGGCTTAAACCGGTTAAAGCACGGTACCCGCTAGGAACCATATACTTGTTAAGTCTTTTCGGCGGTTTCAGCCACATATTTCTAGACATGTTCACACATCCGGAAATGCTTTGGGTGTTATACCCCTTCGCCAATGGAAACCCATTCTACTTGTGGCAAGCATCCATAATTGTAGAAGTTGCAGTAGTAGTGCTTTCTTTATACTCGTTGAGGTGTTGGCTAAAAAACTAGAGAGGGGCATCCGATTTTAACCGTCGCAAAACCCGTAGATTTTTACTGTTTATGGGCTGTGTTAATTTCAAAAAGGTTATATTTTGCTTGGGTTATTTTGTTGTGTTTGCGGGTGTGTTGTGATGAAAGGTGACCGCCAAATTAGAAGCTAATCTTAATACGCTGCTAGGCATGGATTACCGCCCGCTTGAAATTGAAAAAGAAATCCGTGAGTTCTGGGAGAAAAATCGCATACAGGAGAAGCTAACTGAACATCGTGAAAAAAGCAACGTGGGTGTCTTAGGATGGGTTGAGGGCCCGCCAACGTTGAACGGCATACCCCACGTGGGTCACGCTAGAGGCCGTGTAATGAAAGACTTATGGTTCCGATGGAAGACTATGCAGGGCTTCTTCGTGCCTTTCTGGGCGGGCTGGGACTGTCAAGGCTTACCGGTGGAGCTTGAAGTAGAAAAGCTGCTGGGCGTACGCACAAAAAAGGAACTGCTAGAGCGGGTTGGCGAAGAACGCTTCGTAGAAGAATGCAAGAAAACCATTATGCGTTACCATAAAGAGTGGGTGGAAGCCGACCGCAAACTCGGCATGTTTATAGACCAGAAAAAAGCTTACTGGACCTATTTAGACAATTATATAGAGCGAGAATGGCAGTACCTCAAACGCGCCTGGGAGCAAGGCCTCCTAGAAGAAGGCTACTACGTGGTGGCTTATTGTCCCGGCTGCCAGACAAGCCTAAGCAGCGCCGAAGTTGGGTATGAAGGCTCATATGTGGAGGTGGAAGATCCATCTCTATACTTCAAATTTAGAGTAGCCGACAAACCAGACGAGTATTTCCTAGCTTGGACAACGATGCCCTTCACAGTTGTAACGGACTTAATGTTGGCGGTGCATCCTGAAGCTGAATACGCCAAAGTTCAGGTTGACAGCGAGAAATGGATAATGGCGAGGCAGCGCGTTGAACCTGTGATGCAGGAGCTTGGCATAAAAGACTACAGCATAGTCGAAATAGTTCCGGGTAAAAGCCTTGAAGGTGTAAAATATGATTATCCATTTAAGGATTTGATTCCGAAGCAAGCGGAGCTGGATAGGCATCCGCTAGTGCATCGGATTGTCTGCGAAGAATTCGTGGATATAAACACCGCTACTGGCGTTGTGCACCTTTCGCCTGGCAACGGTGAAGAGGATTTCGTCGCCGCTCAAAAGCGGGGTGTTCCAGTTTTCGCCCCCTTTGATGACGAGGTAAAGTTCACCAGCGAAGCAGGCTTCTTCCAAGGCGTTTTTGCAAGAGACGCTGATGGCATGGTTATTGAGGAACTGCGCAAAAGAGGACTGCTCGTTAAAGCCGACAAGATAAGGCATGAATATCCAACCTGCTGGCGATCCCACCACAAGCTGGTTTGGCTTGCCAGACGTGAATACTTCTTAAGAACAGACCGCATAAACGACAAGGTTGTGGCCGCAGCGGAGAAAGTCGAATACTTCTTCGAAGCCCCGAAAAACCGCTTCCTCTCCTTCCTAAAGGAAGGAAAACCATGGTGCATTTCGAGAGAACGTGTTTGGGGCGCCCCATTGCCCATATGGGTTTGCGAAAAATGTGGAGCAAAAACGTTCGTAGCAAGCAAAAAGGAGCTTGTTGAAAAGGCCTTGGAAAAGCCTCCGCCAAACTTTGAGCTCCACAAACCATGGATAGACCGTATAAAGATAAAGTGCGAAAAATGTGGAGGCATCATGCACCGTGAGCCCTTCGTCCTAGACACGTGGCACAATAGCGGCGCATCACCCTATGCAAGGTTCACGGATGAAGAGTTCGCCAAATACGTGCCAGTGGCCTTCCTCACAGAGGGTATAGATCAAACTCGAGGGTGGGCAAACTCGCTGCTGCTGGAGCATGTTATATTGACTGGAAGGGCGGAAGCTCCCTACAAGGCTTTCCTTTTCCAAGGGTTAACTCAAGACGCTAGGGGTAGGAAGATGAGCAAAAGCTTAGGTAACATAATAGAGGTGAACAAGCTTCTGGAGAAGGCTTCAGCTGATGTCTGCAGGTTCTACATGCTAAGGAAATGCTCGCCTATAGACTTCATGAACTTCGACCTAAATGAGATGAACCGCCGCCCCTACCAAGTGCTTGCAACCCTATACCACTTGAACAGGTTCTTTGTGCAAAACGCTGAATATGACAACTTCAACCCGCAAAATCACACGTTGGACTGGGCGAAAACCAATGACTTACTTAAAAAACCAGATTTCTGGCTGCTCTCGAAACTTCAGGAAATTATAAGTGACTACACGGCGAATTTGGAGAAATGCGAATTTAATACAGCGCTTGCGAAACTCGAAGAATTTGTTGTGGAAACTGTGAGCCGCCTATACGTGCCAATGATAAGAAAGGAGCTTTGGACAGATGATCCTGAAACTCTAAACCGCAGATTGGCCATATACGCAACTTTATGGCACGTGCTAAAAACAACAATACTAATGTTCAACCCGGTGACACCATTCCTATGCGAGGCGCTATACCAGAAAATCTACAGGCGCCTCGACCCAACATTGCCAGAATCCGTAAACTTCGAAAGCTGGCCGGAGCCCAGCAAAAGCCTCCGCAACAAGGCCTTAGAAGAAGAGTTCGAGATAATGTTGGAATGTGTTTCACTGGTCTATTCCGCACGTCAATCAGCTAAAATCAAGCGGAGATGGCCCTTGAGGAAAATGTTGATCGTCGCCAGTGAAAAAGTCTTTAAAGCCCTCAAAAGCCTAAACGATATCTTGCTGGAGCTTACCAACGTGAAAGAAGCAGAATGCGCGCAGGAACTCCCGGAAAGCGTTAAAGCTGAAGTTGACGCGGGAAGATTTATTGAAGCCTCTGAAAAAGGTATAAACGTGTACTTGGACGTTTACAGGGACGAGATGCTTCTAGGTGAAGGCCTCATGCGCGACATAGCCAGAAGAGTCCAATCCCTAAGAAAGGAGTTAGGCTATGTGCCAACAGACATCCTTGAAACCGTCCACGTAGCTGGATTAGACGAAGAAAGCATAAGGCTTCTGAAGCCTTACGTTAACGAAATGAGAGAACTCGTCCGCGCCAAAAAAGTTCAACTTTATACAAACCAAAACAATGTCGAAGCCAAATGGCATGAATATCCCTTAGATGACAAGAAAGTTTACATTGCCATATCTTAAGCTCTGAAAATAATAAAGAATATCTGGAGGTAAGCACGTTGGAGCGAAAAGAAAAAATTAAAATCACATTTAAATCTGGTATAACCATAACATGTGAAATACGCTTCAATGAAAACCCGAAAACAGCTGAAGCCTTAATAAGAGCTTTACCTTTCGAGGCAAGAGCCGAGTTCTGGGGCAAAGAAATCTACTTCGCTGCGCCATTCAAAGTTGGCTTAGAAAAGGCTAAGGAAATTGTGGACTATGGTGACGTAGCCTACTGGCCTGAAGGACCGGCCCTATGCCTTTTCTTCGGACCAACTCTGTCGAGTCCAAATCCAAACATAATAAAGCCTTATAGCCCGGTGAACGTGATAGGCAAGATCCTTGAAGATCCGAAAATCCTTGAAAAAGTGGAAGAAGGCGAAAAACTAAAAGTAGAAAATGCTTAGATGCATTTATGCTTTTAACTGTTTTATGACCGTCTCCAAGGCTTTTGCCACATTCTCAATCTTGCTTTGAAGCCTTGCGAGTTTTTCTTGAAGTTCAGCCTTCTCTTTCCGTTCTTTTTCCAGTTCAAGTTTAAGCTTCTCCACTTCCCCTTTTAGAGGGGCTTCAGCTTCCTCAGCAATGAAAGATAAAACTTTCTCGCCGCGCACCAGCATTTCATAGGTTTCCCTTACAAGTTTTCCAGCCTCGGTTTTCCCGATTAAATGAGAGCGTATTGTCTGTTCGCCTCTTCCAAGTTCGTCAGCTATCCTTGGAACCGTCATGCCAGCCTTCTCTCTAGCAATGGCTCCAGCCGCCACAGCCAGCGAATCTATCCATGTTATTCTGTCTTTAGAGTCTGCGCTACGCATTTTCTCGATAACATCCTGCCTAGAAACCGTTCCAAGCAGAAGGACTGCCTCGAGTTTTTGAATGTCCTCTCTGCCCAAGGGTTTTAGGGGAATCTCAACTTCACTCATGAGCTTTCACATCCTCCCTCGAAAAAACCTCTTGGGGTTATCCTGATAACTCTATCCGGGTAAACTGTTATGCCCTTGCTTGTTATGTCGAAGGGATGCCTCCTCATAGAATGGCTTGTGCCGCGCATCTTCCAAATAATTATCGAGCGTTTGAGTTCCCCTTGAAACTCGTCTAAGTCAAGTCGGATAATGCCATCGGCGGCATGCTCAACACCCGGACCGCCAAAACCTCGATCTGTAACGCTAACTTGAGAGATAAGGAAGCTTGTGCAGCCTAAACCAGCCAAAACCTTCTTTATCAGCATGATAGTGGATCTTGCCAGCGCCGGTTTAGTCATGTAAAGCGTTGAGACAGAGTCTATGACAACCCGTTGGGCGTTCAAGTCGGTGATCGCCTGTCGAATAATATCCAAAAAACTTGGAACATCATCGGGATCCTTAGCAACATAACGTTCTCTTTTTGCCGCTTCACCAATGCCCGAAGTGAAAGCGTCTACAATGGCAAACTTGCCCTCCTGCTCGTACTTCCTAGGATCCCATCCGAAACGGTCCATGTTAATCCTAACTTGGACAGGATGCTCCTCCAAAGTCACCAATACGCCGGGCTCCCCAAGCCTAAACCCAGCGTATAGAAACTGCTGGCCAAAAATGGATTTGCCAGTGCCTGGACCGCCAGACAAAAGGACAACGTTTCTCCTAGGCAAGCCTCCATTCAATATCTCGTTCATTCCGGGAATCCCAACATCAACACGGTCACTCATCCAAAAACCCCCAATAACTAGATTATGATTTTATAATAGCATTAAGCATCACAGCATTGAATTTCACTTCTATAAAAGCTTTTCGCATGTTCTTTAAGCACTTAACACAGTAAAGGCTTAAAAATAGTCCATCCAAAAATGGACGGTGATAAAGGAACCCTCCTCTTCGCCGACAAAGATGATAAGGGGCATACTCCCGAGCCAACATGACACCAGAAAGCCTAAATCCAAAGCAGAATTCCCTATTAAAGGCGGATGGGCCGGTAGTTCAGCTGGCATGAACGCCCGACTCGCACTCGGGAGGTCGCGGGTTCAAATCCCGCCCGGTCCACTGCGAAAACCCCGAGGGGGTTTCCGCGCTTCCCCCTTTCTCTTTTCCGGTTTGATTTAAAGCTATTTTCTGATTTACAGAAGCAGAAGCGGACATATCGATTGGACAAAATACACAGTTTACTTGCCATGTCCCTAAACGGTAAAATAGTGGAATTTCGCTTTAGATTCACAAGTGACTTTAGCATAACCTATGAGGGCGCATTGTTTGATGACTTCAAAGTCTACTCATAAAACAAAAATTGCAATAATATTCCTAGTTGGATATCTAACAAATCTCTTAATTCTTTTTCTCGAGGTTTCCATTCAAAAAGCAGGCTATTACGGTATAATGAGCGCATCGTTTATTGCGTTACTCTTAGGATTTATTTCTTATCATTATATATGTTCATTGAATGCCAAAAATTTTGAGATAGATTTGAAGATGATGTTTCCATTTCAACGTTTACCGCGTCTATTCATTTACCTTTTTCTAAACAAATCCGCGCATAGCTACCGCTTATCTCTGCAACAACCACTTTTCAAAACAATCTCAATCAACATAACCAGAACATCCATCATGCACCAGGAAGTTGCGGGCTCAAATCTTATGGTGTTGATTTTGATTCCGATTCTAATTCATAATTTTTATAAAATTTTGACTTTAAACTAAAAATTTTACAAATATTTATTCTGAATTCATAGAGTTTAAATGTAAATCACAGATTTGAATAGTGAATCAGCACGTTAGGATGTTCATTATGGCTAAGACAGACAATAACAGAAAAGAAACATCTGAAATAGCAAAACCGGAATGGGAAGAAGAGAAAATAGAAGAGAGCAAAGAGAAGGAAGAGATCGAAAAGTTAAAACTTAACGTTGAAAAGCTTTCTGAAGAGCTTAATACCGCTGTGGCTGAGCTTAAAAGGTCAATAATTGACATAAGGTCGGCTGTGAGTGAAATCGAGAATCCCTTCAACCTTCTGCGGGTAGTCACAAGCGAGAAAGATTTGAAAAAACTAAACCATGAGAGACTCCCTCCAGGCGTTAAGTCGCTGGTAATCGGGAAACCAAAAGAGAAGCTTGAGGAGAAAGGGGAAGAAGAAAAAGTTTCTCTATCGACAGCCATCCCTACTCCCAAAACTGAAATGTCAAAAGTTGAAGAGGTAAAGGAAGAACCTAAAGCCGAAAGAGAGACGGAAGTAGAAGAGCGTCGCTTAAAAGCGGAGCGTTTCCCGCGTGGAACAGCCTATCTAAGTTGGGTTTGGTCCCTTTTGGATGTTGGGTTCACGCCAGAAGATGTAAGGCAGCTCTCGCAGTCTTATGAACATTTAGGCTTTCTGCCAGAAGGCCGAAGTGAACAAATTTATTCTTTAGCCATTGCCGCTGAAAAAGCCAAGTCTAAAGGTCTAACCAAAAAGGAATTACTTCTCAACATGTATAAAGCGTCCATACTTTCTGGACTAAGCATAGATGTGGAAGACATAAAACGGCTCATAGCTATGGCTGAAGGAAGAAAAATCAAAGCAAAAATGGATAAAAGGGTTGAGTGATGGGTTTCTCTCTGACGCTTTCCCATATCATAATGGTTATTGCTTCTGTATGTTTGGCAAGTGTTTTTTCTGCCTACGCGTTCTATACTGGAAACCTTGTTCAAAACGAGTTGGCACAGAACGTTAACAACTATAAAGCCATGGTCAACATTAAACTGGAAATAGTCTACGCCACCGTAAACACCACTACGACACCATCACACTTTGTTATATACGCAAAAAACACTGGAAATCTGCCCATGAGCGACTTCACTTTTCTAGATGTCTATGTAGGAGGGTATGGAAAAGCCCAGTTCTTCAAATACAACGCTACAGCAGGACCTGGAAGTGGACAGTTCAAGCTGTTAACCGCTGATGGAGACAACTATTGGGAGCCACGGGAAACCGCAGTTATAATAGCTTATCCCACAAGCGATATTGAAGGCGTGATCTTTGAGGCTAAAATTGTGCCGTCAAAAGGTATAGGTAGCAGCTACCTCTTCCCTGCACCGCCATCATGAGGAGGCGGAAGCCTACATGGGTTTTTCCGTGACCATAACTTCCTCAATCGTCCTAATAGCTATCTTCGCATTGGCAGTGTCTCTTTTAATAACAACATTCCAAGGACTAAGAGACATGTCGCATGTTGCTGAAGAATACATAAGCCGAGAAAAGGAAAAACTCAATGTTGCCTTACAATTGGAAGTCTACCCCATAAACGCTACAGCGTGTAACGTAACGGTAAGAAACATAGGCTCTCAAACAGTGTTCTTTGAAGATCAATCAGGCTTCAAATGGAACACTATAATTGTCTCCTATGGAAACAGTTCATTCTGGACAACTTATCAGATTGAAGATTACGTCATATCTGAGGTTAGGGTTTCTGGAACGGACTACAGTTTTACGCCGAGAAGTCATCCCTATATAGAAGCTGGAGAGGAAGCCTACATTGTGTTTAACATTCCAGAAGGTGCTCCGGAAATCCCAATTAACGGTTTAGTTTCTGTGGTTTTTGTCTCCCATTATGGAGCTATAGCCAAAGCAGAGGCGGTAAGAAAACAATGAAGGTTATAAGTTTGGGAATAGCCGAGCTTGACCGAGATCTTGGCGGCGGGCTTCCTCATCCAAGTCTTATATCCATTGAAGGAGAATATGGCTCAGGCAAAACTATTTTCGTCCAGCAAATAGCAAAAGCAATGCTGAACGTTGGGCTTCGAGTATACATTATATCAAGCGAGGCGACAGTCAAAGAATACTTATCCATGATGAGGTCGGTAAGGCTTGACGCTGATGACCATTACCTTTCTGGTCAACTCAACATATATCCATTACATATCGAGGGGGGAAGATGGAACGATTTCTTAAGCTCTTTCTTTCTCAAAGTGACGGCGAATTTCCTTGAACTGAAAAAAGCTTTGTATGATGCTGTAATCATCGACAGCCTTAGCGTTTTAACTGTGAACACGCCGCCTTCAGAATTTCTAACTTTCATCACAAGAATGAAAAACCTTGTTTCAGACGATAAAACGGTGGTTACAACATTCCATCCGGATTTTCTTTCGGAAGAAAACATTATGAAGTTGAGGGCAAGCTCAGACGTATACCTAATGTTAAAAAACGCCAGCATTTCAGGACTCGACGTGAAAGTACTCCGAGTTGTAAAACTTTGGGGGGTTAGCGGTGAAAGAAAAAGCGCCATAACCCTCGAAATCAACCCTCAAATAGGTTTGAGAGTTATGCCCCTCAGCGGCGTAAAAGTTTAGGAAGTGGGATCATGTCGAAAAAACTTAAACTAAGCCTACCAAAATTCTCCGGTTTCAAACTGTCGCTCTCCTCAAAAAAGGAGATGACAGAGGAGGATGCTTGGCCGTTCAAAAGAACCGTCTGTGAAACATTAGAGGAAGCCATGACTGAACATCCATATTTAAAGAAATACTTAGAAAGTTTACCAGAAAAACCCAAGTACGTTTTAAACCTCGAGCTAGAAGAGTACGGAAAAGACGACAACATAGTCTATCCTTTAGGTTTAGGCATATACGCCCACATAGACATCGGCGGGGAAATCGGAAAATACAATATGGTGGAGCCTGAAAAACCAGACCGCAAACTTCTCGATGAAATTGAAGAAGCCGTCGCCGTGCTCATTGGCGACAAAGAGTATAAAGGGCAAAAAGAACACGTACTAGCCTCGCTTTTTAAACAAGCTATTAAAAAGAAAATGGTTAAAATTCCAAAAGAAAAAGATGAAAATGCGATTCTCTACCATTTTTTGAGAGAAAAAATTGGACATGGTTTCATTGACGGTTTTTTAGCAGATCCATGGTTAGAGGATGTCAGCATACCCGGAGAAGGTAAAGTTTTCGTTTACCATAAAATGTTTGGGCATCTTGAGACTAATGTTGATGTCTCAAAGGATGAGATTAACCGCCTTTTAAAAAACATATCTGAAAGGTATGGAAAAGTCCTAAGCTACACGCATCCAATAATCGACATACACCTGCCTGATGGCTCAAGGTTCAACATTGTCTACGGCGAGGACATAAGCCTAAGAGGAAGCAACTTTACCATAAGAAAGTTCCCAAAAGAACCGATTTCAGTTGCCCAGCTTATACGATGGAAAACAATGTCCCCCGAGTTAGGCGCCTACCTTTGGATGCTTTTTGAGATTGGAATATCCGCAATGGTTTGCGGAGAAACAGCGTCCGGTAAAACAACAACATTGAACGCTTTAATGGGTTTTATAAACTCGGACTCCAAAATCATAAGTATAGAAGAAACCCCGGAAGTCAATCTTTTCCATAAAAACTGGATTAGAGAGGTTACAAGGCTTCATACAGGTGCACCGGTAACAATGTTCGACCTTTTGAAGGCAGCCCTCCGCCAGAGGCCAGACTACATTATCGTAGGCGAAATTCGAGGCGAGGAAGGCCGAGTGGCATTTCAAGCCATTGAAACAGGCCACCCAGTTATTTCCACCATGCATGCTGGAACCTTAGGCCAACTCTTCCAGAGGCTTACATCCCATCCAATAGACGTCCCTAAAACTCACATTGATGGGTTGAACCTAGCAATTTTTCAGGCAAGGATGGAGCGGGGTAAACGGTTCATACGGAGGGTTACATCTGTAAACGAGATAATAGGATACGAGCCCGACGAAGGACGGTTAAACTATTTGCCAACATTCCTCTATGACCCAGACTTGGACAAAATAAGGTTTATGGGTTCAAGCTATCACCTTGAAACCAAGGTTTTGGCTTTCAGAGGCTGGGGTAAAGAGAGGCTGAGGGAACTTTACGACGAGTTAAGGGCTAGAGCTGAAATCTTAAGCTTTCTGGCAGAGAACTTTCCGCGGTACACAGACGTTTGGAAAACATGTATTGCTGTTCGGGAAAAAGGCGTCTGGGAAGTTTATCGAAGAGTTAAAGAGATGAAGGTTCCTTGGGAATAACTAAAAAAGCGGCAAAAACGTCAAGGGAAATTCTTTTATCCATTTTACTGCTGTTCCCGTCCTTACTATTTGCGATTTATTACATGTTTACTGGAAAAATTTTAGAGGCCGTCCTCGTTTTGCCAATGGGTTTAGGCATTTTACTAATCTTAAAACATATGGGCAGGCGGCGCCTTCCAAGAAGAGTGGATTTTAGCTTAACCACTACTATTTTTCACATGTATAGTTTGTCTCTGGGAGAAACCTCTCCAGATGACTTGGTTGGCACAATAGCTGAAAACAAGGAATATGGCTTTTACAGCCAAGTGTTTAGAAAAATCCGCAGTCTCGCAAAAGATTTTGGATACGGTATTACAAAGGCCACGGCGCATGTAGCTGAGGCTGTGAAGCCTCCCCTAAAGGATATACTTGTAAGGCTTACCAACGTGTTTTCAAGCGTCGAACCCCGCGGCTATTTGGAAATGGAATCTTCAATGTTGATTGAAGAGTATTCTGGATATTACACGCGGGCAATTGAAACATTAAAAACTCTTGGAGGAATATTCACTTCTTTCCAAAGCGTGACCGTCTTCCTAATAATGACTATTGTGATTATGGCAATTTTCATGATTGACCCAAGCGCTATAGTATTTGGCTATATAATTGCCGCATTTTCCGTCATAATGATGTATGTTCTTTTTAGGGCCTCTTCGCCGAGAGAGCGACTTGTATATATAGGAAGGTATCCTCCAAAACTTTATCTTGCCATGAAGTGGGGCTTAATTGCAACTGGAGCGTCCTCGACAACTCTTGCCATTTTACTGTATTTTTCAAAGGGCCCGCCTTTGGCTTTTACGACATTAGGCTTAGGCATAATTGTCCCTGGAATTTTTGGGTACATGCTGGAAAAACAGGTAAGCAAGATTGATAGGCATTACCCAACTTTTCTTAAGGCTCTCGGCGAGAACTTGGCCTCAACTTCAGATTTGAAGGCCGCCTTCTCATATATTATTCAGATGGAGCTTGGTCCTTTCAAAAAGCTTGTCAGAGAAGCCTTGGCTAGGTTGAGGCTTGGAATAGGCCATGAACAGACTTTAGAGACGCTTGCTTCTGAGGCGGCGTCCTATCAGGTTCACATCAGTAACAGAATTTTTTTGGATGCCTTAAGCCGGGGTGCTAATCCGCTTGAGATTGGCAACGCTCTTGGAAATCGTGTTGTGAGGTTTATTGAGTTTCGGAAGTCAAGAGACGTTGCGGCTAAGGGTTTTCAAATGATAGTGATGGTTATGCAGCCTTTAACTGTTATGCTGTTAATTGTTATGCAGGTGCTTGCAGACTTTATGTCAAAGTATTTAGTGAATCTGCCATACTTTGGTTTCAACGCCATTCCAATTCCAGTGATCGAAGTGGGCAACATAGCCCTAATTTTCATAATGGCAATAGTAAACGCATTAACAATAAAAGAGGTTTCAGGTGGCCACTGGGGCACTTTTCTATTAAACTTGGGCATACTTTTGACAGTCAGCGGTTTAACTTGGATGGCAGCCCACATGTTTATAGAATTTGCCTTGGGTTCCATGCCAAGCCTAGAACTGCCCGTGTAAGTAAAAGTCTTGTTAGGCAAGGTTTTGCCGCCATCGCTTTTAAACAGATTATAGTGGTTTTCTTTTTGACGCGAGATATGTATTATGAGTTCATATTCTGAGTTCGTATTCTGATTCGTGATTTTAAATAATGTTTATTATATCTTAATATACGCTATTCACTTGGTGGAGGTAGTGGTGGAGTAAGTAGAGTAGGTGGTAGAAAATATGAGAGAAAAACCAAACATTAAATGCCAAAAATGCGGACACGAATGGCACACCAAGTCTAGGCTTAAAATGGTGACATGCCCATCATGCAACCAGAAAACTCCAAACATCACGTTACATCCTCGCCGACGGGTAATCAAGGCTCTTGCACAAAGCAGACAAGCAATCATCGGCCTAGAAGCAGCCATAGTGCTAATCGCATTTGTCATTATAGCAGCAGCCTTCAGCTTCATGGTGGTCAACCAAGGCTTATATGCCACTGAAAGAGGCAAAGTAGTCATACAAGAAGGCCTAAAACAGGCTAGCACACCGTTAACCATAGATGGAACAACCTTTGTGAGAACAACGCCCGACGGCAGAACTGTAAATGTAATCATAGTCCCAGTGAAGGCCTTTGGGGTGAAGTTTGTTGCTTTTGGAAGAAATCAAACAGTTATAACCCTAAGAGTAGGTGAAAAAGCGTGGGCTAACGTATACTGCGGAGTGCTCTATAATAGCACCGACACAAGCAAGACTTATGATCCTTCACTGCGATATGGAAATGGCACACACTCCGTGAAATTTGACGATTTTGTTGGTTTTCGATATAACACCACTGCAGGAGTTTATGTAAATGGAACATATAATGAAGACCTAATTACTGGAGCTGTGCTCGCCATTGCAAACAGCAATGGTGACGAGGCCTTAGATACTGGTGAGAAGGGATATCTGCTGATAACCCTTGCAAGGGAGGACGTTGCCTCAGCCAGAACTGCAATAAATATTGAGATAAGGCTGGACAAAAGCGCCACTCTTTCAATTGAAATTACCATTCCAGAGTCCATGCCAGCCAACACCTACGTACCAATAATCTAGGAGGAAACAAAAGCATGACTAAAATGCGGAAAGATAGAAAAGGCGTTGTGGGCATTGAGGCCGCCATAGTTCTTATCGCCTTCATTATCGTCGCAGCTGCATTGAGCTATGTCGTCGTTAACATGGGCCTCTTCATAACGCAGAAAACTAAAGATACAATGCAGGAGGGTGTGGACGAATCCCAGAGTGCACTACAGCTGGACGGCATAATAGTTGGAAAGACAAATAACGAGCGTCAAGTGGAGTGGCTGATTTTGCCAGTTAAGTTGTCTGTTGGCAAAGCTGCTCTCGACTTCAAGAAAGAAGCCATTGTGATTTCGGTGTACTTGCCAAACGCAACATTGTTGAACATTTATAATGGGGTTTACATGAACGGAACACAGACTGAAACAGACTGCGACGTGCTAATAGCAAACCTCAGCAGACTCTATAAAATGAACGAAACAGACATGGCTATGTCCATAATTTACAACGGCAACGGCAATACTGTTCTTGAATCCACGGAGAAAGCCTTCATAATAATCCACTTGAACAGCACAGTGGCCGGCTTTCCGAGAATACGCCACACCCTAGTCGCTTATGAAACCGTAACCATAGAAGTTAGAGGCGCTAGAGGCGCAGTTTTGACAGTTGTGCGCACAATCCCCGGCGGATTGCTTGAAAACTCGTATGTGGATTTACGTTAGCACATAACCTTCTTTCTAGTCTGATTTTGAATCGGATTTTGTAATTTATTCAATATTTAGAATCGAAATTGTAAATTCTACAAATTCATATCGCCATTTCATAATCCTTAATATAAGTTCCAATAAAAACTGAAAACGCAAAACGGTGAATGAAAAATGAATTGGAAAAAAGTGCTGGTGAAAATAGCAAAACAGAAACGCGCCATGATAGGCTTAGAAGCCGCCATAATCCTCATAGCCTTCGTCATCATAGCCGGAGCCTTCAGCTTCATGGTCATAAACCAAGGCCTATTCGCAACAGAAAGAGGCAAAACAGTAGTCCAGGACAGCCTAAGACAATCAAGCACACCATTGATAGTGGACGGAAGCATATGTCTAAGAGCCAGCTCTCCAACAACAATAGACGCTATAGTAATCCCACTGAGGGCTTATGGTGTCAAGTACGTAGCACTTGGAAAAGAAGAAACCTCTGTAACCCTTCAAGTAGCCGGCAGTGCTTGGCCCAATGTATATGAAGGGATAAATGGAACATTCACCACAAGTGACAACTTTGACGACCTAGTTCAAAACGTAACTTCGGGTCATGCTGCATTGTTTATCCAAAACAGTAATGGCGACGAATCCTTGGATTCAAACGAAAAAGGCTTCTTAGTTTTATCATTAAGCAACACCGCATCTGCAAGAGCCCACATAGTTGTCGAAATCAAACCTGAAAAAGCTGCGCCGCTTACAATTGACTTCTATGTTCCAGAATCTTTGCCAATTCCAGAAGGTCAAACAACAAGCTGGGTGACGGTGGCGGGCTAAATGTTCGGCAAAAAACTGTTTAGGAATAAAAAGGGCATTGTGGGTGTTGAGGCTGCTATCGTGCTCATAGCCTTCCTGATAATCGCGGCGGCTCTCAGCTATGTTGTCATAAACATGGGCTTCTACACAACCCAGAAAACGAAGGAAACCATGCAAACAGGATTGGAAGAATCATTGACCGCTCTGCAACTGGACGGCGTAGTTACGGCAAGAACTAACGATTCGTCAAATCACATCCTCTACATACTGGTACCGGTTAAACTATCTGCGGGCAGAGGAGCAGTGGATCTCAGTAGTAGCTCAGTGGTAGTTTCAGTATATTTGCCAAACGCCACATTGATGAATATATATCAAGGCGCAAATCCGGGAACGACAGATGTTACATGGGACAAACTAAATGGCACTTTGAAGCTTGAAAATAATCAAGCTAAATTTGCGATATACAACGATGACGGTGACACTCTACTGGAATCAAATGAAAAGGCCTTCCTATTAATCCGCCTAAACGCAACAGATACCAATTATATGCTTGGAGAATATCAGACCATAAAGATTGAGGTTAGAACGGCGAAAGGCGCTGCCCTTACAGTGGTTCGCACAGCCCCCGGCGGCCTAGCATCAAAATCTTTCGTAGACTTAGGCTAAACGACCACCATCATATACTCCACCCTACTTCCACCCATTTTTTGGTAATAACTCTACCTCTCTTTTTCTTCACAATTTCCTTGTTCCATTTCATTTCCGGCTTTCAAGGCTTCTTCGATTTTTGCAAAGCGTCTCATCCCTAACCTTTTTCAAGGTTTCTAAGAGCAAGTATCCCATGGGCGTCTCATTTTCGTCAGTAACGTAAACCCATTTCATGCCGCTTCTATACCAGTTGAGCAGCGCCCGCGCATAAGCATCAAAACCTTCAGCCTCATTCTCCTCCACGTCCCCCAAGCGTGTTTAAGGCCACCAAAGCCGAACCTTATCTTTTGTCGCATAATTCTCATACTTGCTCTACATTACCATAAAAAGGTAGGGGTCAATACGTTTTGGCGTACGCGCAGCCTACACATAAACGCTGTCGATTCTAGCTACAATAAGGTTTAGATGAGACTTAATGCGGGACAGCGGATTTAGCCCGCTTAAGGTTTTGGAACGCTTTCTTTACATCCGCCAGCATTGAAATTGAAAATAAAATCAGCATTACTATGTGCGGAGCCATAAGCGCGGCTGGCACTCTTAACGGAAAAGCTAGAAACGTCGGCAGGAGAACAGTAAATGTTGGAATGGCTAAAACTATATTCAAGCGTCCGGGTTTAATTAGCAACTGTAAATCTTTGCTTCGCAGCATTTCAGCAAACATTACCAGAAAAGCCGTCCACTCAAGGGCTACGTTGACTGGACTTCTGATGTCCAAAGCAATTCCATATGTATAGCTGGTTATGGGCCAAAAAAGCTGCACGTTTCCTGTAAAGAAATCTCCCAACAATGAATGCTGAACTAAAGCCACTAAGTATGGAAATCCATTTTTCCCGAACAAAACAATGACAGGAATAAAAATGACGATGGCCACTAAAAGTGAGTGTGATGGACCGCGGTGATCGAGAAACGGAACCAAAAGGTCAATGTCTGGAATTACGGAAAGGGTTAAAACAATCGGTATACTAATTTGCGTCTTCGTGAAGCGTCCTGTCAATTTTGCAGTCAGATACCCTAATGCGAAGTGGCCTACAGCGTACAACTCAACTCCAGCCAAGCTTTCAATCATTTTAGGCATATTACATATAAGGCCCATTAATATGGCAATCGCTGGCTTTCACTTTTAAATCTAAAATAGCATAAGCTGACAAACCTTGACTGAGGCTAATTTCAATTAAATTTTTAATAATGCTTATCGACTAAGTTCACATAACTTCTTAGTCTGCAAGGATTGAAGTTCATATGGGAAGGGGACGAAGAGGAGAGGTTCAAATTCTGATAGATATTCTAACATTGTGCTCGAAGGGGGTGGGGGTGAAGATGACCCATTTGATGTATAAGGCTAATTTAAGTTACTCGACTCTTCACAGATATCTCAACTTTGCATTAAAACAGGACTTGATTAGTAAGGTTTGCAAAGATGACGGCTCCGTTGTTTATTGCATCACGGAAAAGGGCAAACTGCTTTTAGAAAAACTTAAAGATGTCAGGTACGTCCTGCAACCTTAAAACGGAAGGTTAAGTTAACTCGCATATGGCTATTTCTTTCTGTTTAGCCCTCAGCCGAACTTTCAACTCCAAGTCTTTAGAAGTGTAATTTCCAATAACCATATCCTGAATCTTTATCTCCCCAAACCTTGGAAGAACTATCTCTCCAGTGGGCGGCCTGCCCTCCTCAATCTTTTGACTTATGCTTAAAAGCCATTTAGACAGCTTTACCTCTCCGGTTTTCTCGTTGTATTTTATGAGGTTATGCTGGCTTAAGTCTGTTAAAATTGTGTGGAGCTTTTCTTTTGGAATATCTGTTTCTTTGGCTAAACTTTGGACGTTTTTTGTTTTCTGTTCCTCGATAAGTGTTAGAAGATCCACAATTGTTAGCATACTTGTAATTTTTCCGCAACCTTTATTAAGTGTTTAGGAATTTTTCGTCTATTTAAGCCTGCAAATTTTGTAGAAAAAATAGAAGATTCGTCTAGACAATTATCCTAGATTATTCATTCATACTAATTTATAAGGAGAAATGTGGCAAATACCCTCAGCTTAGGGGGAGGGAGAAGCGGTTAAACATTGAAGGCTAATATGGACTATTGTCGTTCAAGTCCGCTCCAGTGGGAGGGACATGTATATTGTTAACTGTCAAAGGTAGGGAAGAACGCGAAGAGTTTCTCCGCAAACTCAAAGAAGAATGGAAACTCATGTGGATGGAACGCTACGACGACAAGCTTAGAGCTGAAGGTGTCGCAGCCCGAGACTATCCACTGCTGTTTATGGATAGAGGCTTCGTAATTTTTGCAAGCAGAGACGCTAAAACACCAAGCTTCTCGGAAATTAAAGAGTTCTGGGCTTCCCAAGGGCTTGTTTATTCTCCTGATCCCGCAGTCGGCGGATGGAGAAAATTTGTTAAAACATTCATAGCTAATCAACAAAATTTAAGGCGTAGCAAAAGAGCGCAGCAATATGTTGAAGATAAAAGGGAAAGGCAGCAACAGCTGAAAAAGGGTGGAAGAGGCTGGCTTCACATAGTCTAAAAGGCTAACCTTCCCTACTTTGCATTTTTCTGCATTTTTGACTTCCTTCCGCTGTGTTTTTCCGGGTTATGCCACTTCAAGGGTGATTTTTTGGGCAGCTATAGAAGTCGACTAGACATTATAGCTGACATTCTTTCAGTTGTTAAGGGAAATGGCAGTGCAAAGAAAACCCAAATCATGTATGGGGCGAATTTAAGCTATACCGTTCTATCCAAGTATTTGGATGAACTTTTAAACGCTTGTCTCTTAAAATTTGAAAGCAACAAACGCCATTATGTGCTTACTGAGAAAGGCAAAAAGTTTCTGCAATACTATCGCGAATATTCTAGGCGAAACAAGCATGTTGAACGCCAACTGGAAACGGTGAACGCGAAACGAAAGATTTTGGAGGGACTTTGCTCTGCATAAAACCTTAAGCAATGTCATCTGCATACTAACATTTTCCATGCTTATTTCAATTTTTTGGGCATCACATGCCCTTTGCCTTAGTCAAAAAGACGCTGAGGTGGCAGTTCAATTTGCTGAAAGCAAGCTTTTAGACTGTTATAGAGTGGTTTATGAGGCTGAAAAGGCTGGCGCCAACGTGAGTGGTTTGCTTAAGGTTTTAAATGAGGCTGGCTGGCTTTTGTCTAGGGCTAAACTTGCCTACAGCAACGGCGATCTGAACCTGGCTTATGAATATGCCTTAAACTGCAGTCAAAAGCTTGAGGGAATAGCAAGCCAAGCCGATAACCTAAGGCTAGAGGCGGAACATGCTGGCCGAATGGACTTTTTAATCAACTATGTTGGCTCTGCCGTTGGCTCCTTGGCGGTTGCTGTCGGCGGCTATGCAGTTTGGATCCTCTTAAAGCGGCGTGAAAATCCTTAACTTGTAATAGGCGGGCTTCAGATTGAAAATTGTCGAGTATGGCCTCTTTTACTGGACGGTTGTAGGCGTTTTAGCTCTTCTTGCGGCTTCTCCATTCCTAAGCAGAGTCCTCATATATCCGCGGACAGAATTTTTCACAGAACTCTGGATCTTAGACGCAGACCACAAGGCTGAAAATTATCCGTCCAACATTACACGCGGCCAAAACTACACCATTTACCTGAGCATTGGAAACCATTTAGGCTACTGCGCCTATTATATGGTTCAGGTAAAATTTTTAAACTGGTCGCAGCTAGAGCTGATGCCGACTCGTTTTGGTCCTATCGAAAAACGTCTTCCAAGCAGTTTACCATCACTTTTCAATTTCACAGCCTTTGTAGCTGACGAGCAAGTTTATGAAACTCCAGTAACATTCTCCTTCAATTATACTTGGGATCAACCGCCTTCAAAAGTTGAACTTTCAAGTTTGATGTTTAATGGTATGTGGCTGAACATGAGTGACTATACGATATCTTGGAATACAGAAAAGCAAGGGTTTCGGGGGTTTCTGTTCTTTGAGCTGTGGCTATATAATAATTCAGCTGGCAGTTTCCAGTATCATGGGCGTTTTGTTGGATTATGGTTTAATATGACAGTTCAATAAATTCTTTGGATTAGGCCGTCGAAACCTGAATCAAAGCTTAATATTTGTTTGATTTTGTTTCTTTCTATGTGGGCAAGTGTTATGCAGTCTGTGAAGCTTAAGGGCTTATCCTTAAGGGTTTTGAATTTTTGCCATGCCAGTTCGAAGATTTCCTTCGTTGTCCAGAGCTTGATTATTCTAGGCGATTCAATAATGTACTTTCCTATGTCAATGGCTAAGTCATGCCTTCTCGTTCTTATTAGGGCTGTGGTTATGGCTTCGCCTATTATGTAGTCAGATGTGTATATGGCTCCGAACTCCGCTTTTAAAGCCTTCCTCATTAGTTCTTTGCTTCTTTGGTGCTGCTCATCATCTGCGTTTCTTAAAGCCACAAAAACTCCGGTGTCAATGAATATAGTCATGAATGCCCACCGCCATACAAAACCTCGTCTATACGCTTTGAGGAATCCCTCACTCCCCAATGAGTTGGGTTTTCAAGAGCTTTCCAAGCAGGGTCGTCTTCAAGAGGTGGAAGCGCCTTTAACCGTTTGATAATTTCTTCTTCATTTTCCAAAGCGTAATCGATCATTAGGCTTAAAGCTTCTTGAAGAGTTACTTTTAGACCTTCCCTAAGCAGTAGAGATGCAACGAACCTGTCCAGTTTTTCTTTTTTCTCCTGTTCCATCTTTATTGTTACAGACACTTTTCCACCAATAGAAAAGTGTAAATCTCTCTTAAAATACTTTGCTCCTTTTGCAACCACAATTCCACCGGTGATCATATGACGGAACGGGAATTGAGGGTCGCTGTTGTCGGCTTCGGCAAGATGGGCATGCTACATGCTGGAATTTTGAACGTTTTGCCAAGGGTGAAGCTTGTCGCCATATGTGAGAAAAGTGGGTTGATTCGGAAGTTTTTGAGAAAGGCTGTTAGGGATGTTAGGGTTGCTGACTGTGTTGAGGCATTTTCAGAGCTTGGTTTGGATGCTGTTTATGTGACTACGCCGATAGAGTCGCATTTCCAAGTTGTTAAAAGCCTCTATGAACACGGCATCTACTGCAATCTTTTTGTTGAGAAGACTCTTGCTTCAAATTTCAAAGAAGCCCAAGAGCTTTGCAGTTTAGCTGGGAAATTTGGCGGAGCCAACATGGTTGGATATTTGAGGCGTTTTTCCGTTACTTTTAGGAAGGCTAAGGGTTTGTTAGATGAGGGTGTTATCGGCAAACCTGTGTCTTTCAGGGCTTATGCCTACTCCTCCGATTTTTTCGGGATTGACGGAACCGCTAAGGTTCGAACGCCGAAGGTTGGAGTTGTCAGGGATTTAGGATGCCATGCGTTGGATTTGGCCTTATGGTTTTTTGGAGATTTACAGGTTGAAAATGCAGAGGTTAAGTCGGTTGTAAATGATGGTTCTGTGGATTCAGCCCACTTTGAGGTTAAGGCTTCTGACGATATTCTCGGCGAATTTGATGTTTCATGGTGTGTTGACGGCTATCGCATGCCTGAAGTTGGCTTTTTAGTTGAGGGTTCTAATGGCTGTTTAAGCGTGAACGATGATGAGTTGGCGATAACTTTGAAAAACGGAAGAAGGCAAAGATGGTTTAGGCATGATCTTGGCGAACAGGTTGGTTTCTGGCTTGGAAGCCCTGAATACTACCGTGAAAATGAAAGCTTCGTGAATGCTATTTTGCAAGGCAAAACTGCAGAGCCCTGTTTTGAGACTGCGGCTAAGGTTGACCGCTTAATAGATGAGGTTCTAGCTAAGGCTGATCGAATTGAATAGCCAAGATAAGGTTTTGCTTGTTGGCGATAACCCGTTCCATGGCATTAGCCATCTTTCGCAGGAAAGAAGCCGCACCAGAGGGGAAACGCCAACAAACCCTACGTATGCGGCTAGGCTTATAGGGCTGGCTGTTGAGAACGGCGCCAATGGTTTCATGTTTTCTGTAAGCGAGAAAACTCTAACGATTTTGGATTTTTTGCGAAAAAACGGTGAAAACAACGGGTTACGCCTTTATGTCATTGTGCCATACGCCTATGAATATGTTAGGCTGGCGTGCGCAGCCGGAGGAATCCCGGGCTTAGCCAAAAAACTGATTAAAGAAATTGTTTTTTCCGGAAACCTGCGCGCCGCCACCTCTGGCCTAAATGGAGTTTTTAGGTCGGATCCAGCTTCACTTGTCAAAACTTATCTGCTCTACGAAATTTCTAGGGTTAAGCGTTCAGCCGGCGGAAAGGCCAAGCTTGAATCCGTGTTGCTGCATCAGCTTATAACCGATTTATGTCTCAGTTTAGGCCTAGACTGGGTTTTTAGGCTTTACACAGAGTTTTTGTCGAAAGCTGGCATAATTCCAGGCTTTAACACTGGAAACTTCGCCTTTTTAGTGGAAAAGTTTAGAGAATGGAACATAAGCCTAGAAGACGTCGTGATTGCAGCACCGTTTAACAAAGTTGGTTTTCAAATGGTTCCGTCGAGGGAAGAATGTGAAAAGGCCTTGGAGAGCCTGACTAAACCTAGTGTTGTGGCTATAAGTATTTTGGCTGCCGGTTATTTGAAGCCTGAAGAAGCTGTAGACTACATTGCGGGTTTGCCAAACATTAAAGGTGTCGCTGTGGGCGTATCGAAAGAGAAGCATGCAACAGAAACTTTTAAGTTGTGTAGAATGAGACTTCTTTGAAGGTTTATGCGCTTATTTAGAATGTTAAAGTTGGGATTGGATGTAGGAAAAGTTTAGTATATGTTTAACTTTTCTTTCTTTGTGGTTTATATGAGGATTAGGAAGATTGGGCAGAAGGGGCAAATCGTGATTCCTAAAGTTATAAGGGAGTATGCGGGCATTAAGGCTGGCGATGAGGTTATAATGGAGGTTAGAGAGGGGGAAGTAATAATTCGGTCAGGCGTAGATCCTAAAGAATTTATTGAAAGTTTCTGTTTGGTTCCCGGGAAAAAATTAACTAAAAAAATTGACTTGAAAGGGTTGTCGGAACGGGAGGCTGAGGAAAGGTTTGCTTTACGTTGACTCCAATGTATTTCTGTATCCTAGTGTTTACGATTCTGAAATTATAGTAGAGGCAAAAAGTCTAAGGATTTTCCTTTGAAAATCGCTCAAGGAAGCGTTGAAGCTTGCACAGCAACAGTCACTTGGGATGAAATTGTCTGGGTTGTCCGCAAAATTTTTGGTTTTGAACTTTCCGTGGAGGAAGGTAAGAAGTTCCTTGCTTTTCCTAATTTGAAACTTTTAGGAGTTAAAAAAGCACAGTTTTCAAAGCGCAGGAAATTATGGAAAAATATTCAATCAAGCCTAGGGATGCAATTCACGTTGCAGTAGCCTTAGAAAATAATGTAACAGAAGTTGTAAGCTATGACCCTGATTTTGATAAAATTGAAAGATTTAAGAGAATTGAACCCTAAACCTACAAGCGGTAAAGCGGGATATAAAAGAACGTTTCTCACACCTTTAGAAGAAAGGATTATTTAGAAAATTAGGTTTGTTTCCAATGTTCAATTATGCATCGGTTCGCATGAGTCGTGAAATCTGATTTTAAAAGAGCGATTTGAATGTTACAGTTCGTATTCTTATGTTCTTTATTGATTTTCTTGGGAACCTATCTAGTCTACTGCTTTTATATTAGGAAATATGTTGGGAAGCCTTGGAATATTCGAGTGGATGAGGGTTTTGAGCCTGAAATATCTATTTTGGTTCCAGTTCACAATGAAGAGGCGAATATTGAAGCTAAATTAGAAAACCTTGGAAACGTCTCGTATCCAAAGAAGAAAATGGAGATAATCGTTGCTGACGATGCTTCAGAGGATAGCACCGTGGATAAGGTTGAAGGTTTTATTGAGAAACGCCCTGACATGCATATTAAGTTGGTGAGGCAAAATCCGCGTGCTGGGAAGTCGGCGGCTTTGAATAAAGCGTTGCAGGTGTCCACAAAACCTATTGTTGTGGTTTCTGATGCTGACACTCGGTGGCCTCCGGACATTTTGCGGAAGGCCCTGCCCTTTCTGGCTGATCCTAAGGTTGGCGCTGTTACTGGTAGGGGGGCAAACGTGAATGTTGGGGAGTCTTGGGTGACTAAAGCTGAGGAATCTTATTTGAAGCTTGCCAACTTCGTTAGACTTGGCGAATCGAAAATTCATTCAACGATTAGATTTGAGGGTGGTTTTTGCGCCTACAAGCGGGATGCCTTTGACGCTTTTGACTGTGAGACGGGTTCTGATGATTCTGGGACTGCTTTGAAAGTTGTTTTGAACGGTTATCGGAGCATATTGGTCCCCGAGGCAGTTTTCTATACTAGTTTTCCGTCAAGCTTATCCGTGAAGTTTAAGATTAAGCTTCGACGGGCCAACCAGTTGATTGGTTTATGGATTAAATGTCTAAGACTCATGGTCAAGGGAAAACTCTCTCTTCCGAAAAGGATAGCGTTGCCGGAAACTTTCTTGTTCATTTTCAACCCTGTCGTTTTCTTGATATTGACGGCAAGCGGCATAGCCCTAGTAATCATGAATTCGTTGTCCCCGTTTAGTTTGGCTATTGTTTTTTCGGTTTTGGGTTTGCTGGTTTTGGCTAGGCGTGTTTTTGTTGAATTTCTCGTTGATAATGTTATTTTGGCATGTGGCTTGTTGTCCTATCTATTTGGGCGGCGCTACATTGCCTGGAAAAGGCAAGTCTCAAATAGAGGTGTTATTAATTTAAACGACGCGCTATGAAAATCAAGCTTAAGTGCGTTGGTAAAAATTGCATAGACCCAAGGTTACGGTTGGCGTCTGCGTGAGAAATTGCGAAAATACTATCGGAAAGGCTATTGAAAGCATTATAAATCAAGATTATCCCCACGATTTTATGGAAATAATTTTTGTTGACGATGGAAGCAGCGATGATACTCTTTCAATAATTATGGATTACGTTTCCAAGATCGACCTGAGTGTGAAGGTTTTTCATCATAAATGGAGGGGGATAGGTTATTCGCGAAATGTTGTCGTAAAAAATGCGACCGGTGAGTATATCGTTTGGGTTGATGGTGACATGACAATTCCACCAAATTATGTAAGAAAGCTTGTTGAATTTATGGAAAATCATCCAAAAGTTGGGATAGCAAAAGGAAAACAATCTATTCAAACTGAATCATCATTTGTAGGCACGCTTGAAACATATTCGCGAGCGGCTAGTAGGATGGTGAATTATCAATCTGAAAAATCAAAATTCAAATCCCTTGGTACTGGAGGCGCAATTTATCGAATTGAAGCGATTAAAAAAGTTGGAGGTTTTGATGAACGGTTGAGAGGATATGGGGAAGATTTTGACGTCGAGTTGAGGGTAAAAGATGCAGGTTGGACTTTAGCGGTTGTTGATGCTTACTTTTCTGATTATGAAAGATCTAATTTAACTTGGAGGGAGTTGTGGAAAAGATATAGGCTTCGAGGCTATTATTCACGCTTATTCCTCCAAAAGCATAGAAGTGCAGTTAAGCTATACAAGACAATACCCATGATAGCCGTAATTGCAGGCCTTTTGGACGCAATAAAAATCTACAAAGTGGCAAATAAGAAAAAGTGCTTTTTACTGCCTTTTCTGTATTTATTTAAAATGAGTGCGTGGTGGAGTGGCTATTTACTACATAGTTTTTCTATGTGTACTTGACGTTTTATGATCGCATCGGTTTGTCCAATATGCAACATTCATACCCAAAGGTTACGGTTGGCGTCTGCGTGAGAAATTGCGCAGAAACATTACATGAAGCTATAACCAGTATCTTGGAGCAAACCTACCCTCATAAACTTATGGAAATAATTTTTGTTGACGATGGAAGCGTTGACGAGACACTAAACATTATTAAAGATCTTGCATTAAAAGCTCAAGCTCAAGGATTTGAAATTAAAATTTTTCACCATGACTGGAAAGGTTTGGGATATAGTAGAAACCTGGTTGTAAAAAATGCTAAAGGCAAGTATATCATCTGGGTCGATGGTGACATGATTCTAACTAGAGATTTCGTGAAAAAACAAGCTTCATATATGGAACAAAATCCGAACGTAGCAATTGGAAAAGGCAAATACGGATTTCGTCCACAAGGAAAACTTGTAAGTGACCTAGAAAGTCTAGAATTTATAACTACAAACTTCAGAGGTCCGGAAAAAGATTTAACTCCTCTTGGTACTGGAGGTGCAATTTATCGCGTTGAAGCCGTTAGGCAAGTAGGGGGATTTGACGAAAGACTAACTGGCGCAGGGGAAGATGTAGATATAGAGTACCGAATCAGAAAAGCCGGCTGGTCCCTGGCCATAACTTCTGCAATTTTCTTTGAATGCCGAAGGAAAACTTGGAAAGATCTATGGCGAGAATACTTCTGGCACGGTGAGGGAGGATCTCGCTTACATAAGAAGAAGGTTGCAACAAAATTATGGATGTTTTGGCCACCATTAACTTTGTTCACCGAATTTTCACGGGTGGTCCTTGCCTACAAATTTACAAGACATAAAATTGCATTTTTACTACCCTTTCACTATCTATATAAAAGAGTTGCTTGGGTTTTCGGTTTTATAAATGGACTTGTTAAAAATGGCTAACCATGATGAAATCGATATTTATTGCCAATCATACATAAACTGGAAGAAGTAAGATGAGCATTAGTAAGGTGCTGATTCGTTTTTTAGCGATGTATGCTCCATCACAAAATGTTCGAGTAGCAATGTATCGAAAGGCCGGTGTTAAAATTGGGCGACCTCTCGTGTTTGGAAGTCACATTTTCATTGATGTCACTTCCCCAGCATTGAAAAGGTATGGTGTTACAATAGAAGATGATGTCATACTGGCTGGTTACATATACATTTTGACGCATTCAAATATTTTATACGGCATTAAAGAGGGGGAAGATGGTCCAGTGATTATAAAGAGGGGCGCGCGTATAGGTATAAATGTTACTATCCTTCCTGGAGTTATTATTGGAGAAAATGCTGTTATCGGGGCGGGTTCGGTTGTAACCAAAGATATACCTGATAACTGCATCGCAGCGGGTGTTCCAGCGAGAGTTATCGGAAGACATAATTTTAAAGCAAATGATATCCATCATTGGCTTTACGGCTCAAAAAGTGTTAAAGTTAAAGGTTAAAACACGAATTTGGGGGAGCAAAATTGGCTATAAAGGTTGGACTTATTGGTTGTGGCGGTATTGCGCCTGTTCATTTGGATGTATACAAAAAACTTGACCGTGAAGTTGAGGTTACCGCGCTCTGCGATATTAACTTAGAACGAGCGAAAAAACTAGCCAATCGTTTCAAAGTTAGAAAAGTTTTTAGTAATTATTGGGAAATGCTCGAAAAAAGCCAATTGGATTTAGTAGATGTATGCACGCCAATTTCAACGCATGCTGAAATTGTTTGTGATGTTGCCAAAGTTGTTCCAGCTATACTGGTTGAGAAGCCCATGGCGCTTACAGTATCGCAATGTGATGAAATGATTAAAACTGTGAAAAAGTATGGAGGTAAATTGTGCATAGGGCATAATCAAATTTTCTCTCCTCATATACAAAAGGTAAAAATAATGGTGGATTCTGGCGCATTTAATTTGTTAAGTCTGGAAACAACTCTCAAAGGGAATTTTGACGTACTCTTGAAGCATGGCTTGGTTTCAAAGCTGAATGTTTCACCTGAACAACGCGGAGTGATATGGGAAGTCTGCTGTCACCATGCATATTTGCAGCTATACTTTTTACCAAACATCAAAGAAGTTTACGCAGCCGGTGGCAAGTTCAAGTATCCGGTTTATGACGACTTCGCTGTGTTATTGAGGGCTTCTGATGATCGTTTTGGTGTTATCCGGATTTCATGGATATGTGATGCTTTCGATGTTGTTTATGAATTTACAAGTGCAGATGGAAAAAGAATAGACATACTGTGGGAATTCGATTGTATGCTGGAAAAATCAGATACGCCGCCTTTTAACTTTTATTTAGCCGCTAAGAACTTTTTAGTGGATGAAAAAAGAATTTTGAAAAAATGGTTGCGTTTTGGGGTTAGATATCTAAGAAATAGGAAAATTCTTCCAACTTTTTACCTCATTCAACGTTATATAGAAGCGATAAAGGCAGATTTGCCTCCACCTGTCACTCCTGAGGAGGGGAGGAAGACTGTTGTTTTGTTGGAAGCTGTCGAGAAGTCGTTGGATACGCGTTCTCCGGTTAGGATTGATTAGCGTTTTAGGACTGAGTTAGTGGGTGCGGGTATTGGTATGGCGTGTACCACGATGGGGCATGGCGGAAATAGTTGACATCTTCGGTGATTTGGTTGTTTGGGTCGTATTCGACTATTTCGGCTAAACTGCCAATGTTGTTGTTCCAAATGTATAGGTTGTTTATCCTTACTTTCGCGCCTTCTTCGCGGTTTGTGTTGTCAAGCCAAAGGTAAACGAAGTATTTGTATGTGCCTCCCCCGGCTGTGTTATTGAATACTACGCCTGCTCCGCCTCGGAGTGTTATAGTCCATGGCGATTGGGTTGCGTTGATGAATTTGTTGTTGTAAATTTCCACAGCCCTTGTTCCAACTTGTGTAATGATAAAATATGACTCGCTTCGAGAGCTTCTTAATGGTGCACCGCATTGCGAGCATACCCAGTCGGTTCCGTTCCAGACTGCTTTTGGGTTTGCAATTGCTCCATGGGATGGATTGTAGCATGCTGTCTGGAACCATCCGTGGGCGTCACATTCTGTATAGCCTAATCCATTTTCAACCGTGTTGTGTCTAAAAACGTAATGAGCACCACTATTGGCAGCAACACAATGTCTCCACTTCGTGAAATAACAGTCCTCAATGAAGACTGTGTAGTTGGTATACTGTCCAAGCACTTTAGTAAGGTCCGACTCCCATAAGTCTCTGTATGCTCTACCAACTACAACACCATAACCCACAGTGTCCCACTCTGTCGGATATCCAGCATACGCATAAGTGTTGTTTAAAATACAATGGTCAATCACTCCATGAGCGAAATCGCCCCAAACATTTATTCCCCCGCCGCAAATGTGTTCAAAACAACAGTGGTCTATGCGAAAGCTCGCTACATTATCTAACAAGATACCGTGATACACATAAACTGAACTTGAGTTAATGCTTCTATATCCAATCATCTTTATGTCTGAGAATCTAAAGAATGGCGATGACGCACCTGTGCCTTTAACCTTAAACCAAGCAGGAGCTTTGGGGGCACTCCCTTTAGGTGGCGGGTCAGGGTCAGTTTCACCCCTCCAGCTTCCCGGCACATCCCAAGGCAAACGGAGAACCGTCTTCCACTCTATGACTTGGTCGTTTGGGTTCCGTCCGACGCCATCATATGGTAAATTGCCTGTTCTCTCAGTTGGAGCTCCAAAAATACTAACGCCTGCTGGAATAATAACTCTGTAGCCTGTCCAACTTTCGTTAACGTTGACGAAATCCCAAACACCTTCAGGAATGTAAACAATGCCTCCGCCAGCAGCAGCTACTGCATCTACAGCTGCTTGTATGTCTCGCCAATACCCGCTTTTTGCCCATATTATTGTCGTTGATATTTGGCCTGTGTTGTGGATAATTGCAGTGTTTGTGAGTTGGGCGTTTGCAATATATACTGCTGTTATTATAATTGCTGCTATTACTGTTGCAAGAATTTTCTGGTGAATTCTGTGCATCTTGGTCACTGTTTACTTAGTTTATGTGTGATGTGGATAATAAATCTTGTGTATTACGATAACCTAATAAAGGAGACTCAATAATGCTCAAGGAAAACACAAAACCATTAAGTTTTCTCTCTACAGTGTTATTCCTCCAAGCAGCTTCATACATAATTGTATTTTTCGACATTCCAGTTATTAGACAGATTCTGCTTTTCGCTTACCTCACATTTGTTCCAGGGTATTTGATTGTTAAGCTTTTTAGGTTTAATTTTAACCATTTCGAGACTTTAATTTTCTCGGTTGGGTTTAGCGTTGCCTTTCTTATGCTTACTGGACTCGCTCTAAACGAGTTAGGCTATATAGCAGGCATATCACAGCCACTGTCAACTTTTCCTTTGCTTATCATGTTAAATAATGCTATCTTGGCTTTGGTTCTACTAACCTATTGGAGAAATGAAGCATCCAGCTTAACGAATATTTCTTTTAGCTTGGCGAAGTGGATTGCGCCTCTTCTGGTACCGTTAATTTTGAGTGTTGTTGGCGCCATGTTTGTTGGAGTTTACGGTAATAATCTTTTACTCTTACTGATGATTCTGGCTATTTCTTTGGTTGCAGCGTTTTTAACTCTGAAGGCCGTGGTTCCATCAACGGTATATGTGTTTGCGGTATTTATTATTGGTGTTTCGCTTCTTCTCCATTCCTTGTTGGTGTCAAGGTATATTACCACTTTTGGTTCTGATGTGTCGCTTGAACTCTTTGTTTTTAGGAATACTTTGGAGAGTGGTTATTGGAATTCTGTTCCTCCCGCCCACTGGGATGTCGGGTTGGGACGGTTGAACGGTATGCTTAGCATAACTATTCTTCCGACGGTTTATTCAAATATTTTGGGTTTGGATTCAACTTGGGTTTTTAAGTTGGTTTTCCCTCTGATTTTTGCCTTTGCTCCATTATGCCTGTATCAGATATGGAGAAAAAGCTTTGGTGCAAAGTGGGCTTTTGTTTCCGCCTTCTTTTTCATGGCGACAGCCCCTTTTTATACAGAGTTGCTTGGGTTAAATAGGCAGATGGTTGCGGAGTTATTTTTTACATTATTGCTTTTTATTTTGTTGGATAAGAGGTTAAGCGGTCTTCAGAGGATTGTTTCGTTTACCTTTTTTGGATTCGGTTTAGTTGTTTCGCATTACGGGCTTGCGGAGATTTTCCTTTTCCTGATAGTATTTGCTTTGGTTTGCTTGCTTGTATCTAGACAACGCAGCAACAATTTAACTGTAAGTATGGTTGTTTTGTTTTTTGTGATTATGTTTGCTTGGTATATCTACACTTCTAGGGCTTCTGTTTTTGAAAGTTTCTTGGATTATGGAGAACATGTTTATCAAAGGTTGGGGGAGTTTTTTAATCTTGAGTCGAGGGGGAAGACTGTTCTGCGAGGTTTGGGTTTAGAAAGCCCTCCCACTATTTGGAATGCGATAAGCAGGTTCTTTGTATACGCAACAGAGTTTTTGATTATTGTTGGTTTTGCCAGTCTTTTTTTTAGGAGGAACAATATGATAAACTTAAGAAAAGAAAATTTCATCCTAATATCGTGGGCTATGGGTTTTCTCGCCGCACTAATAATCGTACCAGGGTTAGCAAATACTATGAACATGACAAGGTTTTATCATGTTTTATTATCTCTCTTGGCTCCCTTATGTACATTAGGTGCCACATTTATCACTGAAATTATCTGTCGTAGGAAAGGTAAAAAGATCTACGCCTCAGTTTTATTAGTTTTTATACTTATGCCTTACTTTCTATTCCAGTCTGGTTTTGTTTATGAAATTACAAATAGCCAAAGTTGGTCGCTCCCCCTAAGTATGCATAGATTGGGTATAAGGCTACATGCTAGTTTTGGAGTCGTTACCTCTCAAGAAGTACACAGTTCTCTTTGGTTGTCTCAATACTTTTATGCCGAAAGATCATCCTTATTCGCAGATTTTCACATTTTCTCGGCCCTTGTAGGATATGGCAAGATTGTAAGCATAATGAAGTTGACAAACACCACTAAACCGATGGAGGGTTCGTACATTTACTTTGGAAAACTCAATACGGTCTATGGGATGGTATTTGCTCAGGATGTCTGGAACAGCACGGATATTCTAAAATCTAATTTTGAATATTCAGATAATTTTTACTCAAATGGCGAATGTGAAATATTCTGGGTCATAAGTCTCCATAAAAGCTATCCATAATTTGGAGGCTAATGCCTTATGCATATTTGTATGATTTCTGGTTATTATACAAGTCCTGGTGGACTTGAAAACGTTGTTCGCGATTTAAGTATTTTCCTAGCTCAGAATAGCTGTAAAGTGACAGTTTTCAGCATGTATTATAAAGATTTAGTTGGGGAAACGCAAAATATTAAGCATATAGTTCTTTCTCCAAACAACATTTTACCTAGAATATTACGATTTGCCAATTATGAAAGATATGCTTACAATCTAAGAGTTTGGAGACGGATAAAACAAGAAAACTCATTTGACATTATTCACGGACATAGTGGATATTGCTTTTTTAATGCTCTATTCAGGGATAAAAAACCCTTCATTATGACTTTTCATGGTCTAAAAAGAGCTGCTAAGATTAGGATTTACGGGTCTAATTCACGCATTTTAAAGAACCCAAGGTCTCTACCACTTTACTTTCCCGAAGAAATTGCGGCTAAAAAATGTGATTTAGCTATAGCGCCTTCAAAAAGTGTGAAGGACGAACTTATTAGTATTTATGGAATTCACCCATCAAAAATTAAGGTAATATACAACGGAGTCAACACAGATCAATTTAAACCAATGAACAAGGATTTAGCCAAAAAAATTTTGAGGTTACCTAAAAATAAGGACTATGTCATTTGGGTAGGGAATAATCCGGAATTAAAAGGATTATCCACCGCCATAGATGCTGTCAAGGGCTTAAGGGATGTTTACTTAATAGTGGTGGGAGTTTCTGGAACAAACTTTGAGAATATCATTTTTTGGGGAGAGGTCCAAGACAAAGCTCAGCTATGTAAGCTATATAACTCCGCTAGTCTATTAATACTTCCAACGCTTTATGAAGGCTTTCCATTGGTAACGCTGGAAGCTATGGCGTGTGGATTACCAATAGTTATTTCCCAAGAATGCCCCACCAAAGAGATAATAAACGACGGGCTTGAGGGATTTGTCGTTAATGAAAGAAATCCTAAAGCTTATTCTGAGAGAATCAAGTATATTCTAGATCTAGATAATCATAATTATCAAGAAATGTCGTTTAGGTGTCGAAAACTTGCAGAGAAATACAGTTGGGAAAATCAAGGGAAGGAATACCTAAAAGTATATAATACATTCTATCAGAGATTGTGACAAGTCTCTAATCATCTAGGATTTGGTACTTTCAGTGCAGAAAGTTCTTTGACTTAGCTTGTTGGTACGCTTTTGTGCTATTTTTAAACATAAAATAATACTCAACGAATTTAACGGAAAAGCTAGATGTTCATAAGGAGACACTTAAATGAGAGAGAAAACAATCGGAATATTGGGTGGAATGGGTCCTGAAGCCACAGCTGAGTTATTTTACAGGATAATTAAACTAACTCCAGCGATGAGAGACCAAGATCATTTGAAAATAATAATCTATAACAATCCGAAGATACCTGATAGAAGCGAAGCTATCATAAAAGGCACAAAAAGTCCTTTAAATGAGTTGGTGCAAGCGGCAAGGAGTCTAGAAAAAATGGGAGTAGACTTTATTATCATACCATGCAATACAGTACATTACTACTATGATGAGTTAACAAAGAAAGTGGGGGTTCCGATAATAAATATGATCGAATTAACTGCAAAGAAAATAAGCGAGCTGTATCCCCACATACGAACAGTCGGGATAATTGCTACAACGGGAACTGTTAAAGCAAGAATATATGATTGCGCAATGCACAAAAGGAATATCCAAGTGATATACCCATCATTCGAAATGCAAGCTGCTGTTATGAGAACGATATATAAAATTAAGGCAGGACGCACAAGAGGTAAAGAGGTTTTGATTAGCACCATTAAGCATCTCATACAAAAAGGCTCTCAGGCTATCATAAGCGGATGCACAGAAGTTTCTTTAGCCTTAAAAAATGTAGCTGAAACAATTCCCATAATCGATCCATTACAAATTCTTGCAGAAGAAGCTGTAAAAACTGCTTTGACGGAATTTTAATGCTAATCTAACATTTTGGAAGAGCTTGTAACTGTAGAGGGCAATTCTTGAAATCAGATAGTTCTGATTCTTCAATTCACCCTTCAATCATAATGGTCATGGGAGGAACTGATTGTAACGGTTTGGGAATAATTCGTGCCTTCGGAAAGCGCAAAATACCTGTTATACTTCTGAACATAAATAATTATGATGTAATGCGATATTCAAAATACGTGACATTAAGGCTGAAATGCCCAAATACTTTAGAGTGCGAAGACAGCCTTGTAAATTTTTTGATAAAGTTTGGAAGACATATTAACGAAAAAATTATGTTTATCCCCGCAAGCGACTATGAAGTCTTATTCCTGTCTAAAAATAAAGAAAGACTGGAACAGTATTATTATATTCCAACACCTTCCTACGAGATCGTTCAAAACATAGTCAATAAAAAGAAGTTTTACAAAATGCTGGAAAAGATGAATTTCCCCCATCCAAAAACATATTTCCCTAAAGATTTAGATGATTTACAAAGAATGGGATATGAAATCAATTATCCATTTATTATTAAGCCAGCTTATTCTTTCCAATTTTTCCAAGAATTCGGTAAGAAAAATTTTGTTATACACTCATATGACGAGCTTTTATGGGCCGTCAATAAGTTGAGGAATAAAAGCTTGGAGATAATAGTGCAGGAATTGATACCAGGAAGAGATATATACATGTTTTATACATACCTCAACAAGCAATCAGAACCCATCGCAATTTGCGGTTACGACAAAATTTTGCAATTTCCAGATGATTTTGGTTCTGGTTCTTATTGTAGAAGTAGACTACGTGCCTCACCAATAAAAGAATGTATTAGGTTGTTAAGAGAAATTAAATACCACGGGTTTGCTGAACCAGAATTGAAAAAAGACCCCCGAGATGGTGTTTATAAGCTTTTAGAAATAAACGCAAGGACTACAACGCAAAACAGATTAGCAGCAGCATGTGGGGTAGACATTGAATATCTTGCATACCTCGACGCAAGAGGGGAGCTTAATAAAAATTATTCTACATTTCGAGAAAATATAAATTGGGCTGCTGACCTAACATATATCCTGTCATGTCTTAGACTTCAAAGGCAAGGGCAACTTAAATTTAAAGATATGCTCAGAATAATTAAAACTCGTAAGGTACATTCAATACGCGATTTTGATGACCCTTTTCCATACATTTTTTACATGTTTAAGTTAAGTTTAAGAACAGTTAATCAGAAGGTTAAAGCTTTAACTCAATCTATGAGATTTTAATTGAACGCTTGAGGACAATAACACAATTTATGTTGGTCTGTTATGCGTGTGCTTATGGTTTCTCCTTCCTATTTTCCGATTAAGGGTGGGGCTGAAACGGTAATTCACGATATATCCGTTAAACTGAACAGTGTAGGCGTTTATACGGACATTTTAACTTTCAACATGGACCGTAAATGGAAGCCCCGCTGGCACGGTAAAACCGAAAAAAATGGCAAAGCAACAATTCACAAGATTCCAGCGTTAAACTGGTTTCCGCTAACCCATTCGGACAGAATAACTATGGGAATAAATCTAATCCCCGGAAAATTTAGAGGCATACTAAAGAAATATGACATCCTCCATTTTCATGGAGGAGACCTAACCCTTCCCTTATTCTCCTATGGAGTTAGAAAACCAAAAATTTTCCATCTACATGGATTATCGCCAGAATTCTACAAGAAATATTTCATAAGTAGGCTGATCCTAAAAAATGCGGCACAAACCTACATTTGCCTAACAAAAACCATGAAAGAACAGCTCACAAGCTTAGGAATACCTGAAGAGAGAGTTAAGATACTGCCAAACGGAGTAGACACCAGCCAGTTCCACCCAACAAAAGAGAAAGATGAAAACATGATCCTTTTCGTGGGCAGGGTATGCCAGGAAAAAGGAATAGACACTTTGCTGAAGGCGCTGAACCACTTAGAAACACCCGTAAACCTAACCATAATCGGGCCGGAAGACTGGAACCCAAACCACTTCCAAAGAACATTAGAACTAATCCGAAAAGAAAACGAGAAAGGAAAACACAAAATCAACTATTTGGGACCAAAAAATCGTGAAGAAATAATATCCTACTACCAGAAAGCCTCACTTCTAGTTTTGCCATCAAGAAGAGAAGGCTTCCCAATGGTTATCCTAGAAGCCCTAGCCTGCGAAACCCCAGTTATAGCCACAAACATCAACGGAATACCAGAAATACTTCAAAACAACAAATGCGGTATAATAGTCCCTCCAGATAACCCTCAAACCCTTACAGAAGCCATACAATTCTTACTAGATAACGATGACATCAGGACAAAACTAGGCTGCCAAGGAAGAATTTTAGTTGAGCAGCATTACTCCTTAGATGTAATCGTAGAAAAACTATGCAGCATTTACGATGAAACAATCTCAAACTTTGGTGATTAAACTGCGCAAAATCTATTTCACTTTCGACGTGGAAGATTTTACAAACGAAATGGCATTCATAGCCCTACAGATAACCATAGAACTCTTAAACAAATACAATTTTAAAGGCATATTCTTCATAACTGGACATTTCGCCGAAAAACTTCAAAAATACCCCAAAATAGTTGAGCTGCTTGAAGAACACGAGATAGGTTACCATTCTTCAAGTCACTCCGTTCACCCAACAATCTTCGAGTTCACAGACATAGAAAACTACAAAGAAGCCTATGAAACATCATTAAAAAGAGAAACATCACACATAAACCCGTTAACCGGCGAAATTGAAGGAAAAGGCGGAATCCTCACTCTGCAAAAACTGTTTCCCTCCAAAAAAATTAAATCTTTCAGGGCGCCTGGACACTGCTGGATTCCACCCCATCTCGAAGCTCTTCGGGAACTTGGAATAAAATTCGACTTTTCATCTAACCTCACAAATGTCCCCGCCCAATACAAAGGAATAACTTTTTATCCCTACCCGATCTTAGCGCAGTGGAACGGCAAATTCGCCGACTTCAGGCTTTTCTGGACAACCGTTGCCAAAAACCAGAACATTGTCATTGGTTTACATCCAAGCCTCTTCACCACATACGACGGATGGGACCAGATATACTTCAACGGAAACCCAAAAACCATAACACCATCAAAACCAAGAAGCCTGTCAGAAATAAGAAGCCTAATTAAAAGCTTCGACCTATTCCTCAAAAACATCAAAATTTTAGAAAAAATAAAATTTCTAGAAGTAGAGTCAAATTTAAAAAATGCTGAAAACGATGTGACCGTCAACAGAGACATCGTAGAGAAATGTTATGAGCACAGCATGCGATGGGCAAAAAGAGTTTTCAATTATCAACCGAGATTCCAAAGAAAACACTTTTACGAGTTCTTTAAAATACCTGAACTTAAACGCTGAAAAAACCTGCAACGCCTGCAGGCGTGCAAGCCTGCACGCTAAAAAACCCGCAAAAAACCTGCAAACCTGCTTAACTTTATAAGCTCAAAAGAGGGGCAAGTTATGAGTTCTGGAGTGCTTTTTATTAAAGAGTTCTATGATGAAAATAATTGGCGAGAAATAGTTGAGGAACACTCCAGAAATGTAGACAGGGAAGAAAAAAGTTTCGTATTAAATTCTTTGGGTCCCCTTCATGGTTGTACAGTGCTCGACGCCGGATGTGGGTATGGTCGGTACCTTAAATTTCTTAAAAAATTTGGATTTAATGTTGTTGGGATTGATATTTCCAAAAATCTTATAAAAAAGGCAAAGTTGCACGGAGATGTCGTGGTAGCGGACTTGCAACACCTTCCTTTTTGTGATGAAGCATTTGACGCAAGTATTAGTGTTTACGGACCTTTAAATCACATCCCGGATATTTCAAAAGGTCTTGTTGAATTAAAGAGAGTTACCCGAAAACGTGTCATTGTTTCCTTATTTAATTTTTTTTCATGGTATGGAATTTGGATAAACTTAAGATTTCTAATTCCCATATATCTAAAGCTCAGACCGCTAATAGCTAGATTAAAATGTAATCTAGTGCATTATTACCTTGGATATTTGGATATAGGTGCCAAAGAGATATGGAATTTTTCGACAACATCTACCCCCAAATCGGCCCTAAAATATTTTCATTCCATTGGCTTTAGAAAAACTACATGGAAACCGATAGTTAAATACTTTCAAGCGTCTAATATTTTCTGCTTTTTAATAGGTCTTGTTGCAGATATTTAGATTGATTTTAATCGAATAGAGGAGGATAGTTTAATGAAGATAATAGAAGTTAATAATTACCAAGATTTCCTTTCTCTGAAAAACGAGTGGGCAAATCTTCTAGAGAAATGCGATCATACTGTTTTCTCTACATGGGAGTGGCTTTCAACATGGTGGAAATATTTTGGAAGCGATAAAAAACTTATCCTCCTATTAGCCACGAAAAACGATGAGATTATTGGAATAGCACCATTGATGTATTCAACTAGAAAAGTATTAGGTTTTAATGAGGGAAAAATAGCATTTATTGGAACACCCCATACAGATTACAATGATTTTATAATAGCAGACGAGAGGAATGAATGTATACGTCTTTTCATCGAGTATCTGAAGAAACTTCCAGAAAAATGGAGTTATATAGAATTATCTGAAATACCAGAAAATTCAAAATCGCTACCAATCCTTAGCAAATTGTCAAACACTTTAAAAGCTTCCTCTGTGTGCCCATATAAACCACTCCCAAAATCTATTGACGCGTTTCGGGCCAGCCTGAGTAGAAATATGAAACGTAATTTGAGAAGATATATGGAAAAAGCCAAAAAAGAGTTCGAGGTAGAGTTTTCAGACTACTCTAAAGTTGAATCATGCATTGAAGGCATGCATTTGCTCTTTAAGCTTCACCAGAAAGAATGGACATCAAAGGGCTATCCTGGTGTCTTCGCTAACATAAACCTTCGTAATTTCCATCTTGAAATTGCAAAAATTTTTGCGGGGAGAAGATGGTTAGGTCTATTTTTGCTCAAACTTTCGGGCAGACCTGCTGCGGTGGTTTATGGATTCAAAGATCAGAGAAAGTTTTACGGCTATCTTTCCGGTTTCGACCCCATTTATTCTAAATACAGCGTTGGAAATTTGCTTATAGCTCATGTCATAGAAAAATGTATTGAAGAAGGACTGTCGGAATTTGATTTTATGAGGGGTGATGAAAAGTACAAAGTATTATGGGAAACAATCTTGAGATGGAACCAAACTGCTATAATCTCAAGAAGCGGTATCCTTTCTAATACCTGGCGCAAGTTATACTTGAAAATTTGGGATAGTGTTAAAACAAAATACTTTTGTGATTTATTTTCAACATAGTTTAAAAGAATCACAAATGTGTAAAAACTCCGTTAACATTTCAAACTGATTTTATGTTTATACAATGAGCTGGTCACTATGGGTAAAGACTGTAAAATACTTCTTCTAAATTTGCCGAGCCCACCCAATCAAACACTCTGGAGAGAAAATGCTGGAGGTTTTGGCACAGCAATTTCTATTAATCCCCGATGGAAAGAGTCTAGTAGAATACCTCTAATTCCATTTTTTCCTTATGCTTCTTCAATCCTCTTGAATGAAGGATACGAGTTTAAGGTCATCGATTGCCAAAGACTAAACTTAGACAACGACCAAAGCGTAAGATTGGTTAAAAAAGTAAACCCAGATATAATTTTTTCCATAATCTCGCTACCTTCAATGAAAAATGACGTCAAAGTTTTGGATGAAATAAAAGAATTTGTTCCATCGGTGAAAATAGTCGGTGTCGGAACGGTTTGCCGTGTACTTCCTCACGAAGTTTTGCTTAGAGGTAAAATAGATGTTGTTTTGCGTAGTGGCTACCCATACATTGCCAACATGATTAAGTTAATTCGAGCACTTCAACAAAATAGAAACCTTAAAACTGTAGAAGGTATTTCCTTTGTTAAAAATCGACAAATTTTCACTACTTCAAAGCCCACAGAAATGAATTTTAATGAATTGCCAAAACCTTGCTATGATTTAATCCCTCCTGACGGCTACGAAACTTTTGAAGATGAAAATGGAGAACGATTTCCTTACGTGGCAGTATTAGACAGCATAGGATGTCCATATAACTGCATATACTGCCCATACCCTCTTGGATTTGGTCGAAAATACACTTACAGACCTATAAAATTAGTAGCTGACGAAATCGAAGAATTATACACCCGTTTTAACATTCGGGCATTTGATTTCAGAAGTCAAGCTTTTGCATACAATAAAAAGCGCGCATTAGAAATTTGTAAAGAACTAATGCAGAGAAAACTTGACATCAAATGGACGTGTGAATCAAGAGTTGATGAGGTCAACAGAGAACTTTTGGAAGTGATGAAAAAAGCGGGTTGTCGGCGCATACATTTTGGAGTTGAAACCGGGGATCCAGAAATCCTCAAAGTAGCAAAACCAGGCGTTAAATTAGAAACAATTGAAAAAGTATTTAAAATTACAAAAGCGCTGGGTATAATAAGACAAGCTCACATTATTTTAGGGTGGCCTGATGATGATTATAGAACATTAGAAAACACAAATAAATTTATCCTTAAACTAGAGCCTGATATTTTAAATTTGAACTTTTTAACTCCTTACCCTGGAACCAAAATGTACGAAATAGCCAGAAAAAACTCTCTAATTCTCACCTATGATTGGTCGAAGTATACCTCTTATAACATTATTATGCGAACAAAAAGCCTTAACGCAAGTGACCTTTATACAATTAAACAGAAAATGGTACGCGATTTCTCTAAACAAAAATTAAAACGACTTATTCTTCAGAAAGACCGCCCAATAGTCAAGAGACCGCAAATATTCGTTAATAAAGCAAAGACTCTAGTAAACAGGATAATATTCCCGCAATTTTAAAAATAAAATAAAGGCTTCTTTTATGAATATAATTCACTAAAAATGTCCAATCCCTAAAAGTCCATCATGAGTATTTGGGCAGGAATATTATTTATACGACAGCTTTTAGATTGTTTTGCTAAAAGGCATGCGTAACTACTTTAGCTCCTGTTATTTCTGTGATAGAAAAATGAAAAACCCCCTTGTGAGTATCATTATTCCAACGCGCAATTATGGACGTTATTTAGCTGAGGCTATCGAGAGTGCACTAGCACAAAAATATCGAACCATAGAAGTCATTGTTGTAGATGATGGGTCAACAGATAACACGAGAGACGTCACCAATAGGTATGATGTTCGATACGTGTTTCAAGAAAATAAGGGTGTGAGTGTCGCGAAAAATAATGGAGTACAAATCTCTAAGGGAGATTTCTTTGTTTGCCTTGACGCGGATGATAAGCTTCACCCAAATTTTGTAAGCAAAATGATTCAGCCTATGAAGGATCCAAAGGTTGGTTTTGTTCGATGCGGCTCCATAGTGTACAACGAAAGTTATGACTTTGAAAATATTTGGATGCCGCGAAAAATTTTCAGTAAATATTGCCTTTTCGCCGGGTGGTGGGGAGCGCTTGGCCCAGTTCTTATAAGGCGAAAAGCTTTTGATAGTCTGGGAAGTGGTTTTGATCCTAATTTGAGAAGGTTTGAAGACTTAGATCTTTGCTTTCGGTTGCTGGCTAAAGGCTGGAAAACTGAGGCAATTTTTGAGCCGCTACACTTTTATCGAATACACCCTTTTTCAACTATGAACTTTAAACATGATGGTACAGATCCAGGTAAACGTGACATCCAAGTAATTAACGGGAAATATTGGTTTAGACAGCCATATAGAAGGCTATATGATGTGTATAAAATGACTTTAGGCAAAGCGGTTATGTTAGCTCTTCATCCATATAGTTACTTCTATGGGGTTGGTCGAAAAATCAAATTCAAAAACTATATAAAAAATATAGCGAAATCGCTCCAACCCCAAGAAATAGAAAAATTATTAACGCTTTACAGGGAGGCTTTGTTAACAATTGACATGCTTATAGAATGGTCCTACAACAAAGACCTCCGCGATTATTACATTAAAAAATTAACAGAACTGGAGTCGAGACTTCAAAACGAAATTAAGACTGCAACAATTAAATTGATGGGATGATTTTGTGAGAGAGCCCAAAATTCTCCTCCTTAACATTCCCAGTCCAGCTGATCAAAGACTTTGGAGAGACGATGCTGGCGGATTTGGAGTGGCAATACATGTCCCACAAAAATTCAAAAATAGCCGAGAAACAACTCTTCACCCGTTTTTTCCATATGCTTCTGCGCTTCTTTTAAAAGCAGGATACGAATTCAAAGTTTATGATTGCCAAAGACTGAGGCTATGCAGCACCGATGAAGTTTTAGCCCTAGTCAGAAAGGAAAATCCAGACATCATATTCTCTATAATTTCCCTACCATCAATATGGAATGATTTGAGCGTTCTAACCGAAATAAAGAAAATTCTTCAAAACGTATGGACCATAGGTGTTGGAACCGTTTGCCGCGTTATTCAAAGAGAAGTGTTGTGCAAAGGCGGTGTAGACGCAGTTCTTCGCAACGAGTTTCCACACGTTTTGGGCATAATTGAACTCATCGAAGCGTTACAACGGCGCCAAGATCTAAAAGGTGTTAAGGGTGTTTCATACATGAAAAATGGACAAATAATTAATAATCCCGCATTTCCAGAACTTAACATCAATGACTTGCCAGAGGCTTGCTACGATTTTATTCCGCTCGATGGTTATGAAACTTTCACAGATAAATATGGGGAACGCTTCGCTTATGTATCAATACTGGATAGTAAAGGTTGTTCATACAAATGTTTTTACTGTCCCTACCCACTGGGTTATGGTGAAAAATGGTCTTTTAGAAGCCCAAAATCAATAGTGGATGAAATGGAAAGATTGCACAATAACTACAATATAGAAGGTTTCGCATTTAGAGGACAATCCTTTGCTTACAACAAAGAACAAGCAATTAAATTAAAATATGCGATGAAATCATAAAAAGAAATCTCGACATAGCTTGGATATGTGAATCAAGAGTTAACGAAATTTCCAAAGAACTTCTATTAAAAATGAAGGAAGCAGGGTGTCGAAGAATACATTACGGAGTTGAAACAGGGGATCCAGAAACTCTAAAAATCGCAAAGACAGGTGTACAGCTGGAAACAATAGAAAGAGCGTTTAAACTATCAAAGGAGATGGATATACTAACTCAAGCTCACATCATCTTAGGGTGGCCAAATGAAACAATTAAAACCATCGAAAACACGAGAAAACTTATACTTAAACTGGACCCTGACATATTAAACATAAACTTTCTAACACCATATCCAGGAACCAAACTATATAAAGTAGCTTTGCAAAATTCTCTTTTAATAACAACCGACTGGTCAAAGTTCACCTCTCACGATATCGTCATAAAAACTAAAAATCTCAGCACAACAGAACTTTTCAAACTTAAAAATAAAATAGTCCGAGACTTTTTAAAGCAAAAACTCAAAAAACTACTGTTGAATATAAGCGCGTATAAAAGACCGTATTACTTATTAAATTCAGCTAAAAAAATGATGGAGGAAATTGTTTTCCCACAACCCATCGACGGTGGTGGCGCTTAAAAACAAAACATAAAAGACCTAAAAAGTATGATGCGATGCAGACCAGCTACTCGGAAGGAAATCTAGAATGAGTCTAGTCAGTCTTGTAAAGATTAAAGATTACAACATAAAACAAGCAGTGGAAGAGGCTCTAAACCTAATAGGATACAACTTTCCTAGCAATGTTGGAAACATCATCATCAAACCAAACTTATGCTATTACTGGGATTACACAACTGGCCAAACAACAGACCCAAAACTCGTAGCAGAATTAATCAGGTTAATTCGGGAAGAAACATCAAAAGATGTGAATATCTCCATAGTTGAATCGGACGCTTCTGCAATGATTTGCAAATATGCGTTCAGAATGCTGGGCTATGAAAAACTAGCTGAAAACTGTAACGTTAAACTTGTAAATTTGTCAGAGGAAGAAGCTAGCCCAGCAGATGTGACTATTGGAGGTAAAACCTTTCGATTTATGGTGCCAAAGATAATTCGTAAGGCCGACGTGAAAATCAATGTTCCAAAAATTAAGTACACCTTGCGAGGAATTGAGTTAACCTGTGCTTTAAAAAACATATATGGATGTAATCCGTACCCTAAAAAATTTAAGTATCATGAGATGCTTGCTGAAACAATTGTGGCTTTAAATAAGTTAATGAAATTTGATTTGCACATCGTTGATGGGAATATTGTTTCGGGAATTCATCCACGAAAACTTGGACTTGTAATGGCCAGCCAAGACCCAGTATCCCTTGACACTGCAGCAGCCGAAATTGCAGGACTAAAACCAAAAAAGATAGAATACCTACAACTTGCGGAAAAAGAGGGGTTGGGCAGAGCTTTATACATACCAAAAGGTACGCCAATAAAATATTTCAAATCAAGGTATCCCAAAAAAGATTTCAAAAAGAAACTAATGGACAAAGCATATGCCTTCCTAATTTTTACAGGGTTAAACAAAAAACTTGGAATCTAGATCAAAAAGGAAAAAGCCATGAAAATCTTGAAACTTGGAATTATCGGCTTAGGTTATGTGGGACAAATCCACCTTCAACACGCTAAAAGGCTTGATAATGCCCGCGTTATAGCTGTGGCAGATTTGTCCAAAAAGGCACTTAGCAAGGCTAAAAGCTATGGTGTCAAAAAAACCTTCACAGACTACACCCAACTGCTCAAAGACCCTGAAATCGACGCAGTTATAATTGCCTTACCAACACATTTGCATCTAAAATGCGCAATAGACGCAGCTGAAGCAAAAAAGCATATAATGTTAGAAAAGCCAATAGCCAGAAACACCAAAGAGGCTAAAGAAATTCTCAAAGCGGCACGCAAAAACGATGTTAAATTAATGATGGGCTACCCATTAAGGTTCAACCAGCAATTTCAAACTCTTAAAAGAAAAATTCATGATGGAACATTGGGCGACATAGAAATAGCGATTGCCAACTACATAAGCACTGGTCCGTTCTTTCATAGAGCAGAAGCCCACGCGCCTACACCGGTGCCAGAATGGTGGTTCCATAAAGAGCTAACAGGCGGCGGAGCCCTAATAGACTTGGGAAGCCACCTAATAAACCTGCTCCGCTGGTACTTTGGCGAAATAACAGATATAAAAAGCCATTTAGGCTACAGGTTCAACATGGACTTCGAGGATAAGGCAACATGCCTCGCAAAATTCGAAAACAGGACAACAGCCATAATAAACGTAGGCTGGTTCTTACAAGGATACCAACTAAAAATCGAGCTAATAGGAACAGTAGACCACATAACAGCTCAACATAAACCATCAAACCCCTTGTCCACAATCATTCAAATGCTAACTACGGGAACATCACAATTCTACCAAGGTCACAAAACAGAACTCCAACACTTCATAAATTGCCTAATCCAAGAAAGAACACCATCGCCATCAGGTGAGGACGGACTTAAAGACTTAATTGCAATAGAACAAGCATACAAAAACCAAATACTTTTTGAAAAATTTTAAGAGTCATCAACGAAATCGTACGTGTTCAAAATGATGTTAAATTGCGCTATTTTGATTTTTCCGCAATTTTCCTCGCTTCCCTTACAGCTTCCAAGAAAACCTCCTCCCTCAACCTAAAACCCTGCTCAACCAACTCACTTAAGGCCTCCAAACAACCGCCATAAAAGCCGCAAAAATAGACGCTGAGGTGAAAAAGAAAATTAAGGACTGAGGACTAGCCGACTCCATCGTTATATGCAAAAGGAACCATACAACCTCGTATTTTACCTTTTCAAACACAAGTCTCTTTGAAAATTGTAAAGTTAACCTCTATAATCTTTTAAATGTAGTGTTGGAACGGTTTCCTTTGATTTCTTGTATAAAATGTCGTCGGCTGTTAGAAGGGTTCCGCCGACCTCCATGCAAGCCTTTACATATGCACTGTCATAATAAGTTGCATTGTTCTTAACGCTCCAGTCCAAAATCTCCTTGTGCTCCTCAAAGCTGAGGTTTACAGGGTTAATCCGCAACTCCAAAAAGAGCGAAAACTTTTCTATGGCCTCGTCCAGGCTTATAAAACCATCTTTAACGCTTTTCCACAAAGTGTTCCCAACCTCGTAAACAACCAGTTCAGGAGATCTTAGATCCAGCTTTCCCTGCAAAAAATCTTCTAAAACCAACTCAGCCTTGTCTGATAAATCCTCAACCAACAAAAACCTTGAAGCGACGGAAGCATCCACAACATAAACTCTCAACGAGCTTCCCTCATTTCCCTAATAGTTTCATTGATAAACCCAGATGGCACAACATGCCTCTTCTCCTTCAAACTCGCCAGAAGCTTTTCAGCAGCCTTCTTCTTCTCTTCAATCTCCACTCTACGCTTAATGGCTTCCCTAATGTACTCAGACCAATTAATCTTAACGCCCCTCATTTTCCTTTTTAAATTCTCATCAACTTTAATAGTAACTGTACCCAACTACATCACCAATAGTAATTACAACAAGTATATACATAAAAAGATTACTCAAATAATGATCATGTAGATGTGCGCTTAACAGAACAGTATCCCCTTGCGTCACGCTTTGCCTTGGGACAAGTAAAATTTTCAAAGATTTTAGATAAACTTTATATTCTAGATAATCCAAAATAACTTGGCGATGGATTTGGCGACAATACTCGTTAAAAATGTTCCAGAAGACCTCCTTAAGGAGTTGAAGAGGCTTAAGGTGGAGTTAGGTTGCAAAACATGGGCTGAGCTTCTAGCAAAGCTTGTCGCTTCAGAAAAGACAATCATCTTAACCAAAGACAAAATTGATGAAATGAGATCTGGAGTGCAAGGTTTCCTCCAGCTTAAAAGCATTGTTTCAAGCAAATGGACCGGCCCTCCAACAGTGCTTGAAGAGACAAAAAGGCTGAGACGTCATGAACCCGTCTAGTCGACTTTTGACGTTAGACTCCAATGTTTTAATAGCTGTCCTTAAAAATGATGAACCCTACAGCGCAGAATGCATCGAAATATTGGAGAAAGTTCCGGACAAATTTATTCTGACGGAACCCAGCATCATATATCAGGAGGTCTGCGGCACATTGGCAAGAAAAGCTGGGAAGGCCGTAGCTGACAAGGCAAAAGAGCAATTGGACTTAATGATCCATCCATCACTCTTGACAAACTGCGACAAAGCTTTCTGCACATCAGCTTACCGCCTATGTGCAGAATATAACATTTACGCCATAGATGCCATCTATCTCAAAGTAGCCTTAGATAAAAATGCCATCCTAGTATCTCTAGACAAAGAAGACTTCATAGAAAAAATAAATTCGAAAAAAGCGCCAATAGAAGCATACCACGTAGCCGAATTTCCATACTAAACATATACTTATAGTTGTAGAAGTTTAAGGCCAAAACTCTTGAAAATATTAAAATGTTTTAAATCGAAAGTGAATAGTGATGCTCCTCTGTTTAATACTATGGCGGCGATCATAGCGTCTGTCCTCCGAGCTGGTGTTCCTGAACTTTCAGCTTTTAACTCTAACTCGGCAGATAACTGGGCATCCCTCTTAGTATATTCGAGTACTGGCAGAAGCAAAACATCCCTAACAGGCTTAGCATATTTTTCAAGACCATATAAAATCTCATGAAGATTAATCACTGTTGTGGCGACATCTTCGCCCTTCTCCAAAAGCTTCGTCAAAGCCTCATCGCCTCTATTAGACTGCCTATCGAAAATCTCGATCAACACGTCCGTGTCCAAAACAATCATAGCCGGCGCTCAGCCCTTGCAGCATAAATCTCCTTTAACAAAACTTCTTTATCTCTGAACTCCACACACCCCCTAAGCTTCCTTAAAGTTTCAAGGGGGCTAGCACCCTCAATAAGCCTCTCAAATAAGTCGCTGAAACTTTCACCTTCACGCTTAACTTTTAACAACTTTCTATAAACTTCGTCTCTAATCGTTATTGTTTTGGCCAATTTTATTCACCGTTGAGTTTAAAATGTTTAAACATGTATTTAAACATTCTTTAATCGACAACAATCCTTCGATCTTTTAAAAGAGTCGAGTACGCCAAAAGCTTGCCTTAACCTGAAAGTATGCAAGAACTAAAACTATTGGGGAATGAAGTTTGAGGCAAATATAAACAATTTCATCAAAAACAAGGAAATAGCATAGGTTTCATCTGGCTTAAAACAAAAATAGGAGTATATACTCCTTTCTTTATGGAGGGAATTAAATTAACCGGGAAAATTAAAACAAACATATTAATTGATGAGGATCTTTGGAAAAAATTTAAACTAAAAGCCAACATTGAGGGAGGTTTAAAGGGAGTTAGTAAAGCTTTGGAGGAAGCCTTAAAGGAAGAGCTAAGCGATCTTGCAGTTGCCAACGCCCTTGAGACTATGATTTCTGAGACTGTGAGGACAATTGAAGTTTCGCCAATTCGGCCGAAAGTTAAAACATCCGCGGGAAAAATTGTTCGAGGACTGAGGGATTCAACCGCTTGCTGATATGCCTCGACTCAAGTGCCATAGTCGAAAAGTATGTGCTTTGAAGATGGCATGGACATAGTTCAAGAAGTTTACTCAAAAACTCTTCAAGGCGAAGCCAAACTAGCTTTCTCTGTTTGGAACATAGGCGAAGCTTTAGGGGTATTAGACATATATCAAATATCAAAGGAGGAAATGGATAGAAAAGAGAGACTACAATGAAGGCCCGAAAGTTATTAGTTACGGAGACTTTAAGGCTCATAAAACTTGGATTAATTAAAACGATCCCTGTGAAAACGAAACTTCTTTTGGATTCGTGGATTCTTATAGAGAAATATCACATCTATCAAGCAGACGCGTTACAAATAATCTCATCAAAGCTAGTCAATGCTAACAAATTTATTACAGGAGAAAAAATTGACTGAAATTGCAAAAACGGAAGGAATTAATGCGCAACATATTGGCTAGAAAAGTGAAATATAAAAAGCATCAACAAACTTAAACTTTTAAAGGCTTACGTCCAGCGATTCTCGCCTGCACGGTTTTAACAACTGTAGCAAACCGTTTGCTAACGAATCTCCGCGGAATCTTCTCCTCCAAAACAGCCAAATAAGAAGACAAATCCAAATCAGCCTCAGACTTACTGCCAATCTTGTTCAAGGCTTCAACAACCTTAACCAAGGCTTCCACCTGCCTAACCAAAGAACAGCTCCATTTAAGCTTCATCTCGCCCTTAACTTTCTTAGCCTTCAACTGACCAACAGCAAATTCAATGCTTTTCTTTAAATTTTCAGCAGCTAACAACAATAAAGCTTCACTACTCAAATCGACAGCTTCTGCCTCGCGTACATCTGCGCTCATAAAATGCGCCTAATAAAAGGTTAACGTGCTTAATTTTCCATAAAAAGCTTTCCAAGTTTTTATTCGCTTTGGAAATGCGGCTAACTTGTTGATGGATGTGGCCAGACCCGTGCCTAAAAATTGTGCGGGACGAACTTTAAGGCACATTTTTCAGTCAGCGACATAATTGAGCTATTCGATGCTAGGTTCTCTATCAAAAGCTCATAGACAACTACCCCGGCTTAAAGCCGGCCTACCATTTGGTATAGAAAAGGCTATATAGCCTTTTTGCAGTATGGCAATAAGGTAATATGTCATGTCTCTACGTGTGAAAATAGATCCAAATCTTGAGCGAAAATTCAGAGAGGCGGCCATGAAGAGGTTCGGCTACGGAAAAGGAGCCTTAAGCAAAGCGGCGGAGGAAGCCCTGCTAAAATGGGTCTCCACAGTTGAAAGCGAAACATTTGAAGGGGACCCAGTGGAAGCCATAGACGGACTACTATCAGATGTAAACATAGACTCCGTCACCCTCCAACACGAAGCCAAAAAATTCTGGGCGTCCAAAGTGTTTGAAAATGTATCTGGTTGACACAAACATTTTCCTTGAAGTTCTCCTTGGCAGAGGTAAAAAAGAAGAATGTAAACGTTTACTAAGAGCCTTAAGAGATGGAAAGAAAAGCGCCATAGTCACCGACTTCTCGATACACTCAATAATAGTAATTATGGAAGAGTTAGGAAGACTTGACGTCCTTAAAACATTCCTTTTAAGCCTACTAGCCTATAAAGGGCTCCACATATACAACACAACAATAACAGACGAGGCAAAAGCCACAGAAATAGCAAAACAACAAAAATTAAGCATGGATGATGCCATCCAATACGCATCAGCCCTCACAACAAACGCAGAAGCAATAATATCACTAGACAAACACTTCGACGGTCTAAAGATACCAAGGATTGAACCCCATTGACTATTCCTTAATAAGCGTTCACTTCACCTTTAAAATGGCGCATTTACATTTTCAGTTTTCCAATAAAAGATTTCCTAAACCATTTTCAAGCGAGACTTTTGGATTGTAACCAAGCCTTTCCTTTGCCTTTGAAATGTCGGCAACGCTGTGTCTGATGTCACCTTCCCTAGCCTCGCAGTACTGGATTTTTAAATGCTCCTTGTTGGCAAATTTTAAAAGGATGCTGGCCAACCTGTTTATGGAAGTGGCCACACCCGTCCCAATATTAAAAGCTTCTCCAGCAACTCCAGAACATTTTAAAGCAAGCAAGTTCGCTTCAGCAATATCCTCAACATACACATAATCCCTTGTCTGTTCTCCATCACCAAAAATTACCAGAGGCATGTCATTTTTAATTCGATTCAGGAACTGGGCCATGACCCCGCTGTACTCATTTAAAGCTTGCCGCGGTCCATAAACAGCGCAAGAAGAAGCATAAACAAAACGTTTTACGCCTGAATCCACACAAGCCTTCAACAAATTCAAAGTCCCATTAACATTAATGTCAAAAGTCAAAGCTGGATCCTTAAAAGGATTCCGGAACGCTAACCAAAGCAGCCAAATGAACAATACAATCAACATCATCCACCAAACTCCTCAAAAGCCCAGCATCCCTAACATCTCCCTTAACAAAATGAAAACCCGCCCCGCCAAAATGCCGCCTGACATTGTCTAGGCTTCCACTACGCAAACTATCCAAAACAACAACCTCAAAACCCTCAGCCAAAAGACTATCAACAGTGTGGCTCCCAATAAAACCCGCCCCGCCAGTAACCAAAACCCTCAAACAACCACCAACCGATAAAACAGCAAAAATCCGCCACATAAACCTTCACAAAAACGCCAGTAAACCCCAATAAAACACCAACAAAACACCAAAAACACCGGCAACAAAAACCTTTAAACAACAACAAAACAAAAACAAAACCCAAAACAAACCCAGAAAAACTCCAATCCAAACAACAAAATTTTCCCTAACATTAGGATATAATAAAAGAAGGCCCTCTAACCATGCAAAAAGCCCTAGAAATGGGCAAAAAATCCGCCACAGGAAGCTTCCAACTATTCATAGGCGTGGCAGCCTCCACCATAATTATGGCAATAGGCACAATAATATTGGCTAGGCTTATAAAACCAGAAGAATATGGCCTATACACAATAGCCCTAATCCCATCATACATGGCTAATCTCTTCAGAGACTGGGGCGTAAACTCAGCCATAGCAAGATACACAGCCAGCCTAAGGGCTGAAAACAAAGATGAAAACGCCTACCCAATAATCATTTCAGGCATAATCTTCGAACTAGCCGCAGGACTCGCTTTGTCCATAATCTTGGTTGCCCTATCTGGTTTTATCGCTTCAACAGTATTCCAAAGACCAGGAGCCTCATCTCTAATTGCCGTGGCTTCCGTCACGGTGCTTGCAGGAGCCCTTCTTGCAGCCGCGCAATCAACCTTCATAGGCTTTGAAAGAATGGAATTAAACAGCCTAACCAGCATTTGCCAAGCAATAGCGAAGACTATCACATCCCCGCTTCTAGTGTTTGCGGGCTATGGTGCTTTAGGGGCAACCTTAGGCTATACAATATCATTTATATTCGCAACAATAATTGGGCTAATAGCACTATACCTAGCCATAATTAGGGGTTTAAAAGCCAGAAACGCTGAGATAAACGGTTTAAGCCAAACTTTGAAGGCTATGCTACGTTACGGAATTCCCCTATCAATAGCTTCAATTATAAGCGGTTTCTTGGCGCAGTTCTATGCTTTTTTGATGGCGATATATTGTACAGACACCATGATAGGCAATTATCAAGTGGCAACCCAATTTGCCACGTTGCTGACGTTTTTCTCAATTCCCATATCAACAGTTCTTTTCCCAGTTTTCTCAAAAATTAACCCGAAAAAAGAGGGGGAACTGCTACAATCAGTGTTTGCATCTTCAGTTAAGTATACTGCAATATTCCTTGTGCCAGCAACTACGGCAATAATGGTTTTGTCTAAACCAATGATATGCACACTTTTCGGAGAAAAGTGGGCTTACGCGCCGCTATTTCTAACCATGCATGTGATAGGCAATCTATTCGCGATTTTTGGAAACCTAAGCCTAGGAAACCTTTTGGCAGGCTTGGGTGAAACAAAAACTCAAATGAAACTAAGCCTAATAACGCTGGCATTCGGCATGCCACTAGCTTTCGTGCTTATACCCTCCGCCGGCATAGTGGGCCTCATAACAACAAGCATAGTGGCGGGACTGCCAAGCTTGTCCATCGGATCATACTGGGTTTGGAAGCACTACAACGTTAGAGTTGACATTAAATCCTCTACAAAAATATTAGCAACGTCCTTTATCGCGGCAGCAACAACATTTCTGGTAACAAACACCATGGCATACGCAGATTGGATAAAGTTGGTTGCTGGAATCACAACCTTTTTGATAACCTACATTGTCGCAGCTCCAGCGGTGGGCGCGGTTGAAAAAGCTGACGTTGCAAATTTAAAAATAATGTTTTCAGGTTTAGGGGTAATTTCGAAACTTTTAAGCATTCCACTATCCACTATGGAAGCTATTCTAGGCTTTTTGGGATAAACTTTTTAGGGTTAATACATTAACCCTTTAGTTGCGAAGTATTTGAATTGAAATTTCTAGTAAATTATGTAATTCGATTTGCAAGGCGTAGCATACGGCTTATACGACGGTTTTGGAAAACAATACTTTTGGTTGTCTATGTTTCTCTGGCAACACTGTTATTAAACATGGGGGTTTCCATCTGGCTAAGCAGTTTTCATGGCCTGTATCTTCCAAGCGTCGGCAATATCCACGTGATAGGTGTGGAAGCCTCTGGTGGGGACATACGCACCTTGCCGAATGGAAGTCAATTTATCAACTGGGGAACAGTTTATCTTGGAGCTAGGACAGACCGTTTGTTCTATTTGAAGAGTATAAGCAATAAACCGATAATCCTTGAGCTAACATCTTCAAATTTGACTTTCCAAAATTCAAAAGGCGACATCGTTAAGGAGCCTCTACCTGTTGAAAATCCCTTACGCTTGTCATGGAATTATACTGGTGTGCCGCTTGAACCAAACGAACGCATTTGCGTCATTTTAACTTTGGAGGTATCTTCGGATCCAAGGTTTATCGCATATATAGTGGAAAATGATGTTGAACAGTTCCATTTCATTGTAACCATAAAACCTCTGAGCCAAGCATAGCAGATTGTTCTATAACAATGTTGAAAATTTTCTATACTAATTCTACATATGGATTTATCTTTGCGTTTAAAATAATTCCTCAAATAAGGGCAGAAAGGAGAAAAAAGAAGGCGAATGCCGAACAACGTTGTATCGGTGATTATTCCAGCATATAATGAAGAGAAAACACTAGGCAGCGTAATCGAAGAAACAGCCCAAATAATGGAAAGTTTAGGCCTTCCATACGAGATAATCGTTGTAGACGACGGTTCTGAAGACCGTACGCGGGAAGTGGCGAGCAAATACAAGGTTACAGTGCTGTCAAACGGAGGAAACATGGGAAAAGGCTACGCCCTAAGAAAGGGTTTTCAACACGCCAACGGCAACATAATTGTAACTATAGACGCAGACGGCTCCCACAAGCCTAAGGAAATCCCAGATCTGATTAACACATTAGTGGACGGCGCAGATGTAGTGGCTGGTTCAAGGTTTTTAGGAAAAAACAAAAACCACACCTCAAAACTCCACGTGTTCGGCAACCATCTCATAAACATGACAATTATGGTTTTAACGGGAAAAAAGATCACAGACAGTCAAACTGGGCTAAGAGCCTTAAAAAGAGAATTCCTTAAAAGCATAAGTTTGGAGTCTAACGGCTACGAGATTGAAACTGAAATAACCATGAAAGGATTAAAAAATGGCTTTGTTTTCAAAGAGATACCTATAAGCTGTGAAAAAAGAAAAAATGGGGTGTCAAGGCTAAGCGCGCTACGACAAGGCCCAAAAATCTTAAAAACAATTTTAAAACATGCGGTTGCGCCGAAATAGAAAATTTTGTCTAAAGGTCTATACTTGTATTCCACATAAATTTATAAACACTATCTTTTTTGTTATAGAAAGGGAGAGGGTATATTGGATTTAAAGAAAATGTTGCTAGCGCTGATGATAATAACATTTGTTGCCAGTTTCCTTTACATGCCAGCTGTCAAAGCTGAAGAAGTGGTGATAAATAACTATGACAATGTAACGTCGGAGAAGGTAATTAGCGAAATCAACGACATTGTTAAAAAGGGTGTTACGGAGGGGGAGATAATATACATTGAAGACTCTGCGTTTTCTAGTTCTCTAACATCATCCCTAAAGAATTATGGTCCTAGGATGTTATTATGTCGTTATTGGTACAGTTTAACAGTGTCTCCAAAGGCTGCCTATGTTGGGCAGTCCGTAACGGCTAATGCAACTACAAATAACATGTACGTTACAAATGTCACATTCATATGGATAAAATTGTTCGACGGGATCAAAAAGACGGAAAGAGTCCAGGCCTCTTTGAAAAATGGTCTTAAGGAGGCTATCAGCACATACGAACTTACCAGTAACAGCGATGTAGGCTCGTGGTTGGTGTTCGCCTTGTTCGAGTTTGAATATGTCAATTCATATGGGTGTAAATGTATAAAGTTGTTTGCCCTTAGGTGGACATGTTTCTATGTTAATCCCAGAATCCCACAGCAAATACCAGACTATCCGGTTGTTGGCACTGCAGGTGCTATGACATCCATGATTATAGGGTTAGGTTTATTCATAAATAAGAGAAAACGAAAACCCTTTTAGAGATCTTTTTAAAGTTTCTCTTCGTTTATTTTCTTTTGAAGGGTTAATATTGTGAAGAGAGTTTCAGATAAAATCAGGTGGATAATTGGTGCATTTGAGGGCTATTGGCAGCACGTTTTAGCCCTATTTCTTTTTTTATTGGTAATCTGGGCAGTCTACTGGCGTGACTTGGAAATATTGTTGAATGAAGCCCTCCACGCGGAAGCTCTTTCACACGTTCTTCTAATACCAGCCTTCGTGGGCGTTCTTCTCTATTTGAAGAGGGATGCGTTTAAGGCTTCGCTTGCTTTGGAGTCTCTACGAAAGAAATCTGGAGGCATGCCTTTTGATGAACTCGTTGGATTAAGCCTATGCCTCATAGCTTTTCTAGTTTATTGGTATGGTTCATACACATTTTATCCACTGGAATATCATGTGCTCTCTTTACCCGTATTTGTAGTGGGTGCCATGCTAATTCTCTTTAATCTAAAAGCCTTGAAAGTGCTAATCATCCCCGTAGTGCTTCTTGTTTTTATGGTCCCGATGCCCAACGAGATAGCATACACTTTAGGCGGAAACCTAGCAAACATTAACACTCAAGCTTCCTATACATTACTCAAGGGGTTAGGAGTCCCGGTAACATTAAACACGACGTATGGCTCTCCAACCATAATGCTGACGAAAAACCAGGAGCAGCCAATTCCGTTCACTGTGGACATCCCATGCTCGGGTATTTACATGTTAACCGCCTTCTTCATGTTCGCTGTCTTTCTAATGGCGATTGTACAAGCTCCACTTCTCAAAAAAGCTTTAATCTTCGCGGTTGGCTTCGCTGTTTTTGAAGCTCTAAACATTGTCCGCATAACGTCCATAGTTTCTGCGGCTTACCTCTTCGGAGAAGAGGTTGCAATGCTTATTTTTCACTCATTAGCTGGTTTAATGCTCACATTCGTTGGAATATTCATCACACTTATCGTGTCTGAAAAGCTATTGGCAATAAAAGTTATTACCAGCCGCGCTGACACGCCTTTATGCCCAGAGTGTAACAGGTTTCGGGAAAAATTCCAGAACTTTTGCTTAAACTGTGGAAGGTTCTTTAACCCATTTAGAAGGAAACCTTCCCGAGTTTTTTGGGCAAAAATAACGCTGCTACTAATCGGCTGTTGCCTAGTATCTCTAAGCGTCAGCGCGCCGGTTTTCGCCATCTCAAAGGAAACAATAGAGGTAACCTCATGGGAAAAAACAACAGAAATTCTGCCGCGGGTCCCAGATTACAACCTCACTTTTCTATATCGGGATACTGGTTATGAACGAATAGCAAAACAGGACGCGTCGCTGGTTTACGCTTATTTTCCAGCAAACCTTTCAAGGCCGGTTACATATGCTATTATAAGCGTGGCAACCAGCATCTCGAACCTTCATAACTGGGAAGTTTGCCTCATATCATGGCAGACAGCTCAGGGGCGTTACCCGCTAGTTGAAGTTCTAGCCTCTAACGATATACAATTGCTTGAGGGCGGCCAGTTAATTGCAAAGTACCTAGTTTTCCGAAATTCCGAGGAAAACTATACGCAATATACACTTTACTGGTATGAAAGGGCCACATTCAAAATGGGCGCCACAGTGCAACAGCGATATGTTAGAATAAGCCTTCTAATATGGGCATGGGGAGTTTCCAGCCCTCAACAGTATGAAAACCAGCTTCTGGAACTCGGAGATGCGGTAGCCCGCCACTGGGAACCAATAAAAACTCAAGCATTACTTTCTTTGGGAATACCTGCACAGCAAACTCTCCTTGCCTTTTCAATAGCCCTCATAATAGTCACAAAAGCAGCAGAGTCCACCCGCAAGTGGCATAAAAAAATGAATAACATGAAAATATTCAACAATCTAGCTTCACCCACAGACAAGCTTGTACTTCAAACAATTACCGAGTTAAGCAAAGCTAAAGGAAACGCCACGACAGCTGAAATAAATAATGCAATTAAAAACAGAACTGGGAAAACAATGAAACTTAGAAGGCTCATGGAAAGGTTAAACCGTCTACAGGAATATGGCTTCATAAAAGTGGACCTAACGTTAACAAATAATACTCCAAAACTTGTTTGGAAAAGTTTAGTAAACCTCTAGAAACCTTAAATGGCAAGTTCACCTCATTTTTAGTTTAGAAATGTGCATAGAAACGAACAAAAAGGTCGAAGAAAAAACACCAAACGAACATTCGGCGGAGACCGTCAAAAAGCTTCAAGAGGAAGTTGAAAATCTGAAACTTGAGCTAAAAAAGGCTAAGAGCATACCTTCCGGGAAAATAGGCTTAGCCTTAGCAATCCCCGGCGTCTTATGCCTCGTCGGCGCAATTTTAAAGGACTCGAACGTTTTAGCCTTCATAGGTTTAGGTTTAACATTCTGGGGTGCTCTCTTCTTTTTCGTGAGACCTCTGCGGTATGTGCAAAGTAGTCTAATAGACTCAACGGCGTTACCTGCATACAAAACTATTGACAGAATAGTTGCAGACTTGAAATATAAAGGCAAAAGCTATTATATACCGCCATATCCAAAGGAAGTTTACCTTCCAGAACACTTAAAAGGCCTTAAAGACCATGTGGTTTTTATTTCTTCAGACGCTGGTGGCGTGCCTTCCATAGAAGAACTTGCAAAAAGCAAATTTTTGCTCGCCAACCCGAACGGTGTTTGTGTTGCTCCACCAGGGTTGGGAATTCTTGAACAGATTGAAAAAGAGTTAAGGAAGGACACAGCGAAACTTCAGTTAGCTGAACTATGCGAAACCATCCCCATAATAATTGTTGAAAACCTACAGTTGGCAAAAGAAGCGGAAATGAAAATTGAAGACAACAGCGTTAATCTAAAAATATCTGACTCAGTGTACAAGAGTCTATATATTGATGAAAACTTGAAAAGTGTTTATTTACTAGGATGCCCTATTGCAAGCGCTGTAGCATGTGCGTTAGCCAAGGCTTCTGGAAAAGCAGTTACAATACAGAAGGTTAACGCATCTATTGATGGCCAGACAGTTGAAATTCGATACCGCATGGTGGAAAGCTAGACATGAATTTTCCGATGTCCATGTCGGACATAAGCCTTTGGCTGGCGGTCATGGCTATAATTCTGCTCATAACATCTGAGATTATATCTTCAGCTTCTGGATACACTGGAAACATTATTATTGAAAAGAGGCGTCTTCGCCTCGTCGCCCTTGCTTTAGGAATCGGGTTTATGGCTACTGTGATTATGCGGATTTTCCAGCCTTTTTAGCTAAATTTTCAAACAAATTAAGAGGAGATCGTTGGCGTTATTGAGTTTCAGTTGCTATTATGGATATATCAAATGAGAATGAGCCTCCTTGGGCGTTTGACTTCACTGTTAGGATTAAGTTTGCACTGATTGATTCGCCGACGTTTAAAATAGCGTTTTCCCGGTTCCAAGTTAAAGTTAAGTAATTACTTGCCGAAGATGGAGTCCAGTTTCCATATATCATGGAAAGCGTTACCTTTACATTACCAAGGTTTTTCAGGTATATAGTCCGTGTATAATTTTGACCTAGGATAACTTCACCCCAATCAATGCTAGATAGGGAAACTGTACACGATGAGTCGCTGTATACGCCGAGACCCAGAGTGGCCCTCACGTTTCCCGAACTTTGAATCGTTTGGATAGCTGGAAGCAAACCGGCAACTAAGGCTGTTGTGACCATGGCTGCTAGCGCAAGGGCGAAGGCTATGGCCAAATTTGATTTTGGGCTTTCCATATGAGGCAGCCTCCACGAGGAAAGGCTATCTTAAGTCTTAATAAACCTTATTGTTCACGATAACAACACAAATACAGATTCACCTGCCAGTGTTAGCGGCTATTCAGCTGGTCTAAAATCCAGCAGCTGCTAACACCCTAGCGTAGGCGCTGAAATTCATTTTTAAATTTATTGTTTCTAGGCGGCGGACTCACGCACTCAAGATCCCAATCACTTTTCAGCGGGGCCAGAATCGTCATCGCCCGCCATCAAAAACTAAATGTTAAACTTAAAATAAAAGTTTATGTTCGCTGGTCTCAAGGCGTTGTACAGCCATGTTTAAACATTTGAGGGTTACGCCCCTGGCCGCGGAAAGTTTAGGTGTACGCTCCATGTGCACCCTTGTCGAGACACCGGACTTGCGGGTTCTTCTTGATGCTGGAGTTTCGCTTTGTCCAAACCGTTTCGGTTTGCCCCCGCATCCGCTGGAGTACAAAGCGATAATTGAATGTAGATGGCGAATAGCTGAAGCCTCTGAAAGGGCAGACGTGGTGACCATAAGCCATTATCATTTTGACCATCACACGCCTTCCTATGAGGATTGGTTTTGTAACTGGACGAAGTTAGATGAAACCGCCAAGCAGATTTATCAAGACAAAATTGTTTTGATGAAAAATCCGAAGGAGTGGATTAACTTTAGCCAGAGACGTCGAGGCTGGGTTTTCCAGAAAACTGGCGGAAAACACGCCAAAAAACTTGAAATTGCAGATGGCAGAACTTTCACATTTGGAAAAACCACAATAAGATTCTCGGAGCCTGTTTCCCACGGTCCAGATGATTCAGCCTTAGGCTGGGTGTTAATGGCAACCATAGAGTTTAAGGGTGAAAAATTCCTTTTCGCTCCAGATGTGCAGGGACCCATTTCAGTTAAAACTCTTGAAAAGATTGTTGCAGAGAAACCACAACTTGTTATTATTGGTGGACCGCCCTCTTATCTGACAGGTTTTAGAGTAAACGAGGTAGAATTTAAACGTGGAATAGAAAATTTGGAAAAGCTCGTTGAAATTGCGCCATGCATTGTTTTGGAACATCACCTTTTAAGAGATGAAAACTGGCGTGAAAAGGCGGCTAAGGTTTTTAAAAAAGCTGAGAAAGCGGAACACAGGGTTTTAACCGCCGCTGAGTTTATAGGCAGAGAAAACTCTTTTCTGGAAGCGGTCAGACGGAGACTCTTCGCGGAGAAACCGCCCTCAAAAGAATTTGAGAAGTGGATGCGGGAAAACCATGAAAAAAGAAAGCAGACTAAGCCGCCAATTTAACCACTGTTTAATGTGAGAAAGCCAATTAGTGGCCAATTTAGATTTTAAAGTATTTAGCATAAAGAATTACGCCTACCAATAGAACGGCAACGCATGACAAGGCAACTGTTGCCAAGTCCAGAATTACCGTTAAGCTTGTGATCGGCGCGTCTCTTAGAAAAAGGGATGTTAACGCGTCTGTGACGTAGTAGCTTGGTACGAATCGGCTGGCAGTTTGCGCTGTGGACGAAAGAGAGGCGCCTACAAAGGTTCCGAGGAAAAGCTGTGGCAACACGAAGAGAAAGGATATTCCAGTTGCCGCTCCAGGCGTTTTTGAGACAGTCGCCGTGATTAGGCCGAAGCCTATATTAGATAGCGAGAAAATCAAAACGAACACAAATGCAAGAAGATAAGCAGAAAATCCAACAGCTGGTCTAAAGCCCATTAAATAAACTATAGCGAAGACGAGAACAGCTTGGATTAGAGCTATAAGCGTATAGGATAACACTTGGCTTACCATAAACTCTGCCGGCGTTATGGGCGTCGTCCTAATCCTTTTCAGCATACCATTTTCGCGGTCCTGCGTAAAGGACTGAGCGGCCATCATTATAAGAAATATTGAGGCAAAGGTAAACATACCCGGCGCCATAAACTCGAAGGCTGAAAACCGTCTAGCCTCTATTAAAGAGGCGACTCGCACAATGACAGGGCTTGGAGCCGCATGCTGATTCAAAAATGCGGCTAAAACGTTTTGGATTATGGGTGGTATTGCTTGCGTGGCAACAATTGAACCCTTATCCAAATAAAGCTGAATGGTGGCGTTTATCCAGCCGCTTGGATTGTTTGGCTCCGCATAATAAGAGGTGAAGCTCTGGCTGAAATCAGCTGGGATAATAATGACTGCCTGAATTTTTCCTTGAGACAAATCATCATGAGCTGTTTGGTTGTCAGCGTAAACATGCACGTGTAAAATCGTAGCGTTTGACAATGCCTCAATAAATGCTTGAGATAAGCCGCCTGAACCAGCTAAGTCCATGTTAACAACACCTATGTTGTAAACTGATTGGGAGCCGCTAAAGCCGTCTAAAGAAGCCCCAAAAGTTAGAACAAAAACTATTGGAAATAGGAATATTACAAATAGGACGGCGGGTTCCCTAAAAGTCTTCTTCACCTCCTTATTTGCCAGAGCTTTTATTCTTTGAAAATTCATCAGATTTCCTCCCTTATCCTTCGCCCAGTCAATCTTATGAAGACTTCTTCGAGGTTACGGACGTCGTTTTGGGAAATCAGGTTTTTAGGCTGGTCAAGGGCGATAAGTCGTCCATAGTCGATTATGCCTATCCGGTCGCAGAGGGATTCCGCCTCCTCCATGTAATGGGTTGTCAAGAAAATTGTTTTATCCTCCTTTTTCAATTCTCGCATAAACTCCCAGACGGCCCGGCGAGACTGCGGGTCCATGCCCACGGTTGGCTCATCTAGAAATATTATTTGCGGATTGTGAATTAAAGCCAAAACAATGCTTAGCCGCCTTTTCATACCGCCGCTATATTTTTCAACCTTCCTACGAGCGTCTTGAGTTAACCCCAATTTTTCAAGAAGCATACTCCGCCTACCTCTAAGCGTGTCCTTGTCCAGGGCATATAGACGCCCAAAAAGTTCTACATTTTCCTCTCCCGTTAAATACGGGTAAATCGCCGTTTCTTGGGGGCAGACGCCTATAAGCCCTTTTATTTTGACATTTTCTCTTCGCACATCATATCCGCCTATATAGACGAAACCGCTTGTAGGCTTTAAAAGGCCGCAAAGCATGTTCACAGTTGTCGTTTTACCTGCACCGTTAGGGCCAAGCAAACCGAAAAGTTCACCCCAAGCCACTTTAAGACTTACACCATTAACGGCAACAACATCTTTAAAACACTTAACAACATTCTCCATTAATATTGCAAACTCACCCATAAACAGGCATCCATCAAGGGCTATTACAAACAATGAACCCCATGATTATAAAGTTTTGCTAAAAACAAGCAAATGGCGGGCCCGCCGGGAATTGAACCCGGGACCTACGGGTTAAGAGCCTCAACCCATCCCGCGCAGCGGTTTGGTCCGCCGCTCTACCTTACTGAGCTACGGGCCCTTCTGACTGTTTTATTGTTCGGGTTTAGAAAAAGTTTTAAGGATACATTTTAGGGTTTCGATCAAGTGCAAAGAGAATAAAGTATGGGGCTTTGAAGTTTTAGGATGTTTGGACTTTAAGAAGTGTTGTTATAAAGTTCTTTATTTTGTCGTTAGCGCTCAGAATTGTTTCTATGGTTTTTGCGCCTTTCTCCGTTAGCCGATACACGCGTTTCCTCTCGTCCCATGTTCCTTCTATGAGACCATTTCTTTCCAGTGAATAAAGAAGCGAGTAAACGGTGCCGGAGCTCACCAATAGGTTGAATTTGTTGTGAATGAAGGATATAACGTCGTAGCCGCTCATGGGCCCTTTTCTAAGTTCCGCTAGTATTATTATGTCCATGAAGTTTTTGATGATGCGTTCATACATTTTCTTAAGAATTTTGCCTTCCAATTTTTCACCGCCAACAATGATTGTTAATGCCGTCATATCTATTCACATTCTAATATTTTGGGTTTGATATAAATATTTAAATTTTATTCAAATTCAGAATTGGAAGTTAAAACTGAATAAAACATGTTTAAATAATACTCAGCTTCAGCATTCTCGTTGATTTCACTTTACAAAAACACCACTATCGATGCTTGGTAGAAAAGCATCGAAAGACTAACGAATACACTAAAAACCGTGGAAAGAAGTTTATCCACCTAAGAGCAAAGTTTAAACATATTATTCGAAATTGATAATGTTAAACCATTCAGAAAGAGAAAATAAACTAATGTATGACCAAAAAAGGCATAGTCACAACAAAAAAGAATTAGTTAGCGATATTTCTGCATATTAACAAATGTTATTTTTTCTTTTATACCCGTAAAAACTGGTGTTATGAAAATTGTTCTCGTGGAAACACTCCTTTGAGAAAATAACCAGTGAATATGAAACCATCTTAAGGAAAAGACAAGCCCTGGGCAACTTGTTCAGCAGCGGCAAAATATCCCAACATACCTTCCAGCTTTTCGATAAAGAGATGGAAGAAGCCTTAACAGAAATAGAGAAGCAGAAAAAACTCCTGTTAGATAAAATGGCTGTGAAAACCAAAGAGGTTGAAGAGCAAATTAAAATTCTTGAGAGACTGCTGGCCAACTATGAAATTCAACATGTAAGCGGAGAAATCGACGAGGAAGTCTATCAACGTGAAATAGCTCTGCTATCCATAGGTCTTGAAAATGCAAAACAAGAACTAAACGCGATTAGGGAGACCATGGACAAACTCGCAGGTACATCAAAAATTAAAGAAAATACCGCGCCACAGCAGATGGATGAGCCAAACACTGTCGAGGAGAATAGCCTATGCAAAGTTGAAGTTGAAACTGTTGAGGTCAAAACAGAAGTAGAATCGCAGATTTCAACTGAAAACGTGCCAGAAACACCGATGGTAGAAGTTAAAAACGTGGAGTAAAACATATAGAAATACAAGTAAAAGGCCTTTTTCCTCTCTTTCTTTCTCTGACTGTTGACAGGTTTATATTGCTAAAATTTATAGAAGTTTAAAGGAGATAATTTTGCAAGATAAAGTTGTTATGACTTTTCATGAAAAGTTTAAGCAGTATGATTTGGGGGAAGGCCACCCGTATCGTGGAGACCGCTTCATAAACGCTTTAAACTTCTTTAAAGATCAAGGCCTACTAAATCTGCCTAACTTAGCGGTTATAGCACCCAAACCAGCATCAAAAGTGGATCTTTTAAGGGTTCACGATGAAGATTATGTGAATCTGATTTTTCGCCTAGCATCCGAAAGTAAACTATATGATGTTGAAACTCCGGTTTCACCGCAGATTCTTGAGGCTGCCCTACTTATTACCGGCGGAGCCCTAGAGTGTGGTAAAACCGTTTATAGCGGAGAAGCAAAAAGGGGCATTTCGCTGGGAGGGGGACTTCACCATGCCGGGAGAAATTATGGCGGAGGATTCTGTCTATTCAACGACATAGCAGTCCTCATAGAATACTTGAGAACTGAAAAAGATGTGAAAAAGTTCCTAGTGTTAGATTATGATGTGCATTTCGGAAACGGCACAAGCGACATTTATTACCGCGATTCCACTGTATTATTCATATCAATCCACCAAGATCCGAGAACAATTTATCCAGGCACAGGATTTACATGGCAGATCGGTGAGGGCGAAGGAAGAGGCTTCAACGTTAACGTGCCACTTCCGCCGGGAACAGGTGACATATCATATCTCTACGCTGTGAAAGAAATTTTTGTTCCATTGGCTGAAGAGTTCCAGCCGAACATTATAATTGCTAATGGCGGAAGCGACGCCCATTTTGCTGACGCGCTTGGAGATTTGAGCCTAACAGCTAAAGGCTTTTTCGTCTTATCCAGCCTAATAAGGGAAACAGCCAACAAAGTCTGTGACGGAAAGCTTGTCATGCTTATTGGAAGCGGCTACAACCCACAATTTTTGCCACTCTGCTGGTATGCACTCGTTGCTGGAGCTGTCGGCCTACAAAGTTTTGATTTGAAGGAGTTCTTTGCTCCACCAGTTGAACCACCCTTTATCCGTAAAAAAGTTGAAGAAGTAATTGAAGAGTTAAAAAGTCTGCTTAAGGAAAAGTGGGTGTGCTTTAGGTGAGATGCTGTTGTTGAGGGCTATTCTCTCTTCTCTTTCGGTTTCACTATGACCGCTGTTCCATAGGCCGCGAACACAGTGGCAGTTCCTTGTAAGATGTCGCTTGTCTCAAAGTCTGCGCCGATAACAGCATTAGCGCCTATTTTACGGGCGTTCTCAACAAGCCTGTTCAAAGACTCCATTCTCGCCTTTTCACATTCATAAGTATAGGATGTCACTTCCCCACCGATGAGACCCTCAATGCTGGCGACTATTTTTCCGCCAACACCCCTTGTCCGCACCGTCAGTCCATGCACCGGCCCTAACACTTTTACGATTTCGTAGCCTGGAACCTCAGGTGTCGTAACTACTATCACTTCACTCATGAAGTTCCGCCCACACTTTTATAGTTAGACACGCCTAATTTAAGTTTGCCAACCGAGGAGCGCAGTCTCTATTAGAGGGTATAGAGAAAATCCGCAGCCTTTTTCCGGTGGTTAAAAATAATATTTTCTTGAATCATGCCGCCCAGTCTCCGCTTCCAAAGCCCGTGGCAGACGCCATGCGCTGACACGTGGAAGACTGTATGAATTTTGGAGCCTCGCCTTTGGAGGCCTTTGACTTTGGAAAGTCATTGTTTGCAAGGCTTGTAAACGCCAAACCGGAAGAAGTAGCTCTCGTGGAAAACACTTCTGTCGGCTTGAATATCGCTGCTAACGCTTTACTGTGTCCATCTGGCTCGAAGGTTGTCACAACGGATTTGGAGTATCCGTCGGTGGTTTACCCATGGCTGAAGAAAAGCCCAATTGTAAAAGTCCACTATATACGGAATAGGCGTGGCAAAGTTTTGCTGGAAGATTTTGAAAAAGCTGTTGGTAACAGCACTGTAGCGGTCGTGGTAAGTCACGTCAAATACGTTTAACGGTTTCCGCAACAATTTAAAGGCTTTAAGCGAAATCGCCCATAGCCACGGTGCAGTCCTAATTGTGGACGCTATACAATCAGCGGGCGTAATTCCAATAGACGTGAAAAGGGATGATGTGGACTTTTTGGCAACAGCATGCTACAAGTGGCTTCTTGGACCATCTGGTGCCGCATACTTGTATGTACGGAAAGAGCTAATCGAAAAGTTGAAGCCTCCTATGTTGGGTGGGCAAGCGTGAAACAGGAAACTTTCGAGACCATTGATTTTGGGACATTTGGAGTTTGAGGCTCTCGGAAACAGCTAGCCGCTTTGAAGTTGGCACACCAAGCACTGTGAGCTTTATAGGTGCCGCCGAAGCCGTAAAACTGCTGTTAAATTTCGGAATCGAAAACATAGAAAAACAAGTACTGAAACTAACGGACTATCTCATCGAGAAAATAAGACTCTTAGATTAAAGCTTCAAACCCCGGAAGAACCGCAGCATCGCTCCGGAATAGTGAACTTTAAAATCGACAAGCCTAAAGAAGTTTTGGAAAGCTTAAAACGCAACAAGATTGTTGTCTCCGCTAGAGCCAATGGGATAAGGGTTTCACCTCATTTCTACAACACAGAATTGGAAATAGACAAGCTTATAGAAGAAATCAAAAAGCATATAGGCTTAATGTCAATCTAAACTAGAAGAGAAAAATGGCTTCTGGGAAACAATTATTTTCGTCTTCACAGAATCCAGGGAGGGCTGTTAATTTTGTTGAGAGAAAAAGGCGCAAAAATTACATGGGGCAAGTGTTTTCAGTCATGTTCGCTTGTGAAGCTTAATTCTGGATACTGTGGCACTTGTCTGCCTTCGCCTTTTTGTGGTAGGGCCTCAAGCTTCACTATCTTGCACGTTCCAATGAGGTCTTCCCTATTTTCTTCGATGACTTTTGCGTATTCGGTGTTTCCAGCGTAAACCCTAACCAGTTTTATGGGCGCATTTAGGGGCTTACGCTTTTCAGCCTTGTCTCGTCTGATTTCGGATATAAGCGCAATCAATAAGTCGCCTTCCTTTTCAGCTTTTTCGTCTATGCGGCTTGGATCCACCTCTGGCCAGCGGGTTATGTGTATACTTTTCACGCCCACGTATTCGGCGTACATGTATTGGTAGATTTCCTCTGTTATGTGGGGTGTTATGGGTGCCAACAACTGAAGTATACGATACAAAACTGTGTAAAGCGTGTATTGGGCTGCTTTCCGTTTAGCTTCACCATAAACTTCAGGCTTGTATAGGCGGTCTTTAACAGCTTCAATATATTGGTCGCAGAAGACATGCCAAGCAAAGTTTCGAACTTCTTCAACAGCTATGTTAAACTGGCATTTTTCAAGAGCTTCAGTAACCCGCTGTGTTAGCTTCTCCATCTTACTTAGAATCCATCTATCTAACAACCGGAGTTCATATCCGCTGCCACCAGGCTTGAAGTCGGCAAGTTGACTGCCAACGAAGCGAGCGGCATTCCAAAGCTTGGTTAAGAAACGCCGTCCATATTCTACGTCCGGCCAGCGGAATGGAATGTCTGAGCCTGTGGCTCCCCCCGCTGCAGCCCATTGCCTTGCAGCGTCTGCGCCGTACTTGTTGAGGACTTCAGGTGTTGCCACATAGTTTTTGAGGGATTTACTCATTTTTCTGCCATCCGAACCAAGCACCATGCCATTTATGAGGCAGCTCTTGTAGGGCTTCTCGTCGAATAGGGCTAGATGCCTAACCATAAGGTAATAGGCCCAAGTGCGAATGATATCCACACCTGAGGGATGCATGTCCGCCGGGAAAAGCCTCTTCCAGTCTTGGCGGTCAGGCCAACCCGCGTGCACCGCACATGTTATTGACGAGTCCATCCATGTGTCCAGCACGTCGGTTTCAGGGATAAAATCGCGGCATCCGCATTTTGGGCAAGCCTCTATGCGGGGCTTTTCAAGCTTGGGGTCTACGGGAACCCAGCTTTCATCGGCTAGTATGGTTTCGCCGCAGTTTTTACAGTACCATATGGGGATTGGGGTAGCGAAAACCCTTTGGCGGCTTATCACCCAATCCCAGTCCAGTGAACGCGCCCAGTCTATGAGACGATACTTCATATAGTCCGGGTACCAGACAACCTCGTGGGCTGCCTTCTCCACGCTATCGGTCAGTATGCGGGTTTTCATAAACCACTGTTTGCGCTCCAGAATCTCGATGGGCGTGTCGCATCGTTGGCATAAGCCTATCTCCTGCCTTACCGGCTCAATTTTTTCCAGAAGCCCCTTCGCCTTTAAGTCTTCAACTATGGCTTTTCTGGCTTCCTCAATTGTTAAGCCTCTATATTTTCCACCATTCTCATTTATAAGCCCGTTTTCCGTCAGAATCATGATTACAGGCAAATTGTGCCTTTTAACTGTGCGAACGTCTTCCTTGTCGCCGTAGGTGCAGATCATCACAATGCCCGTGCCATAGGATGGGTCTACGGCGTCGTCTGGAATAATTTCCACGGTGCGATTCGCAAAAGGCACGGTTACGCGTTTTCCAATATACTTGTTGTAGCGAGCGTCCGTTGGATTCACGGCTACAGCTACGCAGGCGGGAATAAATTCTGGGCGGGTTGTGGCTATCAGCAGGTATTCGCTGCCCTCTGCCAGTGGAAAGCGTATATAGTGCAGTCGGCCTTCACGTTCTTCATATTCCACCTCAGCATCTGCAATGGCTGTTTCACATCTTGGACACCAATTCACAGGATGCGTGCCCTGGTAAATGTAGCCCTTCTTGTAGAGGATTATGAAGCTTAGCTGGGTGCGCCTCCAATAGTCCGGATCCATGGTGCGGTACTCGGTTGTCCAATCCACGCTGCAGCCTAAGCGTATAATGCCCTCCTTCATTAAGGCAATGTACTTCTCTACAAGCCGCATACACAAGCTTCGAAACTTGTCAGGTGGCAGATCGCGCTTGCGAATTTTATGCTCCTTTTCCACCTGGACTTCTATGCCCAAACCGTGACAATCCCAGCCCTGAGGGAAAAACACGTTAAAGCCTTTCATGCGCTTATAGCGGGCTACAACGTCAAAGTATGTCCAGTTCAGGACGTTGCCCATGTGGAACTCGCCGGAGGGGTAGGGTGGAGGGGTATCAATACTGAAAGTTGGCCGTGTATAATCATTCCAGTCGAAGCGATACACACCCCAGTCTTCCCAAAGCTTTTGCCATTTACGTTCAATGGCTAATATGTCAAACTCTTTAGGCAAAGGCTTCATGCCAGACATCCTATGAAACTTCAACTTTGGAAAAGATAAATATACCAGTAGATAACAATTACTCTGCCAAGGGTCTGGGGGAGCTGGGCGGTGACCCGGCTGAGAGGACTGCTGAGCGCGGTCGACCCCTAGAACCTGACCCGGGTAATACCGGCGGAGGGAAAGACCTTGAATGAGAAAAAAGTAGAGCCCAAAATTAGTTCTTCAACCAAGATAATTGCTGAAGTTGTCACCTTTGTGGCGTTGGCAACAGCTCTCAGCTACATCAAAGTTTTCAGTCTTCCCCAAGGCGGGTCTGTGACAGCTGGCTCCATGGTGCCAATTCTCTGGTTGACGTTGCGAAGAGGACCAAAAATCGGTTTGTTCGCAGCTGCTGTTTACGGGCTTGTACAGTTGGCTGTGGAACCATTTATTGTTCATCCATTGCAAGTAATTTTAGACTATCCTTTGGCTTTCGGCGCCCTTGGACTAGCTGGGTTTTTCAGAAACCGCCCCTTTGTAGGCGTGAACGTGGGCATTTGGGGACGCTTCATAGCTCATTTCATCTCAGGAGTAATTTTCTTTGCCAACTATGCGCCTGAAGGCATGCATCCAGTCGTCTACTCAGCCATATACAATGGAAGCTACATTCTGCCGGAACTAGCCATAAGCATCTATATCATACTTCTCTTGCAAGAAACAAAAATCCTCAACGTATTCCTCTAAAAGAGGTTTATGGAATGGTTAAACTGAAAACTGGAATTAAAGGCTTTGACGAGCTTATAGGCGGCGGCATCGAATCCGGCTCACGCAACATTCTTTACGGTCCGCCAGGAACTGGTAAATCCGTCTTTGCCATGCACTTTCTTTGGCAAGGATTGCTTGAAGGCGAAACGGTGGCTTATGATGTTATGGATAAACCTTTCCAAAGGCTTATAGCCTACTTCAAGTTCTTCGGCTGGGACATCGAACCATACATCGAGAAAGGCAGGTTTATCGCTATTCAAGCGTTTCCCCATTTTGAGCCTTACCTAAAGGACCCGCGGGTAATCTACTTTAACCTTCAAGATTTTGAGGAGATGAAACACATTGACAGACTGCTTTCCGAAAAAGGTGTAACAAGGTTTGCCGCCGGAGACTTCAGCGAACAGCTTTTCGCCTTATACGATTTACGATACATGGAGTCCGTTGAGGATTGGACTATTAACTGGTGCCACTACGACAACATAGTCAACATCGACATTATGACGGCGGCAACCCAGAAAGACATAACTGTCCAACGGGCTGTGGACCTAGACTTCAACAAAGCGCATAACATCTTCTTTTTCAGATTTAATGAGAAAAAACGTTGTCGGGAACTCCGCATATCAAAATGGAGGGGTGCGAGCACCCGCTGGAGTGGATTCCCTTCCGCATAACAAGCTACGGCATAGAACTACTAAGGGAAAAATAACATGGGAAAACTTGACCCGAAAAACCTTGAAAAACTGTTGAAATGTGTTAAGGCGGATAGTCGCGTCGTTGTCCCACCTATGCTCGGCTATGATTCTGGAGTGCATTGGATAGGCGACAAGTGGCTTGTCGTCTCCACAGACCCGTGCATAAGTGTGCCGGAAAAATGGTTTGGATGGCTCCTAATCAATTATGCAGCCTCAGACGTAGCTATTTTCGGGGCGAAACCCCAATTCTGCACCATAAATCTCCTCGGACCCTTAGAGACAAAACCTAAAATCTTCCAAAAGATTATGCGGCAAGCATGCAAAGCAGCCGAAGAATTGAGCATGGCCATAGTGACAGGACACACGGGCACATATAATGGCCTGTCAACACTCGTGGGAGTCTGCACGGCCTATGGCACCGTAGAAAAGGAGAAGCTTAAAACACCTAGTAACGCTAAACCAGAGGATTTGATCATCTGCACGAAACCTCTGGGTTTAGAAATAGCCATAAACCTCGCCTTGATGAAGAGAGATTTAGCTGAAAAAATTTTTGGAGCCAAGCGAACTCGCGATTTAAGGAGGCTTATAACGATTCAAAGTTGTGTTGAGGAGGCGCTTGCACTGGCGGAAATTAACGGCGTCCATGCCATGCATGACTTGACAGAAGGTGGATTGACGGCTTCGCTGAACGAGATGGCTGAAGCCTCAAAACTTGGTTTCAAAATCAAATTCGAAAAAATCCCAATATGCCCAGAAGCCCAAAAACTTAAAGAAGTTTTTGGTCTTTCAAATAGACAACTGCTCTCCATGTCTTCAACAGGCGCAGTTCTAGTCGCCGTCGACCCGCAGGTTAAAGACGAAGTGGAAAAACTGTTAATGAAATATAAATTGAAAGCTCATTGCATAGGAGTTTTCACAGAGGACAAAAGTCGCACAATTACGGTAGGCGGAAGGGTAAAACGGTTTCCAGAAAAAGCCGAAGACCCATATGAGGAATTTTTCATCAGCATGCCATAAAGTTAAACTCTTTATTTCATACATTAAAATTCTTCAGAATTAAAATGTTGATTTGCAGATTTTGAAAATTTTTATATTTTATATAATTGTTATTATGTTAATCTAAGTGTACCTCTCAGTGAGGTTTGTGTTATGCCAATTGCCGTAAGAGTAAGGGATGTTATGACTGAAGGACTTATATCTGTGGAGAAAACAGAGCCCGTTATAAAGGCTATTAACTTAATGGTTGAAAAAGACATAGGTGCGGTGGTGGTCACGGAAAAGGGGAAGCCTGTTGGAATATTGACAGAAAGAGACATCATGAAGAAAGTTTGTCCAAAGGAACTTTGCACGCGAAAGGTGTCTGTTGGAGAGATAATGAGTCAGCCGCTTATAACGGTGGACGCAGATGCGAAACTTGGTGAAGCTGCATCTCTGATGATAGAGAAAGGTGTTAGAAGACTATTGGTTGCAGAAAAGGGAAAAATTGTGGGCATAGTAACACAAAGAGACCTAATGAGAGGAACTCTTGACACATTTGTGGCCTTGAGCATGATGAGCCCGCCTACAAACACGCTAATTACTAAGAAAAGCTGATTTGTCTTTAACTCCTCCTTTTTGTTATGCTCCCTAAAACATTTCAGCTTTTAATGTCCATTTTGTAGCGTTTAAGTGTCTAGTTGCGTCATCTTTAGAAGTTTAAAAATTGAATACCATTTAAATTGTGGTGGGAATTTTTAGCTTTTTGGAAATCCAGCCCCAAACTCCGTTTGGAAATAGGAACAGTATGGCCAATATTGCTATTCCTTGTATGAGTGGAGTTAATCCGGTGAACCCCGTTGTGAGACTTGTTAATTCAACGGAGATTATTGAGCCTAAAATTGGGCCAAGTATTCTACCATGCGCACCTATAAATGATATGAATATTATAGTGATAGACCAGAGGGCTGAGAAACCGACAAATGGATCTATATAACTTGTATATTGTATGTAGATGCTTCCTGAGAGACTTAAGAAAATAGCGCTTAGTATAAAGCATAATGCTCTTAAAGTGAAAATGTTTATCCCAAACTCGGATGCTGCTAATTCATCACTGCCTATGGCTCTTAAAGCGTATCCTATTTTGGATTTATAAAGAAGGTATACAGCTATCGTTGAGATAAAAGCTAGCAATAGCGCCCAGTAATACAAAAGAGGAAGGGGAAGAGAAAGTCTACTTGGAAGGGTTATGCCCGCCCCGCCGCCAACGTAATCCCATGCGCTGAAAATTTTGGAAAAAAGTTCACTAACAATGATGCTTCCTATAGCAAAGTACATGCCTTTCATTCTAAGTAGCGGGATACATAAACCTGCAGCGAGTAGAGCGCCAATTCCTCCAGATAAGAGAAACGTACCCCAAAAGGGAACGTTGTAACGTATCATTGCAATAGCTGCAGTATATGCTCCGATGGCCATGAACATTTGAGGGGCCAGAAAAACCATGCCAGCGTGAAATGACATGAAATTCCACCATTGAGCCGCAGCTATGTAAAATAGAATTAAGACAAGATCCATCAAAACAATCTTACCCGCTACGGAGGGAATCATTGATAGTAATGCCATGATTACAATTAACGTAAGGGTAATTTGCTTGGCTTTGGGATGTACAATAATGCTTTTCATCACTTACTCCTCACTCTTGAAAATTCCTGTAGGACGTATACAGAGAGTGACTGTGATAACTAAATACACTGCGGCAGTCTGATAGAGTATGCCAAAAAAGAAACCTGCCAGAACATAAACTAACCCCAAAATCAAGCTGCCAACAATTGTGCCCTTAACGTGTGTAAATCCCCCAATTATAACTACTCCAATAGCAAGGCTCATGTATTCAAAACCCGATGCTGGAGAAAACTGGTAAAGTAATCCTAAAATTGTGCCGCCTATTGCAGCCAGCATCGTAGCTAGTCCCATCGCATAATTATAAACTTGCTTAGGGTCTATTCCCAACATTTTAGCCGCTTCAGCATCCACAGGAACAGCTCTCATAGCTCTGCCAAGCAACGTTTTCTTCAAAAATAAGTGAAGCGCAACGAACACAACAATAGCTAATGCTAGACTTATCAAATACAAAAGGGGAATTTCCAAGAAGCCCAACCTTACAGCTTGACGATAATGCTCAAGATATAAGCTTCTTTCGTCAACTGTGAAAATTAGTTGCAATGCGTTCTTGACAATGAAGCCTAAAGCAAAGGTTATGATAACTACTCTAGTTATGTCCCCTGGAAGAAATCTGTTGATCAGAAATTTTTGAACGCCAAATCCCAGCAAGAACATTATAGCAAGCACTACGGGCATTACAAGAAGTGGATCTAACCCGAAAAATGTTAAGAAGACAAAACATAGGTAAGCAGAGAGAACAGCGTAATCTCCATGTGTCAAATTAACAATTCTCATCACGCCACGCCATATGAAGGCACCTAGACCTAAACATGCAAAAACTCCGCCCAAAGTTATGCCTCGAATTATCAGAGATATCAAGATCAGCACGTCCATTTTAATGACCCCCCAAATACGTTTTCCAAACATATTCGCTGTTCAATAGTTCCTTAGGTTCACCTTCCATTCTTATTCTGCCACCTTCAAGCACATATGCCCAATCGGAAACTTCAAGAATCTGCCTAACATTTTGATCTATACATATAACACTTACGCCCATATCCCGGATTTTCTTAACGATATCCAACAAGTTTAGGAAAACTTTCGGCGCGAGACCAAGCGATAATTCATCTATTAATAATAGCTTTGGATTCGTAACAAACGCCCTTGCAATGGCAAGCATTTGTTGTTGGCCACCGCTTAATTTGCAGGCAAGTTGATTTTGCCGCTCTTTCAGAATTGGGAAAATGTTAAATACTTGCTCCAAGCGGTCTTGCATTTTCTTTCTCTCTTCTTTGAAGGGATAGAAAGCCAACTCAAGATTTTCCCTAACAGTTAAATTGCTAAATAAACGTCTTCCTTCTGGAAGTATTGTTATACCCCTTTTAATTCTCTCAGCTGGTGATAGATGATTTATTTTTTCACCTTCAAAGATTATTGACCCGGATTTAGGTGAAACTAAACCTACTATGGTTTTGCAAAGTGTAGTTTTGCCAGCACCATTAGGGCCAATTATGGCTGTTATCTGCTTATCCTTTGCCTTGAAGTTCAAGCCCCATAGAATGTGCAGGTCGCCATAATATACTTCAAGGTCTAATACCTCTAACATTCTCATCCCCTACGAGACTGGTAAACTTCCAAGATACGCGTCTATAACCTCTGGATTCTTAGCTATCTCCTCAAAAGTGCCCTCTGCTATTTTTTCACCTTGATGCATCACAAGAACACGATCAACTGTCCCGCGTATCGCTCGCATGTTGTGTTCCACCAGCATAACAGAAACTCCACCATCCCTAACCTTTTTTACAAGCTCCTTGCAATTGTCAATTTCGACGGGATTTAACCCGGCAAACGGTTCATCAAGCAATAGCAACTTTGGTTCAGCAGCTAATGCTCTCGCAATCTCCAACATTTTGATTTCGAAGGCGGTTAATCCACCTATGGGTACTGCCTCTTTATTTTGCAGTCCTACAAGGTTGAGAAGCTTTAAGCTTTTTTCCCGTGCGGTTTTAATGTCGTTTCCAGGTCCAAATAAGCTGCCAATCATGACGTTTTCCAGCACGGTAAGCTTTCCATACGGTCTTGGGATTTGATGGGTTCTAGCCAGCCCAAGTTTACAAATTTTGTACGGAGGCATATTGGTAATGTCATGTCCAAGAAAGGTTATTCTTCCGGAATCAGCTTTTATAACACCGGACAAAAGATTGAAAAGAGTTGTTTTACCAGCACCATTTGGGCCTATTAAACCCAAAATTTCCGACTTACCAAGTTCAAAACTAAAATTTTTAACAGCGGTTACACATCCAAAGGATTTTGTTAAATTTTTGACCTCAAGTATCAATTATAATGACGCCCCATTACACAGTTTAAATTAGTTGCCGCTTGGAAAATAAAAAATGAGGGAGAGATTGGACTATCCCCCTGTGGGTATTGGCTCATGAACTGTTACGGACACATCCTTAAACATGTTGTAAACTATGACGTTTTCCCAGTCCCACTTTGTCCCTCTGACCCATTGCCCTATGAAGACGGGTACCGAATGCCAATGCTCCTTCATTGTAACGACACCTGGATAGTTTGCAAACAGAGGTTGTAAATCGGTTGGTATTGCCTTCTTGAACTTGATGTGGCCGAAAATTGTGTCTAAATCAGTTTCAGCTATGGCATCCCTCACTTTTTCTCTGTCAACAGTCCCCGCCCTAGTAAAAGCATCCACAGCTATTTCAAAGAGCGTGTGCAGAAAGCCTATACTCGCTTGATAAAATTCATTGTTTTCTTGTTCGTATAGGTCAGCCCACTCGCTTGCACTCTGCCCGGTTATGCTTGACTTGAATGGTAGTTCCCTGCTCCAGTGCCATTCACACATGATTCCTAGTGGCAGATCTCCGCCCAGCGTCTTAATTTGTGTGTAGGTGTTGAATCCTCTTGATGATATGAAATATTTTGGCTTGAATCCGAGCTCTTGGCTTTGTGTCCAGAAGGCGTTAAACTCTGTAGTTCCACTGTTACCTATGACTATTTCAACTCCTTCAGCTTTAAATTGCTGAATAACAGATCCGAAGTCCTTTGTGTTCACGTCATGGAATCCGGGATGCACTATCTTTGTGTAAGGCACTCTGTTTGCATCAATTCTGTCTCTAAAGATGTTGTAGAACTTTATTCCGTCAACATCATTTCGATAGAGAGTACCTATTACTCCATTTGTTTTGCTTATGAGGCTATTAATTAACTTGACTTGAGATTCAATCATGATGTTTTCTGCGTAGTGAACGTTGAATGTCCATTCATATGGTCCGCCTTCAGCCCACGATAAGATAGGACACATTGACGAGAGGCAGGGTACTCCATATTTTTCAGCTTGCGTAACTGCTGGCAGTACAAAGGCTGGAGTGAAAGTCGCAATTAGCAGGTGAACACCATCCTTGGTTATTAAGTCGGCAGCCACTGATGCGGAAATGCTTGAATCACTTTGACAATCTTTGAGAATTATGTCTACTGGTATTTTCTTTCCATACTCCGCCAGATAAATTCCACCCTCTTTGTTGATGGCTTCCTTCATTTTTTGGGCAACCCATGGAACAGGTTTGGCGTGTGCAGCTGCGCCTCCCGTTAGCGGAGCAACCCATCCGATTTTTATAGAATCAGGGGCAGGTGGGCCTTGCGTGGTAGAGGTAGTGGTCGTAAGATAGTAGTAAACTGCTCCTAGTATCGCTATGACAACTATCACAACAATGATAGCTGCTTGAAGCTTTGTTATAGCACGAGTATTCATGTCCATGACCACCTGGAAGCCTTTTACATTAGGAAAAGCCCTATATAAAAATTTACTTCCATCATAATCTGGTTTTTTATAAGATAAGCCTCTGAAGTAGGAGAAGCAATAGAGATAAGGTGTTTCATCCTAGTTTTGCTGACTTTTCTACGAGTTCCACAATATTTCTTACTTGTATAGTTGACCCCGCGGATTCAAGGGCTGTTTTGAATGCATACTCGCACCATGGACATGCAGTAACTAGAGTTGAAGCCTCTACTGATGTAACATCCTTAATTCTCTCCCTCGTTGTCCACGTCATGTATTCTGGATAGGCCATCATGACTCCCCCACCGGCACCACAGCACCATGCATAGTTTTTGTTTCTCTCCATTTCTCTGAAATCTAATCCTTCAATAGCCTTGATGATATTTCTGGGCGCGTCATAGACTCCGCATAATCTTCCAAGATTGCAAGGATCATGATATGTCACAGTCTCTTCGGGTAGTTTTCCAAGATTCAATTTTCCATTTTTCACAAGCATATCCACGTATTCAGTGATGTGGAATATTTCAGCTTCGATGTTTCCCACACGTGGATAATATCGTTTAAACGCATTATATGCATGAGGGTCTGGTGTAACTATCTCTTTTACGCCAATTTCATTGAAAATTTTAATATTTCGTTCTGCAAGTTCCTCAAACAGTCCGCTTTCTCCAAGTTGTGCCGCATATAAGCCGTCGTCTAGCTCATCTTCAAGCAGGCCAAAATCAACATTGGCTTTGTTTAGAACCCGTGCAATGGATTTTATAGCGTCGCGGACAAGTGGTTCTAAAGCGTACATGCTGCCGGTGTATAATAAAACATCAGCCTTTTGTCTGGGCAAGCGTTTAACTTGGAATCCTAACTCCTCTGTCCACTTAAGCCTCTCTTCCTTTCTTGCAATACTGAATGGGTTCCCGTACCGCAGCAGACTTTCAAGGGCGTTTCTATGGGCTGGAATCCTCAAAAATCCTTCTTCAATACATATTCGTCTGAGTTCCTCAACAATACTAACGTGATCAAGTTCGTCGATTTCTGAAACTTTCATGAATACGGGGAAATGAATCACGCAGACTTCGTGGCATCCTCCGCAAAGGTTACACTTATAAATTATTTCAGCAAACTTTTCATCAATAGCTATACGACCTTCCAGAAGAGCTTGCGCAGCGCTTAAGATTCCTCTGATCGAATAGCTTTCCCATGAATGTTTTGGATACTCATGTAGCGGGCATATTTTGTTTATGCCTCTGTCGTTGAACACTGGATGTTTGCACCAGCTAACTCTTGCGCATCGGTATATTTGCTTAGCAAAATTCTCCAAAACCATTTTGACACCTACAAGCCGAGTATTCCAGGGGCCATAATTCCGTTAGGATCAATTACACTCTTAATCTTCTTCAGTAATGTGTAGTATTCGCCGAACTTGTGCATTTGGTCAGCCCATAAAGTTCCCATTCTATAGGGGCATGCTCCAATTTCCATGAGGCTTGTCTTTAGAAAGTTCCATGCTTTCAAAGCTTTTTCCACCTCCGCGGTGTTGCTGGGATCGAAATATGTAACGACAACCGCGACCAAGCTTCTGTCGCAAAGGAAGCCCCCTGCGCCTACCGTGAGTCCGAAGTTTTCTTTAACCTCTTTTGCAAGTTTCTCTATTGCCTTATAGTATTGGCCTATTTCGCCCACAGGCACATGCATTGGCAAGATAACTCTCATGCCGAGTTTGTATCCGAATAGGCCTACCCACCTATACCTTTCATTCCACGTGTCCCTTGAAAGATCAGGCCCTAAATAAGTGCCTTTCTCTCCGGCAATCTTCATCAATCTTTCCATTTCAATTTTAAGCTCCTCTTGTGTGTTGGCTTCTACCACAAATTTTATGGTGTGAAGCCACGGTGCTTTATCCGGAAAGAGTTTGTCCAGAGTCCACCCCGGAGATAAGTACGTATATATCGTCGGTATCCTGCTTCTGCGAACTGCGTAAATGGCTTTGCCAGCGTCCTCTATATCTTTGTACCCGAATGTAGCAAATCCCATCGCTCCAGGAAGCTCCTCTATTTTGAGGGCAACTTCTACTATAATGCCGAGTGTGCCCTCTGATCCGCAGAAAAGCCCGGTTAAGTCATTGGCTAAGGCATACCTGTAAAAGTGGCCGTGAGCTTTCGGATTAGCCATTGAGCCTGTCGTTATAATTTCTGCTGTGGGTAAAACCACCTTACAACCAATAACGGTATCACCCATGTTTGAGAAGTATGGCCCTGCACCCCACCCGGTACCATGAGTTACAAAATTGCCGCCGACGGTTCCGCTAATGCCATTTTCAGGAGCCATCAAAAATCTGAATCCACGTTTACCGAGCACCGCTTCAAGTTCGCTGAAAGTTATGCCGGGCTCGACGATGCATGAGAGTGTACTTTCATCTATGTTAATTACTCTGTTCATTCTGGCCAAATCAACGATCACGCCGCCGTTTTTTGCTGGTACAGAGCCCCATAAACTCGTGCCACCGCTTCTCGGATATAGAGGGGTTTTGGTCTTGTTAGCCCACCTAACTATTTCTTGCACTTCTTCCGTTGAATTGGGCCGAACGACAGCAATAGGGATTGCGCCTTTCAGAGGCGTAGCGTCCCTTGTATATGTTAACATTGCCGGGGTGCTGTCTAGAACGTTATCTGCGCCGACAATGCCCTTTAATTCCTCAATTTTTTTCGCGCTTTCCATGAAAACCCGCACGTTACTTTTTGACAGTGTTTTTTAAATAATTGACGTAGTCAGCCACTCCATCTTTCACGGTGTATTTTGGCTTATAATTCAACTCTTTTCTTATTCTGCTGGCATCAACCAAAACTCTAGGCGTCTCGTCGCCGGGTTGCACTTCTATCTGGGCGTTAGGCAATTGCTCTTTAACATAGTTGGCTAAATCCCTCAGTGAAACCGCCTCATCACATGTGTTAAAAATACAGTGTTCATAACGTTTAACGTTGAGGCCGAACCATAAAACGTTGGCTGCCTCCTTAACATACTGTGGAACTATCCTGGTATCACCCTTCGACACTACAACTTTCTTACCTAGCACCGCGTCCTCGAAGAGAGATACAAGTATATCCATGAAGCCCAGTCGATCACGTCCGGGACCGAAAACAAGGCCAAGCCTTAAGCCCAAAATGTCCAAGCCATAGGTTTCCCTGTAAAATTGGGTGCTAAACTCGTTGACTACATAGCTTATACCATGTCCAACCTTAGGTCTTAAAGGCGCTTCTTCATCCACTCTAGATTGTGAATAAAGATTTGGTGGACCCAGTTGAGAATATGAACTAGCCCAAACAAGCCTTTTTATATCCATCAACCTAGCAGTTTCCAGAACATTTAGGAAACCTTCAATCATCGTCTTTACAACACTAGAAGGTGTCCATGGAGGCCTTTCAGCAGCCACATAGGCCATATACTGCACATCATATTTTTTCACAACATCCATTATCTCATTTATCTCAGTAATTGAGCCCCTTTCAATTTTGACCTTTTCTTTGACATCAATAATCTTGGAGGGATCTCCCGACCTGCTGAGAGTTATAACTTCCACCCCTTCGTTTAAGAGTCTGCGAACAAGGTGAGATCCTACAAAGCCTGTTCCTCCAATTACTAAACAGTTCATTTAGATCGACCTCCAGAGAGGTTTGGTTAGAAACGAAGACTTAAATATAAGTTTTTACGCGGATAAGTGACAAATTTGGGAGGCAAAGGTTTAAGATTATTCCTTTTACGAAGCGAGTTTTAACTATTTCAAAGTTAATTCATTGTTGTAATAGTGCATATTCCTCTTCCAATTCTAGTTCCTTTATCTTTTCTTTGGCGGGTGTACCATTTTTTTGCCAACCCATCAGCTTGTAAAACTCTTCTAAAGTTTTTTCTAAGAGGTTTCGATCGATGGTTTTCCCTTTGGACGGCCCATCAGGCAATGGTTCATAAAAACGTGATGGCCATGCATCATCTTCCCTTGTTGCGCCCATGCGAATGTTATACATTCTCTGGAGTGTAAATATTCGTTCACCTGCTTTCATGAGTTCCTCCGCGCTCATGTCTATTCCCGTTGCTGTCGTGTATAGTTTTGCATAGTGCGATGGGCCAAGGGCGTCTAAGGACATGGAAGCAAATATGCACATGCCTAATGCATTCATGATTGTTGTCAGCAGAGAATACCATTTTGTCATTAGGGCTTTTCCCTTGTAAAGTGAATCGTTTATCACTGGTGGGTCGCCGAAAATTTCCATTTTCACTTTTTTCGGCATATCTAGCCATTCAACTAACTTTTTGTCTTCAATCTCCTTACAGAAAAATTTCCCCTCAATTCCGAAATGCGTGGTTCTAACATTGTCCCCACCCCTTGGATTGACCAGTATGCCCATGTTCCAAGCGACTGCTCCAACTCTTGGATCGTTGCCCATCAACTCCATTTTTTTAACGGCTATAGCTGCCTTTTTTGAGTCTCCCCCTATTTTTTCGGCAGCTTTAATAATGCCTTCAGCAAGTAGTCCTCCGATTTGCTCTTTAAATGCTATTTTACGGAGCATTTCAAAAACTGCTTCAGCATCTCCCCATTTTAACTGCAAACCAGCATCACGCTCGGTTATTAGACCCCGCTCATATAGTTCCATAGCAAAAGCGACGGCGCACGCAGCAGAAGCTATATCTAATCCGAATCTGTGGCATAGTTCCTTACATTTCCATATCGCTGGGAGATCATTTATTTCACATTTTGCGCCAAATTCGAATACGGGCATTATGAAGGTCCCACTGCTTATTTTTAACCCCTTAAACTTGCCTTCTCTAACCTCCACTTGATGGAAGCATTGAACAGGGCAGTTTGCGCAACCTATCTTCCTCAAGTCCACTTGACCCCTTGGTGTGACATAAGGCACAATTGCTTCAAGGGTTCTTGTTTTAAGCCAGTTTTCAATAACCGTGGTTTGCCAGTTTCTCCCAGGAAGCACCCCCTTTCTAAAGGCGCCTTCAGACACTGGAAGGGAGGCATAGTTGCTCCAAGTTTTATAAGAAGGATCCGAAACTATACGTTTTAAAGCTTCATTCACTGCATCCTTAAACTCCTTTGGCTTTGCTACTTGTACTTTCTTTTTGCCATGAACTGCTATTGCTTTAACCTTCTTTTTGCCTAAGACCGCTCCGCAGCCGGTACGTCCAGCTGCATGATACTTGTCAACCATTATACATGCATATCTGACTAGGTTCTCACCAGCCGGACCGATGGCCATAACACTTATTTCTTCGTCATCGACTTCCTTAGAAAGCTCCTTTTTCAATTCGTCGGTGGTTTCCAACGTGTCACGCTTGGCCCATAGGTGGCCTGCGTCACGTATTTCCACGGAATCCTCATTAATCCACAGATAAACCGGATTCTTAGACTCGCCTCTCAGAATTATCATATCATAGCCAGCTTTCTTCAAGTGGGTCGCCCAGAAACCGCCAACATTTGAGCATCCAATTAGGCCGGTAAGCGGCGATTTAGTTATCAAATCAGTCCGACAAGCCATAGGCGCTCCGGTGGCGATCAACGGACCGGCTGTAATTATGAGAATGTTCCTTTCGTCAAAGGGGTCTATATCAGGCCCAACCTCATCATAAAGCAGTTTTGTGGCTAAGCCTGTGCCTCCGATGAACTTTCTAATTAAGCGGCCTTCAATAGACTTCTTTTTTATATCACCAGAATTCAGATTAACGTCAAGAAAGTAGCCGGTAAATCCTCCTTGAATCACCTGACAACCCCGAACCTATTCATCCATGACGGGCAAATCTTTGTCCTTGCTGGCCTTTATAGGCTTTTCCCTTTAACGGTCTTTATCAACATAACGTCACTGAGGAAGACTGGTTAGTAACCTTTAAACGCTTTGATAGGGAAGCAAGTTGCAGTCCTCCAAAAAGTTTTTACTCCCTTTTAGATACTCTATTTGGTGTGGTTGCATTGGATGTTAAGCTTCTTGTGGATGGTGAAGAGATAAGCCTAAACAAGTTCGTGATTGAGATTTTGGGCGGGACTATTGTTGGAGCTGTCAGCGCTTTGCAGGGTATTAAAAGGGACTGGAAGGAGATTAGGATAGAGATAAAGCGTTGAAAGTGGTTCTGCATGATCTCTGAAGAACATAAGAGGCATTTACAAGAAGAGTTTGCCAGTGGACTGCAGAATCCCGTTAGACTTATTGTTTTTACGCAAAAGTACGAGTGCCCGTACTGCGCGCAGACCAGAAGCCTCATTGAAGAATTAGCTGGTCTAAGTGACAAGATACGCCTTGAAGTCTATGATTATGTGGCTGACGCTGACAAGGCTAAAGCTTATGGCATAGACAAAGTTCCAGCCATTGCAATTGTAGGCGAAAAGGATTATGGTTTAAGGTTCTATGGTTTACCCTACGGCTACGAGTTTGGAACTCTCCTAGACGGCATAATCAGCGTCTCGCGAGGTAGGGCAGATATTCTTGAAGAGACCCGAGAGAAACTTAAACGCGTAAAAACGCCTGTTCATATCCAAGTTTTCGTCACTTTAACCTGTCCCTACTGCCCTGCCGTGGCGAGTTTAGCATTCAAGTTTGCTATTGAAAGCGACATGATCAAGGCTGACGTAATTGACGTCAGCGAGTTTCCCCACATTGGACACAAGTATGGGGTCATGGGCGTACCGAAGACGGTTATAAACGAGAAAGTGGAATTTCTTGGAGCCGTTCCAGAAGATGTTTTCCTAGAACATGTTTTGCTGGCTGCTCGTCGTCCAGAGTACGTGCTTTAACCAACCTTCAAAGGAGTGCTGTAAAGTTGAGTGGCAAAGAGGGGTTTTTGACACTGGTTTTTATTTATAGTGGCGAGTTCGCTGAACGCGTCATAAGAAACCTCATAAACGATCCAAGCTTTTGCAAGGCTTGTGGCTTGTACTGCGACTCATGCAAGTACAGCGTTTACAGTTATGTACGCAACATCCGCGCAGCGCTAGAGTTGCCGAAGCCTTCCGATCTACCAGCCTTCATTGATAAACCCGAAGAGTACATGCCAAAGACCATTCCAAAAGTGGACTTATGCGTGGCTTCAGGCTTGCATAAGGACTTGCTTCTAGAGCTACCCGCCTATCTTGAAAAAGCTGGTGTCAAAGGCTTAATTGTGCCTATTGAAGACTTTAACGAGGTTCCGTCAGGTTTAAGGAAGCAAATTGAGGAACGTTGTATTGAACTGGGCTTGGAATACGCGTTTCCAAAGCCTTTCTGTTCGCTTGAACCGGCCCGAGATAAGCCGTTAATTTCGCGTTTCGTCACGGAGCTTGGTGTAGGACGCCCAGAACTGGAGATTTCCACGGCAAAAAGAGGGGGACGTGAAATGATTGAAGCGGCTATTGTTAAAAGAAGTGCTCCATGCGGCTCAACGTGGTATGTGGCGCGAAAACTGATAGGTGCCGAAACAAAACAAGAAGTTTTGTATGACGCCATTGCGAAGGCACATCACAGTTATCCATGCACTGCCACCATGAATGTTGATCCAGAATCTAGAGAACCCATTTTGCATTTAGCTGGCTTCATCATAAGGGAGGAGGTAGAAAAGGCCCTAAAAGAAAAATTGGAAATAGCTTAGGTTTTCTGTTGCGTTTTCAGCCTTTCAATCAGGTCTAAGACTTTGATTTTTATAGCATCCCTAATTTTTCTCGCCTCTTCTAACGGCATTTTTGCCGGGTCCGGCATGTTCCATTCTTCAACATGCTTTGCATAGACCACTGGGCATAGGCTGCCGCTGCAGACGATTATGGCTATTTCAGCTTTTTCCTGAAGTTCTCTCGTCATTATTTGGGGTTTTTTATGGCTTATGTCTATTCCCTCTTCAAGCATGAGCTGAACAGCGTTGGGATGAACTTTCTCCGCTAGTTTTATACCAGCGCTTGTGGCCGTCCAGTCTTCAGGCGCATACTTATTAAAGTAGGCTTCAGCGATCTGGCTTCTGAAACTGTTCTCCACGCAGACGAACAGGACGTTCTTCAACTTTAGCCTTTCCAGTCTAGAAGGCGTTTTTCACCCTCGATTTTCTTTAGGTCTGTTATGTCTTGAGTCACCTCCATCGTGCCCAAATATTTGCCATCCTTATCCCTTACAGCGAAGTATCTTATGTGTATTAGACGATCGTCCTTTTGTATCCAGAACTCCGCTACGTCTTTTTCTCCCTTCTTGAAGCCTTCAAGGATTCTGTTGACCACGTGTAGACTTTTCTGCGGATGGCAAAGCTGAACCTTTCTGCCTAGGACGGCTTTTGTTCTCACGAACATGCGTTTCTCAGCCTTATTAAAGAACTTGACAGCGTCGTCCTTATCCACGAAGGTTATGTCCACTGGCAAAGTGTTTAAGATGGCTTCAACTTCTTCCTTCGTCAATGTCCCAGTCTCAAACTGTAAAGCGCCTTCAGCCATGGGCTTAACCTCAACCACTGGTTTTTCAGCCGGCTTTTTTATTAAATGTTCTGGAGTAAAGCAGCAGTAGCCAATCTCGTCGAAGTCCGTCCGCATCTCCGTCCACTCTTTTTCTGTGACGACACGTTGGGCTGTTGGGAGCAAGATGTTGTTTTCCTTGAAAAGGTGGCTGTTTAGGGTGCTGGTAATGGCGTTGGCTAGTTCGCCGAGCTGCCTCTTAAAGTCTTGGAAACCAATGCTAGCAGCGTTTTCCAAGAGGTTTTTGAGCTGCTTTTTCTTTTCCCTAAGCTGGTTGTGTTCTATCCACATTATGGCTGGCGGCTCAGTTATTCCATGCCTCTCCAAAATTGGGAAAAGGGCGTTTTCCTCCCGTAAATAGTGTTTTTCAGCGTCTAAAAGCTCTTCGGCAATATGCCTAAGCTGCGTCAACTCATCCCTTAGGGCTTCAATGTTTTCAGCGCTCTGCACTTTTTCAGCCATCATGCCAAGTTTTTGAGTTAACTGCTGAAGCGCTTTGTGTTCCTCAAGAAGGATGCCAATCGGGCTTGTCGGCGGCGATATTTCAAGCTGTTGTTGCTCTAATTGTTCTCTGAATATCGCCAAGTGCACGTCGCAAAGCCTCTGAATTTCTTCTCTAGACATTCCCTCGCTTATGAGCTCTTGTTCGATTTTGGCGATTTCCAGAGAGCTTACGCCTTCAAGAAACTGCCTAAAACGCTCTTTAACATGTTCCGGAGGCATACCAGCGTGAAGCTGCCTAATAATTTCTTTAAGAGCCTTTTTGCGGTCTTCCTCTATTACTCCACCCATGCTAGGCATCCTCCTTAATTTTGTTGGCTAGAGACTTGCCTATCTCAGCGATTTGTTGCAGGTTCTCTTCTGTTGGTGGACCATTAACCTCTAGTGTGCCTATAACCTCGATTTTGTAGTCTTTAAGCAGTTCCTGAATCTGTTTTATTGCGCCTCCGCCCCAACCATAAGAGCTAAGGACAACAGCAAACTTTGTTGGCGGACGCAATGCCTTGAAAAGATATGTGACATAAACGGCTAGGGGATGTGCCCCGCCCAGAACTGTTGGCGCACCTAAAACAATGGCTTTTGAATCCACAAGGTCTTTGGCTAAATCGCCGATATCGGCGACAACTAGATTATGTAAGGCTAGCTCCACGCCCTCAGAAATTAATACCTCAGCTATCTGTTTCACCATGGCGTCCGTGCTGTTCCACATGCTCACGTAAGCTACAACAGCCTTTGAACGGGTTCTGCCAGCAGCCCACCGTTTATAAGCGCCTAGAATAAGCTCTGGTTTTCTGTGAATTGTACCATGGCTCGGTGCGATAACACGAATGTCGAGATTCGCAATTTTTTCTAGGGCTTTCTGCGCCATAGCTCTGAAAGGCATCATTATTTCGCCCCAGTACCGCTGGGCGTGCACTAAATAGTCCTCAATCTCGTCGCTGTAGATGCCGCTTGCCAAGTGGGCGCCGAAAAAGTCGCATGGAAAAAGTATACCGTCCTCTTCAAGGTATGTGAACATTGTTTCAGGCCAGTGAAGCATTGGCGCCTCAATAAATCGCATGGTTTTGTCGCCTAGGCTTACGGTGTCGTTGTCAGCTACCACCCTGATTCTCTCTTGTGGTACGTGATAATAGATTTGAGCCATTTTTGCGCCTCTGCCAGTGGCTACAAGTTTTGTTTTTGGAGCTATCTTCATTACATGCGGTACAGCGCCAGCGTGGTCTGGTTCAGCATGATTCATGACAACATAGTCTAACTCTTCCGGGTTTATCAAATTGCGGATTTTCTCTTCAAGTTCTTTTTCGAAACCAGGATTAACAGTGTCTATTAGGGCTTTACCTGTTTTGCCTATTACGAGGTAAGCGTTATAGGATGTTCCTTTGGGAAGCGGTATCAAAGCATCAAAAAGTCTGCGGTTCCAATCTCTTACACCGATCCAGTAAACGTTTTCAGCCAGTTTCAAAATGTTTCTTTCATGCATGTACGTCACCTCTATTACAATTGTAATAAACTATATTTATATCTTTCCAGAAATACCACAAGGAGGGGCCATAAAATGATATTGCCATGCGAAGTTGCCGTAAAAAGCCTACTACCACCAGTGAGAGCAACCCTGGCCAAGTACCTAATGACTAAACATGGCTTAAAGCAAACGGAAGCTGCAAAATTATTAGGGGTAAGCCAGCCGGCTATAAGCCTCTACAATAGAAAAATGCGAGGAACTGCCCTAGACTTAGAAAAAAATGAAGACATTGAAAAGTTGATTGAAAAACTAGCGGACGCCCTTGCAAAAAAAGGATTATCCCACAAAGACTTTACATTAAAGTTTTGTGAAATCTGCAGGAAGGCCCGCGCCAAAGGCTTGTTATGTAACATGCATAAAAAGCTGGACCCGGCTTTTGACACTGAAAAGTGTCAGCTATGCATGGCAACAACACTGGAATGTTTTGGCTAAAGAAGTTACTCAGCTAGAAACTTTATGATTTTCTCGTATACGTCCCTGTCTCGGAGGTCCTCCTGCCCCTTGTATATGCTTGGGTTGTCGTTGACCTCCACCACTATGTAGTCACCATTAACCTCTTTGATGTCAACGCCGTAAAGTCCCTTCCCAATTATACTGCAAGCCTTTAAGGCTATCTCCTTCAATTTTTGTGGCGCATTATCCCGTTTTAGGGTGACTGTTCTTCCCCATACAAAACTTGGTTTCCCACGCTTTTTTACGCCATGTTTCCATTTACCCTTTGGCATCATGTACTTGCACACGTATAAGACTTCGCCGTTTAGGACGCCTACGCGCCAGTCGAAACTAGACGGCATAAACTTTTGCACGACTATATAGTCTGACCGCCTAAAGAAGCGTTTTGCAATTTCGCGGAAACTTGTTTCACAGGAGGCTTTCTCAACATACTTTGAGAAGCTCGTGTATGGTGCCTTTAAAACCACCGGCTTACCGAATAGCTCAAAGATCTCTGTGATTTGCTTGTGATGGAACTCTTCTTTGCTGAGGAAAACTGTTGGGATATGTGGTACTCCATATTTCTCGAGAAGGCTGTACTGGTGGATTTTGTTAGCGCAAATTCTAATTGAAACAGGGTCATCAACAACTCTTAGGCCGAGCTCCCAAGCCGTTTTCGAAACAACATAAGCCGTATAAAGCGGATCCGTAGTCGCCCTAATAAAGACAGCGTCATACTTCGGGATTTCAGAAAGCCCATTCCTGAACATAAAGCAGAATTTATGACCCATTCTTTCAGCTGTTTGCTTAAAGCTCTGCAGAGCCTCAGCTTCCCTTAAGTTAGAGAAATTATATTTTTCAACAAAACATGCTATCCGCGTCAATCAAACCATCCTTTCCCGGCAAACCGGGAAACAATCTTAGAAAGCAAATTAACATCGGAAGATTGAAGTTCATCCAATTTTAAGGGTTGAAGCCCACATAGGTAGGCTTTCCCATCAAAGCATTGAAGATACAACTTACAAACCGGAATATTGAAAGTTTCATAGACTTTCTTGGCAACAGCCTTCACATTGATAGCTTCAAAAGCACATTCGCCGAAAAAACATTTAACGGACAACAATTCACCTTGAAGCGGTTGGGCACAGACAGCATACCGATAGTTCATGCTCAAGCTTTTAACCACCCTATACAAGGCTGTCCGATTTTTAGCCATTTGGAAACCGTTAAACGAGAATGGATTCACAGCAAAAACAACGACTGGAAAAGCGAATTCAGCCATAATTTGCTTCACAGAGTCTGTAACTATGAAAGGCATAGTTGGCGTTCCATTTTTTGCTGCTCTAGTTAACAGGATTGGTGGTCTATAGGCGTCAGCAGCATTTTCTGTTGTTGGAACAACCGCGTCGCCTAATACTTCAGCATGGAGCGAAACATAGTAACCAGTCTTCATATATCGATAGTCATTGTTTACGTTGAGAACGAAACCTCTAAAAGAAGATTTGAGGAATGCTGACGGTTTCGTTATAGGCGTGTTCGTTTTTAGGTCTATGTTTGAGACGACCAGCAAACGGAAGGCACCAGACAACAGAAAATCGCTAAAACACTCCATGTATTTAAAATTAACTATGAACTTCGAGGCATACGCATAAAGTTTGAAGCTATAACCTTATATTTTGGCTATTTGCAACCTACTTTAAAGAGGTCTGTCGATACGTATAGAACCCTAGAGGTTCTCGGTCCGGAGCACGAGTTTTCACTTGTTGATGAAAATTTGAGACCATTGCCTATCGTGGACAAGGTTATAAAGAACGTTTATGGACGTGTTGTGAACTTTGTGAAGTTCGGCGATTTCACTTTTGGGAAAGAGTTGCAATTGCATGTTATGGAGGTTAAGCCCAACAAGCCTTTCAGGTCACCGGAAACATTTGAGGAAAGGATGCATGAAGCTATTTTAAGGCTCGGTGACATGCTTGAAAGACATTATGACGCAAGATTGTTGGGAACAGGGATGCATCCTACGCTTAGGCTTTGGGAAACAGCGGTTTGGCCGCATCGTCACAAACAAATATATGAGGCTTTCAGCCGCATCTTCAACCTTAAACAACATGGCTGGCTTAACATCCAAAGCTTCCAGCTTAACCTTCCATATACAAGTGAAGACAAAGCCGTTTTGATGTATAATTTGCTGGCAAACATCTGTGCATATCTCCCAGCCATTTCAGCTTCGTCACCCATTCACGATGGGCGTTTAGGCGAATATGTGGACAATCGCCTACATTTCTACATGGAAAACCAAAAGGAAATACCCTCAATAACGGGGAAAGTTGTCCCAGAATATATTCAGTCATTTGAACAGTATAGACGCGACGTTATTAGACGTTACTCCAACGATTTAGCTCGAGCTGGCGCCCACCCATGCATTCTCAACAAGGACTGGGTCAACTCAAGGGGAGTGATTCTTCGCTTTGAACGGAGAGCCCTAGAAATTCGAATAATGGACGAACAGGAATGCATAAGGTCTGATGTGGCCTTAAGCTGTTTTGTCAGGGCTCTGCTTAGGGGCTTAATAAAAACTGGTGTGCCGCTGTTGCCGACAGAAGTTTTAACTGAAGACTTCAAATCCATCATAAAGTATGGTTTAGAAGCAAAGGTGCTTCATCCCAATGGGCCAACGGCTAGGCATGTATGTAGACACTTCATAAAAATTTCTTGGGAGAACGCTACAGCTGAAGAGAAGCGGTATCTACCATTGATAGAGAAACGAGTAGAACATGGAAGCCTTTCAGAAGTCATAAGGAAAAAAGTGCAGATTAGGATGCAGAAAACAAGTATGGAAGAAGCAATTATAGACGTTTACTCGAAACTTTTAAAATGTTTAGAGGATAATGAGCCCTTCTTCTAGAGGTGTCATGCTTGCAAACCGAAAGTGAAAGGCAGAAAAACTTTTTTAATATTTGCGGTTCATGCAACATAAACTGTTGCTGGGATGCTAGACCACCCATAACAGCACAACGCGAAAAAACCATTCTGGAGTACTTAAAGGCGCATAGCATTCAGATTGCCAGCCCATTCGTGCACGCTGAATACACTTTCCCAAGGGAAACAGCGGAAGGTTACTGCATATTCTACGACAAAAGCACCCGAAAGTGCATTGTGCATCCAGTCAAACCAGAAACATGCGTAGCCGGACCCATAACTTTTGACATAAACGCCAAAACAGGCAAGATTGAATGGTACTTGAAAATGGAGAAGATTTGCCCCCTCGCAGGAGCCATGTACAGAGACAGAACTCTCTTTGAAAAACATTTTGAAACAGCTCGAAGAGAGATACTGCGGCTTGTCAAAGAGCTAAACCCGAAAGCGCTGAGAATAATTCTGAAACGAGAAGAACCGGACACCTTTAAAATAAACGAGGAAGAAATAGAAAGAACAATTTTGAATAAACTGCAAAATGAAGAGTTATAAGAAAAGCAATCAATTTCCTCAACAGCCCCCACGTAAAAAGAGAGGGTAGAAAATTTTCTAAAGCCACGCATAGGCAGTTTCGCCGACAGCAGAAAGGGTTCCACCTTTTCGCCCAGACACCGCGTTAGTGCCCGACATCTCGGGCGATTGGGGGCCGCGGGCTGAGCTGGTCGGCCGAAGCCTTCCAGCGTACACCCCGGCTCCATCAAACCCGTCTTTTACGGGAGCCCTCGTCCCACGGGCTCGGGCTGTTGCCAGCCCAGCCGTATGTGGGAGTGGCTGCCTATTTTCGGGAGGGGCTTCGGGCTTAGATGCTTTCAGCCCTTATCCCCGGCGGCGTGGCTGCCCGGCGTCTGCCCTGTCGGACAACCGGTAAACTAGAGGCCACAGCGTCCCGTTCCTCTCGTACTAGGGACCCTTTCCCCTCAGGCAGCCAGCACCCCCAGCAGATAAAGTCCGACCTGTCTCACGACGGTCTAAACCCAGCTCACGTTCCCCTTTAATAGGCGAGCAGCCTCACCCTTGGCCCCTTATGCAGGGCCAGGATGGGAAGAGCCGACATCGAGGTACCAAGCCGCGGGGTCGATGGGGACTCTCGCCCGCGACGAGCCTGTTATCCCCGGGGTAACTTTTCTGACACATCCGGCCCCCACCAAGGGGGACACGGATGATCGCTAGGCCCGGCTTTCGCCCCTGGATCCCTCACTGTGGAGGATCCAGTCAGGCCGGCTTTTGCCCTTGCACTCTACGACGGGTTTCTGTCCCGTCTGAGCCGACCTTTGGGCGCCCTTGATATCTTTTCAAGGGCGTGCCGCCCCAGCCAAACTGCCCACCTGCCGTTGTTCCAGCGCCCGAAGGCGCCGGTGAGAAACACGGCCGCGAAAGGACGGTGTTCCATTGGCGCCTCCCCCGGCTCCCGGAGAAGCCGGGATCGACGGCTCCCGTCTACGCTCTGCATCCGCAGCCATGTTCCAGCGGCAGGCTGCAGTAAAGCTCCACGGGGTCTTCTTTTCCCGCTGGGGGTTCGTGGACTGTTCGTCCACGTTACGTGGGTTCACCGGGTGCCAGGCGGGGACAGCGGGGCCCTCGTTGATCCATTCATGCACGTCGGAACTTACCCGACAAGGCATTTGGCTACCTTGAGCAACCCCAAACTGGGGTTGGACCATATCTTCGCCCTCAAGGTCATCTTCAACATCCCTCTACGGCGCTCGGCGTATGGTCTCTGAGGCGTCCACCCGCCTCTCCAACTCAAAGAGAATATCGCTGAGCTTGTATTTTCTATCGCTGGAGGCTTCATAGGCTTTTTCCAGAAGTCTCTTGAACCCTTCGAGGCTTCTATGTTCCCCTTTCTCTAACCCTTCAACTATTTCGGCGAAGTATTGGAATTCCCGCCATTTAATTATTGGCCTATGCTTTTTGAAGAATGGAAATATATTCTCAGCGAGGTTTCTCCGCGCGTCCACGACATATTGCAATGTTGATTCTTCCTGTCCAGGCTTTGGGATTATGCGGCCACAGTTGAAAACTCGCTTAAGGATTTCAAGAATCACTGCATGGTCTTTACTTTGCGTGACGTGAAACACTGGATCAATGACCCATCCGAATTTTGTGTTGTCCTGTTTTTTTATTGATATTGAGAAACAACCTTCGCCATCCACGAGTCCAACTATGTAGTAGTGGAGGTACTTTCTCCTTCTTGGCAGCATCTTTAGGTCTATTAGGTCTTTGAACTCGTCGAGCATATTGTTCACCATGGTTAGTTTGCTGGCTGTTGTTTTTAAGCGTTTAAAGGCGGGTGTTCCCTGCGGGTCAGAGGCACATGAACGGCCGTTTTTCCCTGCTCGGGAGGCCGTCCGCTTCCCCTTCCCCGCATATAGCCGAGTTTAACGACTCCCTTTTGTTGAGAGTCAGAGTTACTCCCGGCGTTTGCAGGCCCTTAGCCCGGTTGAACCCGGGTTTCAGGTACCTGTACTGGCCAGGATTCAGGAGCCGTTCACACCCTTTCGGGCTTGCGGCTCCCTATGTTTTTATTAAACAGTCGGGACCCCCTTGCCACTGCGACCTGCTGTCCCAGCTGGAGGCCAAGACAGCAGGCACCCCTTCTACCGAAAGTACGGGGCTATTTTGCCGAGTTCCCTCGCCCTGGCTTATCCCCGACACGCCTTAGGTTTCTCGCCTAGGGGCACCTGTGTCGGTTCTAGGTACGGGCACGGAGGATCCTTCCCAACGCCCTTTTCACTGGCTCCAGGGATCAGCTGAACCGCCCTAAACGGGCGGCTATTCCCGCTTTCACCTGGTTCTCGCCATTACGGCACTCCCCAGGCTTATACGGTTAAGCAAGGCGACAGCCTTGCTCAGCCTACCCCGAAGCGTCAGGCGTTGGGCCTGCGTCGCCGCGATCGTACCTCCGTGGCGCCGGAATTTTAACCGGCTTCCCTTTCGGCGTGGTCGGTTAAGCCACGCCTTAGGACCGGCTTACCCCCGGCTGACGACCGTTGCCGGGGAACCCTGGCCCCTTCGGCGGAGGGGATTCTCACCCCTCTTTGCTGTTACTACCACCGGGATCTGCACTCCCGGCCGGTCCACTGGACCTCACGGCCCAGCTTCTACCCAGCCGGGACGCCCTCCTACCGACGCAGCCATGCGGCTGCGCCCCGAGGTATCGGCGGCTGGCTTAGTCCCGTCCATTTTCGGGGCCGTCAGCCTCGGCGGGTGAGCTGTTACGCACTCTTTAAAGGATGGCTGCTTCTAAGCCTACCTCCCCGCTGTCTAAGGCTGACGACGCCCTTCGGTTTGACGTTTAGCCAGCACTTTGGGGCCTTAACCTCGGTCTGGGTTGTCCCCCTCTCGGTCCGGGAGCTTACCCCCCGTAACCCGTCTCCCGGGGTCTACGGCGCCGATGGATTCGGAGTTTGAAAGGAAGGTGGAGCCTTTCGGCCCCTTGGCCTTCCAATCAGTGCTCTACCCCACCGGCCGCCTCGCCCGGGGCTGGGCTGCGACCCACTTCGGAGGGAACTAGCTATCACCGGGCTAGATTGGTCTTTAGCCCCTAGCCCCAGGTCTGGGGAACGAATTGCACGTCAGCACCCTTTCGGGCCTCCACCAGGCTTTCGCCTGGCTTCGCCCTGCCCAGGGCTAGATCGCCCGGTTTCTAGCTTCACGGCCGTGACTCCGAGCCCTTTCAGACTCCGCGCCTCGCTAGGCCTTGCCTAGCTGCGCGCATGTCGGTTTCCCTACGCCTACGGGCTTGAGGCCCTTAAGCTCGCCACAGCCGTGAACTCCCCGGCCCGTGTTTCTAGACGGAACGTGCAACCCTGGTCCCCCTCCCTCGTACTCCCGCCTCGCGACGGTTTCCTTTGGGAGGGATCTACCCTTCCGGGCTGCACACGTCTATAACCGTCTGGTTTCAGGCTCTTTTCACCCCCCTCCCGGGGTGCTTTTCAGCTTTCCGTCACCGTACTAGTGCGCTATCGGTCTTGAGACGTATTTAGTCTTGGAAGTTGGTGACTCCCAACTTCCCGCACCCAAACCAGGGTACGGTACTCTGGGACTCCGGCACAACTCCTTCCGGCTTACGCCTACGGGGCTTTCACCCTCTATGGCAGGCCGTTCCAGGCCACTTCGGCTTAACCGGTGAGGAGGAGCCGGGCCCATAACCCTACATCCCCCATGAGTTGTCCCCATGAGGTTCAGTTTGGACTCTTCCCCTTTCGCTCGCTGCTACTCAGGGAATCCCGTTTGGTTTCTTTTCCTCCCCCTACTAAGATGCTTCCGTTCGGGGGGTTCCCGCTCCCTGCCGGGAGCACCGCAGACCCCCGAAGGAGTCTGCGGTAGGAGGTCCCATTCGGGAATCCCCGGTTCTAAAGCTGCATACGCTTACCCGGGGCTCTATCGCGGCTGGCCGCGCCCTTCGTCGGCGCTCAAGCCGAGCCATCCCCCAGACGGCGTGGCATGTCGGGCTTTTAGCGGTGTCTGTTTGGCGTTTGCGGTGAACCCTTTTTGTTGACGGCGGAACAGCCTATGCATGGCCTCATTGTGAGCTTGAAGCTCACTAGCCCTTTGCTCCACCATCAAAGCGGTGGGGAGCTGCATCTATTTTAATGGCTTAACGTAATGTAGCCAAGATAATTCTGAAGCGGTTTTCAGCCATATAAGGGTTACGTCGGCACCCTTCATTATTACACAGCCATTTTATTTGCGATTTCTGAACGGCGTCACATTTCACAGATGACGTAAGTTTTAAGATTGTTGCCCATCGCCTTTTATGTCTCCCAAGCGATTTCGACTGTGCAAAGTGGATTTATCTTATTATTCATGCTTAAAATGGACAGCTTGCCAGTTGATAGGCTTAGCAGATTTACTGCAGATTCATAAACAATAATTTGTTGAATACATCACTTTCATTTTTTTAGGATCATTATGATAACCTCTAACTAAGCTCACATGGGAACTATAACGGTGGAGAGCACTCTCGGCGAGGGACGACATTCACAGTGACGCTTCCATTGGAACCGAAACCTCAACCAAGTTGACAAAATTTACTTGAGCACGCTTGAACATATTCGGGGGACTTAAATTCTTAGAAAATTTTAGGATTACGCTCTTGTAGTCATTGCTACAGAATTTGACATCGATATTTGTGATTGTTAGAGAACCGAATTATTTGTTCTAAAGTCTAGATTTTTAAGCAGCTTTCACACTTAAACCATTAGGGAAACCTATGCCTCAGAAGACTCTTATTTTGTTTTCAGTTGCGGTTTTGGCATTATTTATGCTGAGTGTTTTTGGACTCTTCAGTTCCCTCTTAGGTGACGCCCAACTTGACAATAGAGACGAGTTAAAAAGGATTGTTATTGATTTTCTGAAAAACACGGATGTGTATCGCAATGGTGCGTGGAACGGCTCCGTTGAGATTAGAGATATTTACAATCATAAATCCGGGGGCAAAGTTCTCGTTGCAGAATTTATTACAATAAGCGCTGGGCATCCTGAATTCATGTGCGAGGCAATTGAAGGGCATACTGCAATAATAACATTGAACAATGAAGGACAGGTTGTTTCTGCATTTTGTGTACATGGCTCGAAACTTTGGGACATAATTAATCAGAAGTGGGTTTACGTTATTAAAATATCTGAGCAGCAAGCCATAGTCATAGGCAAAAACTTCTTAAACAGCATAGGATGCATTGTTGGACCAGTTCTTTCAGCAAATCTTGAAGAAAAAGTTCCAAACTTTTACTGGCATGACTTAGCCGAGTTGGGAAAACCGAATATAACAGAGCCTAGGCTCTGTTGGGTTATAAAGTTTGAGCAAGCATATAGACCCGGCCACTTCTTTGAGGTTTGGTTAGACGCCTACACTGGAGAAATTCTAGGCGGCCAACAGTGCCGCTGACCAAAAATTTACGTACCGAAAATTCAAGCGAAACATCTTGCAAAAGCCAAATTTAAAGCCAAATGCGCATGTAACATTTTTATTTGTGTTTTTGATACGCCATTATAGCATAATGGTGAACAGGTGCCTCGGTAGCTCAGCCTGGTAGAGCAACGGCCTTGTAAGCCGTAGGTCGCGGGATCGAAGCCCGCCCGAGGCTCCAACACCTCTAGTTCTGGAGCCCTTTCCATACCCGCGATTTTAAAGTCCACAGGATCAAACGCTAGTGAAATGAAGGACATACACGCAAGTGCCAGAAAGCTTGAGGCTGCTAGGCGGAGACTTTCCAGCCTTAAATATGGAGATCTTCTGCTAAAGTTTCTAGACCATCTTCAGGCCCTAGGACTTTCAACATCGAGGGTGCTGAAGTATGCCACATGCCTATGCACCATATTCAAAAACGTTCCATTCAACCCTGCAGAGGCAGAAAAGTCTGAAGTGGAGAAGGTTGTGGCTTGGATAAACTCTAGGCCCTACAGGTCTTGGACCAAACATGGGTTGAAGCTTACAGTTAAGAAGCTTCTTCAATATGCAAAGTGTGGCAGCTGCCATAAGAAGGCACCCGTACCGCCTGAAGCCGCATGGATTGATGTGAAAGCCGACGAAAGGGATTGCAGGGTGACCCCTGAATCACTTTTAACAGTTGAGGATGTTAAGGCAATCATTCGGAACGCTGAAAACGAGAGAGACAAAGCCCTAGCGTCCGTGCTTTATGAAGCCGCCCTAAGGCCTGGGGAGCTGCTGACGATGAAGGTTGGAAGCGTGGAGTTCAGGGACAATTACTGTATTATTTCGGTTAACGGCAAAACAGGCCTAAAAAGAATCCCACTTGTGGCTTCATATAAGTATTTGTTAGACTGGCTGGAAAAACACCCCAGAAAGGCTGATCCAGAAGCCCCCTTATGGGCATCCCTAAGCAACAACGCCAAAGGATCCAGCATTAGCTACGCCTACCTCAGGAAACTATTGAAAAAGCTGGCCCAAAAAGCTGGTATAAAAAGGGATGTTTGGCCCTACCTTTTCAGGCACTCCAGCCTAACAAACATGGCCAAAAACCTCACAGAATCAAAACTTGCATTGTTCGCCGGCTGGACCCAAGGATCAAAAATGACCAAGAGATACGTGCACTTCTCGGCAAGAGACCTTGAAGAAACAGTTTTAGAAATTCACGGGCTAAAGCCCTCAAGCAAATCAGATGGATTCCTTAAGGTAACGGAATGCCCAAGATGCGGAAGAAGAAGCGCACCTGACGCTGTCAGGTGCGGCTTCTGCGGCTATGTAATCGACAGAAAGTTAGCCATGGAGGTTGAGGAAAAAAGGGTGGAGAGGCTGGAGGAGGTTGCTAGGCGCTTGGAGATGCTTGAGCAAACCGTTTACTCCTTATTGAGTGGTAAGTGTGGAGATCTTGGACAACAATAGCCTTGATGGCATTGACTTCACGCAGCAACCTCTCGAGATCAGTCCTTCTAACGAGGATATATTCCCCATCCGCCACATCTGACACCCAAAACTACAGGCAACCAAGACTTAAAAATCGCAAGCATGGAACCGCTACCAATAAGTGACGGCCCAATTTTGATGCATTAAAAATTCAGACAGCCACCCTTCATGAGGACCGTCGGAATCCGAGATCCAACTTGGGTCACTCCAACAGCACAAAGTAGTTAACAAGCAATTGTTGCCAACAATTTGATGTACGATCCCCTGACAACCTGTGCCCACCCTAGCCAAAAAGCGTGTTCCCCAGGCCTTTAAAGGCAAAAACGTGTTGTCTTCTGAGTCGCAGATGCGACTTGAACATTAGGGGTTGGAGGTGGTGGATATGTTGCCTCAGAATGTTGAGGTTAAGGGTAAAAGAGGAAGGGTGCTGACTCAGGGGTTCTTGACGGACGTTGACGTCCCATCCGAGGAGAGGCTTACGGTGCAAGTGGACGTTTCTGGGATGAGTGACGTCGAACATATGAATTGGGTTAGGTCCATACAGGATCTCCTAAGGTTTATCGACGTTGAATACCATGTTGCTGTAACCGGCAAATCAAGCGAAAAAACGAACCTGAGAAGGAGGAGTGTAAGAGTCCGATACGTGAAGGATTCCTCGGGTAAACAGATCAAAATTGCAGCGTTCCATCCATACCCAAGCATGCTTGTTAACCGGCTGAAGAGCATAAGGCACAAGGTGTACGACGTCTTGAACGAGTTCTGCTTGGTTCTCCAAGAGGAACGGGTTGGAAGGATGAAGCGGAAGCTGTACTTTCTCCCAGCAGGCTTGGCGCCTGAGCTGATGTTGAGGATCGAGGAGCTGAACTATCAATTAGAGGATTTGAAGGGGAAAATTTCGGAGTTCGAGGAGAGCGAAAACTTTAAGGCGATTATGAAACGTGTGGCGGAAACAGGCGTTGAATTGAACTTCAGAGCGAACCTTCCTCCAATAAGAGTTTCGCCGGTTCCGCTGAGCCTTTCAAAACAGTTCTTCATGCAATACGTTGAGGAGGAGAAGAAGAAGGCGTTCCTCGAAATCGACGAGGCAAAACGCAGGGGCCTCATTGCGCTAGAGAGGGAAATGCAGCGTAAACGTGAGGAGATGTTGGAGGCGTTGAAGAGGAACCTTCAAGACAGGTTTGCAACGATTATTGCTCTTGCCGAAGAAGCCGTAAAGGCAGCCGCAAAAGGCGTGAACGTGAACAGCAGAGCTGCGGCAAAGAGGCTTGAACGGTTGTCGCGTTTGATAGAGAATACTGGTGTGGAGTTTGATGAGAAGCCATTCAAGGCATTAAGCAACGTCCTCTCAGCCATCAATTCAAAGGATGCTGAAGCAATCAAAGCTGCTGTTGGAGAGTTGGCGGAAAGCCTAGGGGTAGTGCCTTCCGGCGACCCTGTGAGGGATATTGAGATGGCCTCGAGAACGGTCAGAGGGAAATCAGTGTTGCTCTTCACCATAGACTAAGGGGAACAGCCATGGAGGGCTGGGTGTGAGTTTTGAAGACGTTTCATCCGCCCTAAACAAGCTGGTTAAGACCGTCGCTGAGGTTTACAGGGGCTACCATCAGTACAATATGATCGAAACGGTTTTCAGCGGGCTGTTGATGGCCGAGCCGGTTCTGCTAATAGGAAGCCATGGAACCTTCAAAACATCGCTTGCAAGCTTCGTCGGCAACCTTTTCGACAAACCGGTTGTCGCCCTCGAGGAAACGGTGTCTGCCAGAAGCGAACTTGAGAAGTTCTTTGAAAAACTCGGAGACGATTTGAAGCTTGACCCCGAACGTCTGATGCGGAACCTCGTCGACGGCGTGAACGTCGACTATGAGCATGTAGGAGCCAAACTGCGGGTTAGAGTTGAAGTTGATGCCGTGAAACATCTGGGTGCGGATAAACTCGGCGAGGCGAAAAGGAGGCCGATAAGTGTTTTCAGCATACAGGTTAACGATCAGATGGACCCCGAGGATGTTCTCGGATACGGCATCGATCATCCCGCAATCCTGGGCATGAAGCCGCCCCACGCCGTGAAATCAGGAAGGCTTGCAGGCGCAGACTTGGTCTGCCTCGATGAGCTATTCAACGCGCCGAGGCTCCTGTCGAAGCTGCATCACGCCTTGAACGAGAAGGTTGTTGACACGACTGTTGGTCCTGTGGAGGTGAAACCCCTCACATGGGTTCTATGCACGAACCCACTCAACGAGTTCTACCAGACGAACCTCAGGCTGATCAACGTGGCGACGACAGATCGTTATGCGTTGAGTGCAAGAAGCCTCCCGCCAAGCGCCCAAGAGATCTTGGTTATGGCCGAGAAATGGAAAATGCTTAAGCTCAAGAAAAGGGCGCCGGTTGAGTTGATCTACGAGGCGAGGAGGCTGATGGATGAAGTTGCAATCCCAGAGGAGTTTGTGGTTTTCTGCCTAGGGCTTGTCAGCCACCTTTCAAGGTGCTACTTCTCAACCGCTAAAGGCAGGAGGGCTGAGGAAAGCAAGGATCCATTTGAAACCGAAAAGGACTGCAGTTTATGCATATATGGCAAGGACTACCCGTGTGGGATAGCCAACGTCGGCAAGGTCAGGACGATGATAAGGCTTCAGCAGGCAATGAAGGCTCATGCACTGCTCAACGTTAGAAAGGAGGCGAATGAAGATGACCTTTCCTTTGCGTTGCTCTCGGTTCTGCCCCATCGCCTTTCATGGAACAACCAAGAGTTCCTCGCTGAACATGGAAGCATCTTCACGGCGACGAAGTCGCTTGTTGAGAAGTACGCGCAACTTTTTGAGGCAAACCATGCAAGGCTTAGGGAGGTCGAAGACCTCATAAAGAAGCCGGATGTCTCAATGGCGTTGGAGCTGAAGGCGAAATATGCGGATGCACCTATAATTTGATCCATGCTGGACGAAGTTGTCGACATGATGAAGGAGTCAGCTAAGAAGAGGGGCGATGCGGCAACCCTAGAAGCGCTTGAACCGCGACTCAACATAACCGGAGCCGACGAAAAAAGGGCTGGAGCTTCGAGAAGTGGAAGGGCTCCGAGTTAGGTCAAGTGAAGCTGAGATTATGCGGCGAAGACCGCGACTGTGGCCATGGCTGAAACGGCCGAGGCGTTTTCGAGGGCCTTCAAGGGGTTGGCTGGACGTAGACCGGCGACAGCCCTTTCGAGGCTGCTTATGAATGGAGGCCTTGCATTAGCTTCTATCACGTGTACGGGTATTGGAATTCTCCTGATTTCAGCCTCGTCTGAAGCGTGGTTTAGGCCGCCGATGCATGCGTCCTGAATGTAGTGGAGCGCGTATCCAAGCTGCCATGCAGCCTCAAACTGCTTGCCGTCGAGCCATAGGCGCCTTGCATGCCACAGGCGCCTCATGATCCTGTTTCGGTTCACGCCGTGGTGGCGGACGCGGTTAACGACGAGGTAGACGTTGCCTCTGCGGCTAACCTTCGCCTGCAGCTCCGCTTCGGGGCTTCTGTCTGGCTCCTCGACGCCGTCAAGCATGGCCCAGAGGAGCTCCTTTCTGACGCTCAAGGCGCGTGCAACGGCCCTCGTTATGGCCTTATGCGTTGAAATCTTCAGGGCTGGTCACCTGCTATTCCACTAGGCACCTTACACTCATGTAGAGGTCTCTGGCCTCCTCGGCCTGCCTCACCATGTCGCTTAGGAAGCCGTCGATTAGGGCGGCTGAAACGATGTCTGACCTGTAGGTTGCGGCTATCAGCAGGGTTCTGGTTTTGGAGTCGAAGGCGTAGACCTCGTTGTATTTGGCGACAACCTTAACCTCCAGCCCGCGTTTTCCAAGCGCCTTTTCCGCGGCGAAGGAGGCTGCAAGCTGAAGGAACTCCTCAATGTTCATGATGCATCTGCCCATGAACTTCACGCCGCCCATGACCGTCCAGTCGCCCAGCATGGACCTGATTTCCCCGTCGCTGAACCAACGCTTTAGCCACAGCGCAAACTCCTCGACAAGGGCCATCAGCCCGCCCCCTCTAGCATACATAGTCGTCCATCGGCGTGCGCTTCGGCGGAGTTTTTTCCATCGGCGCTTTTTCCGTTGGAGCGGTCTCCCTTGTTTGTTCCGTCGGTTGGCTTTTGCGCTCCATCTGCTGCGTTTTTCGTTGGCTTTTTGGCCGGTTTACACGTACCAGGGTTTCCATTTCCTTCAGGAACCTGTCGATGGCTTCGGCTATTATGAAGGCTCTGCCCCAGACGTCGTGTGTTACGCAGGAGTCCAAGTCCTTGAGCAGGAGGTTCAGATCGCCTCCCCCCTCAAGGTAGGCTAGGTAGTCCTCAAGGGTTTCAGCGTGTGGGATAAGCGGTTCGAACAGCGTCCCGCGCAGGTCGGTTCTCTTCATCAGCCTCCTAGCGTGGAGCTTGGCAAGCGTGAACCTGAAGGCTAGGTCTCCAAGGTGGGCCGACGCGTATAGCGTGGCAAGCGTCGCCGCAATCGCCAGCACCAGCCTCGTGGCCTGGTCGCCGACCGGGATCCAGCGGTAGGGATAGGCTATGAAGCCGAGCCACGACGCAAACATCAGCGTTGGAAACCTGATGAGATCTATTCGTCCCAGGAAAAGCGAGGCCGCGTATCTTACGCTGAGGGCCATGAACGTGAAGAGGAGGGCTGCTCCGAAGACGTCCCAGGCCTTGTGCTTCATCGAGCGATACCGTGGAATGTGGATCCATCCCCTCTTCGCCATCCATAACAGCGGAGTTTTCACCTTCCCGTTGAGCACTTTTTTCCTCACGATGTCGCCGGCTTCCTCGGCTTCGTGACTGAAAAGCGCAGATGCGAACGTCGCCAGCATCTGCATTGCAAACGCCCAAGCTATGAGCGTCGGCTCACGCAGGTCGAGGACGCTGAAGAAGAAGTTCTTGTCAATCGAGTAGAGCATGATTGTTGGAACAAGCTGGAAGATGATTGTGAACAGCGCGTAGAGGGTTAACGGCTCCACGACACAACCCTCCTAGCCGTAAATTGTTCCGAAGCTGATGTCGCGGAGCTGCTTTCTGAAGTCGCGAACTGTTTCGGGGTCCCTCAGCCAAATCGCGTATTTCTTGGCTCCTTCGCAGATCTTCTCAAGCTTCCTGTCCAGGAGCCTCAGCACCCTGTCGGCGTTTGGGTCTTTTCCCACTTCAACTGACCATATTCCCGAAACCAGCTTCTCCGCCAGGCCGCTTGGAATCGCCAGATAGTCGTATGTCTTCCCGTTCAGGCTCCACTTGTTGAACCTGCTTGCGCCTAGAAAGACGGCGACCAGCCCCTTCACGTTGGCCCTTTTCCGGGCGGCAAACCCGTCGTTGCTGCTGAAGACCTGGAAGGCTTCAGGCTCCTCGCAGAACGCCCTTTTCAGGCGCTCCTCGGGGGAGCTCCACAGCCTCTCCGTGCTCGTCAATATAGAAAAATCTGACTCCGCTGACCAGGGATCCGTACCTTTTGATCCACAGGTTCGGGACATGGGCATCACCTCCGAACGCCACAATCTTGGTTTTGGCCTCCGCCTTCTCAAGCAGCCAGACCTTCTCCGTTATCGCGGGGAACCTTGCCGCCGGCGTCTTTCCAGCCGTCAGGTACATCACCTCGACGACCACGCTCCCGTCGGCGGAGGCCAGGTCGAACACTCGCCTCACGCCCTTGACGTTGACGGACACGCCGATGTAGAGCTTGACGCCGAGCCTTCTAGAGAGGGCCTCTGCAGCCGTTGACACAAACGATGCTTCCGTCCTCGTCGGCTCGGCCACGCGCCTGAACCTCACCACGCCCGCCTCTAGGTTGACGGCTTCAACCTTCCAGCCTGCCCCGAGCCATCCGTACTTGGCCTGTGTATGCGAGGCGTCGTTTGACCACCAAACTCGAAGCTTTCTGGCCGAGCCGGGAAGCGGACAGCCCAGCAGTCTCTCCAGTTCGTCGAAGCTTACTGATACGCTGTCCGCCTTCTGCTTTTCCAGCCATTCTGCGAGTTGCGTGTACCTGCTTGCCAACGCTATACCTTCCTTAACAGCGCAGGTCTACCCGAGATAATAAGACGGGTTTCACGTATATAAACCTTTCGAAAAGTAAGCTGACTTACCCGCCCGTACACCCCCCTACCCCTCGCCATCTCTCTTTTTTCAACCCAACAGCGAGGGGTAAGCTAGCTTATTGATAGAGGGGCCTAACAAAGAAAGAAAGAACGCAATATAGAGGCTACTACTTTCGCTTGATCATGTAGAGCTTGAAGGTCCTCGTGCCCTTGCGTTCCACTAGATCGATGGCCTCCAACGCGGCCATGAAGCCGCTGAGCCAGTTCCTAGAAACGCCTATGGAACGCTCCAGATCGCTCAAGCTCATCAAACCGTTCTTCTCCAGCAGACGGCTTATCTGCTGAAGGGTTTCATGTGGATTGTCGACCATATCAGTTCACCACAAGTAAGAGTAGTGTAGAAATTAAAACGACGCAGATGGCATTTGCACGAAGCATACTAACGAGTAAGGACAATGTGGCGCCAAAACACGCATGGGCGGGAGCAGCGAGGCGATGTGAAGACGCAACTGCTATGTGAAGAGAGGCGGCGATCCTTTCATCTGACTCAGATAGGATAACGCTTTGCTCCGTAAACTGATGTGCCTTGAGAGTTCTCAGCTTTGAAAGTAAACTTTTCAATTCACACCGTAAACCACACCGCAACGCCTAGCACTAGACCAGTGGGTTTTTCCAACTGTGTGCTTTGGGGCGTCTGTGTTCGTAATTGTGACCCCGCCGTTTTTCAGGATTCAAGTATACTATTGGCTTGGTTCCATGTTCCTCAGCGTGGCGGTGAATATGCCTTTCACCGTCGAGGGTGAACGAAATAGCTTCAATTGTGACTTGGACGTATTGGGATGCGATGTTTGCCGTGTTGTTTAAGGTGCTGTAGGCAACGACACCTCCTACGAGAATTATGGCGATGAGGATCAGTGTTGCAACGAGCTGGCTAACGGAACGCTTTTTCCTCAAATTGACACCGAAAAACGTGGAAACCTGGACATTAAAACTTTGGGCAATGGTTATCGACTTATATACTTTTCAAATTAAGAGATTATTACTGATTTTGGGTTTAGCGAATGTTCGTTAGGCTCTCGTACAGTAAGGGTTCGCTTATAATTCAAGGGGATGTCCCCACGCCGTATGGGCAGTGGGATCCGCGGATCCGCGCCTATCGTGCCTTAGGTTGCCATTACAGGGACGTTTTAAGGTACCTTCAGAGGAGCAGGATACCGTTCGAGGATTCCGTTCTGAAGCCTCTGCCAGTTGAGCCGGTGTATGGCGGCGTTAAACTTTACCCCTATCAGCGTGAGGCTTTCCAGCGTTGGCTTGAAAACGGCGGTTGGGGGGTGATCTGCATTGCGACCGCGGGAGGAAAAACGTTCATAGGGCTTAAGGCTATTGAGGAGCTTAGAAAGCCCACGATTATACTTGTTCCAACCCTCGCCCTTGTTGACCAGTGGGTTGAGAGGCTTAGAAATGTTTTGGGCATCGAAGCCGGCGTTTTGGGAGGCGGGAGAAAAGAGGTTAGATGGGTCACAGTTTCAACATACGATTCAGCATACATACATGCCGAGGAGCTCGGCGACAAATTCGAGCTTTTAATAGCGGACGAGTGCCACCACCTTTTCGCCCCTGGATACAGCCAGATAGCCGAAATATTGGCTGCGCCGTTCAGGATGGGGTTGACAAGCACTCTTCACAGGGCGGATATGCGTCACCTCGACGCCCCGAGGCTTATAGGAGGGGTTGTCTACGAAGCGGGGCATGAAGACCTTGCAGGCGAGTACGTTGCGCCATACGAGCATAAAAGGGTCTACGTTGAGTTGACGCCTGAGGAGAAGGCTGAATACGAGAGGCTCTGGGGCGTTTATAAAGGGTACCTTGTCATGCAAGGGCTTGAAATGAGGAGCGAGGAGGACTTTCAGCGGCTCATAATGCTTTCAGCCTACGATCCAAAGGCGCGTGAGGCGCTTCTGGCGAGGAACAGGGCCCTCAAGATAGCCCTCAACTCGGAGGCTAAGATGCGCTTCCTAGCCGAGCAGCTGAGGGCATCCAACGAGAAGACGATAATATTCACGCTCCACAACAGCCTAGTTTACGCCATAAGCAGGCGCTTCCTCATTCCGGCGATAACGCATAAAACCCCAGATAAGGAGAGGAGGCTCATCCTCCAAAAATTCAAGGCTGGAGAGTACATCACGATAGTTACAAGCCAAGTTTTGGACGAGGGTATAGATGTGCCGGACGCAAGCAGGGGCATAATTCTGAGCGGCACCGGAAGCCCGAGGCAGCTCATACAGAGGCTTGGAAGGCTGCTGAGGAAGAAGGATGGGAAGGTTGCTCAGCTGATAGAGGTTGTGTCCAAGGAGACGAAGGAGGTTGAGTTCAGCAGAAGAAGAAGGAGAAAGCCGAAGCTTCCGGAGGCGTAGACATGCTCCCCTCCGATCTCCTCATCGTCACCCGCTGGCGCGACAACATTAGGCCGAAGTACTCTAGGCTCGGCGACGCCGACGTTTCGCTGGCCAGCGAGGTCATACAGATATACAGGCGGGGCGTTGGCCTGAAGAGGGGTGAAGTAAGGGAGAGGGTTCTTGAGCTTGAGGAGGCGTGCGGCAGATACAAGTTTGTAAGGGGGCTAGCGTTGCTTGTTGAACGCAGATGCGACTTCACGCTTGAGGCGGCCGTCAACCCCCTCGAGGCGAGGCACACCCTATTCGCGTTGGCAGCCTCAAGGGGGCATCCGACAACCGAGGAGGAGAGGAGGAATCTTTTGGATGAAGCTGCAAGGATGCTGGGCGTTTCAGCGGAACAGCTTGAATCTTCCCTCTACGCGGACCTGGACTCCGAAGCCGTCTTGAAGGCGGCCCCAGACGTTGACGCTTTCGAGCTGCTGAAGGAGTACAACCTGAGCCAAACGCAGACGCTGCTGTTCTTTGCAACCGAGATATCCTTTTCAGCGTCTGGAAACTGGCAGAGGATTTTCAGGGCGATAAAATATCACGGGCTGATGTATTCGATGATGAGAAACGGGGATCTGTTCACAGTCAAGCTTGAGGGACCTGTTTCGCTTCTAAAGCTGACTAGGCGGTATGGAGCGGCGATCGCGAAGGTTTTCCCCGAAATCGTTAGAGGAAGGCCATGGAGGGTTGAGGCGAAAATATTGAAGGGGAACAGAATCCTCAACTTCTTCATTGACAGCGTAAGGTTTGGAGGACTGTTTCCCGACGCGGCTCCGCAGGAGGCTTTCGACAGCCAAGTGGAGGAGGACTTTCTGCGCCAGTTCAAGGCCCTTGGCACAAACTGGAACGTTAGACGCGAGGCTGAACCGGTTGAGGCGGGCTCGTCGGTGCTTATTCCGGACTTCGTGTTTACGCTTGGCAAAACCCGCGTCTTCATGGAGGTTGTCGGCTTCTGGACGAGGGATTACTTGCGCCGGAAGCTTGAGAAGCTTTCAGAGGTCAAGGGCTCCCCATTCATAGTTGCAGTTAACGAGGAGCTTGCATGCGACAAGATTGCGAGGCTCCAGAACCCGGGGATTCACCTGATATATTACAGGGGAAGGATACCGGTGAAGGCGGTTTTAGATGCGCTTGCGCCGTACGCCAGAAGCGAGCTGGACTCCCAGGCTGCAGGCCTCAGGATAACTGTAGAAGATTCCATCGTGCCGCTTGAGAGGCTGGCTGAAAAGCACGGCGTGACGGTTGAGGCGGTCAAAAGGGCTGCGGCGAACGTTGAAAGCCACGTCCTCATAGGCGACGTGCTCGTGGATAAGAGGCTCATAAGCCAAGTTAGAGAAGTTTTGAAGTCCAACGTCGGCGACGGAGCACCCCTTACAAGGGTTCTCGACGCCATTTCCCAATTCAACCTTCCAGACCCCATCGCTGCGATAACGTACTGCGGCTTTCAGGTTGTTTGGCACGACCTCCTTCCGGAGAACGCAATCGTTAAACCCTCACCTTAAATCAGCACACGTTTCACTATGCCTCAGCGAACATTTCGGCTACCAGCCAATAGCGTTAGGCTTTTTCGGCGGAGTTATTGACTATAACAAAATGGGCTTCATAGCACGTAAGGGTATGGAATTCTTCAAAACCACAACTTGAAAAACACGGCTTCAAAGTTGCACCAGACGTTTATGACTTGCGCAACTGGGATGAAATTCGCAATTGGGCTAAGGAACTTGCAAAAAGTCTCGAGCGTGATATTATAAGCTAAAGCGAAGAACTAACAAAAGCTTTTGCCTTGTCTCTGGTAGCGGGACAAGGGACAGCCATATGACAGCGATATGCTCTTCCATTAATCGCTACTAAGAGAGAAGCGACGAGCAGTTATCAATTCACTTAGACGTTACTAACAAAACACCTAAATTAACAATTTATGAGTTGACATATTAGGACATATTTGATGGCTTAAGCTTTTACAACGAATCAAGTATTTATCGTTTTGGTAATAGCGTAGAAATTCTTATAACATCTCTATCTTTGTAATTTTAGGGAGTAAATATGCTGAAAAAGGCACTTATTGCTTGTTTACTTTCCGTTATTATTTTCGGCTTTGTGATTATTGAGATTTTTCCCGGGATTACAAGTGTTATAACTTTGGGTAATGCAAGCACGACTGTTGGCGGGGTTATTTCAGAAAATACTACATGGACCTTTGAGAATAGTCCTTATCTTCTCGTTGATGATGTTGTGGTGGCTCACGGTATAACCTTGACTATCGAGCCCGGAGTTGTTGTAAACCTGGATTTCTGGTCTATGAGGATTGACGGCACATTATACGCTATCGGAAATGTAACACACAAGATAAAGATTTATACACACGAAAGACCTCTGACAAGCTACATTAGGATATATTTTAGTGAAAGTAGTGTCAACTGTGTAATCAAATACGCTGAAATCGACATTTATTGGGGAGGAGGAACTGGTATTTTTTGTGGAGGTTCTACAACAATTTCTAATAACGTTATGCGCTTTAGCGGCTGTGATACAGGGATATCAGCTAGCAACCATGGCATAGTTTCAAACAATACAATTATAGCAAATTGCTATCGTGGTATTTACACTAGCGGATACTCATCGATTCTTTTCAATTTAATCTTAGGCGATGGTTCTACATCGGTAGGGGTGGGCGTTAATGAGAATGCTATCATTATGTGGAATCTAATTAAGAATATTCGAGGATGGAGCACTGGAGATATGACAGGATACGCTGGAATTGCTTTTTACGGCGGGAAGCCTGTAATATCAAATAATACCATAGTGGATTGTGTGAGGGATTTTGGCTTTCCTTCATACTTTGATGCAACAAATCTGAATCAAGCAAAAATTATCTATAATAATATTTACGGGGCTGTAGTTGTTGGAAAGAGCGATCCACGAATCACTATTAATTTAACTTACAACTGGTGGGGCACAACAAACACCTCATTAATTGACAATAGAATACACGACCAAAAAGATGATCGAAGCCTTTGTCTTGTGAATTATACGCCTTATCTAGACCAGCCTGCCGTAGCCCCTGCCAACATAATATATCCGACCCGTATTTTAAGTGTAATTCAAGAACCGGAAAGTCTAATTCAACCTTACCAAGGAGTAGTCGTTAAGGCGAATGTTACAAATCAAGCTGTAGGAGTGGGTGGGGTATTACTACAATACAGGGTGAATGGTTCAACATGGTATAACTTAGATATGGTTTACAATGAAACTTCAGGGCTGTTTGAAGCAGTCATCCCGGGACAACCAGAAAACACAGTCGTAGAATATTTAGTGATTGCTTGGGACAGATTTAATGGTGGTTACACCTATTGGCCCGATCAAGGCGACTTTACGGGGCCGCTAAAATATTGCACTTACATAATCGTGACTGAATTCCCATCAGTAACGTTCCTGCTACTCTTTATAACCATACTCTCAACCATAACAGTCTTACTAACAAGAAAAAACGAATCTAGCAATTCCAAATATTCTTTTAGTGTTTCCTGATAGAACTTCTGAAAAATAAATCTCATCTCATAAAGAGAAAATTTATTTTATTACTCCATTTGTGCTTTTTTAAAAGCATACCATGAAGCTGCAAGAAAGGAAAGAATGTATGCTGAAGCAGCTAAAATTGATCTCATTAGGACTGTTGAGATGAGTTCTATGTATAGTTCAACCATCTGTGGGGATTGTCACCTAGACGCTGTCTTAAAGAATGTTACGTTTGATAATAAAGAGCGGAGTTAGTCAGGTTGGCGGCGATGTTTCCATATTACTGATAAGTTCCATTACTACCTTTTTGAAATCTTCTATTTTATCCATCCATTTTTCAGGTTTAATGTTCGGGAATGACTTTCCTGCTTCTTTATAGTTTTCATTTGTGATTAATTCGCTTAGAATGCCTACATTGTAGAGCTGTTCTGCAAACTTGTTTACAAGCTCAATTCTTTTATGGGTGTTTTCTGAAGTTTCGAATGAAATTGGATATAAATTTGCGAAGTTTATCTGTAAGTAGCCGTTTGAACCGACTATGTAAATGTCTTTGCCGTCGAAAAGATCTTCCATGAATACTCTAAAGGTGCCATATGTCTTGCCAGCCCCCCATCTTACTCCGTCCCTACCTTTAGTGATTTCGGTAGAGAAATCGTAAATACGCTTTAAAGCGTCAAGTTGAGCTTCGCTGAATCCTTTTTTCTTGGCATCTTCTGAGAAGGCTTCCCAATCCCACATCTTCTTCTTCGGACCAATTGTAGCTACAATTGGAGGAGACTCCGGATAAAGTTTCGGTATGAGAACATGGAGGTTGTCACATGACTTGTATCTCTCCAAGCTAAGGGCATAAACATCGAACTCGCACATTTCGTTCAGAAAGTTAATAACGTTTTTTATTGTTTCATCAATGTAATCCATGGCGACAACGAGTCTTAAACCACCATTTCGAATATTCTCCTTAACGTTTTCTATGACTTCTTCGCTCAAGTTAAAGTCCTGGCGCTCTTTAAGCTTCTCGATAAAGATGTTCGGGTCTCTTGAATATTCAGACCACAAAGCTGAAGCATAATCAATTGCCTGAGCTAACGCCCTCCTCCTCTCAGAGCTCCTATAGAGTTTTGTTTCTATGATGTAGATGAAACCTTCGCTATCTATCCCCAACAAATCAATGGAACCGGAGGAAACACCGAATTCTTTTGTTAGCAAAAGAATAGATGGACGCTTTCCTTCAAGAGACACGGGTAAAAGTAAATTCCGATCCTCTTCAATAAGTCTTAAAAGCATTACACGAAATTCTTCCTCATCCTTAAATTCAACACTCTCACACTTAACAAACTTCTCACCATTCTTAGATATAAAAATCATCCAACCTCCCTAAAAGATTAAGATGTTACGTATTCCAAGAAATAAATTTATAGATTTTTCCGTTAAGCGGTGTAACTAGGTTTTCTATTAATCATCGTTAATGGAATAGATTATGGGGTGGATTTTCAAGCTTACGTTATATGAGTGTCAACATGAAGGTTATTATTAGCGCTATTGTTAATGTGAGGACTGGTTCAGGTATTCTGCTTATGCTTATTGGGAAAATAAATGGGACCTTTTGCTTGTATTGTTGGTATTCTTTTTCAAACCTTCTTGAGAGGTATCGCTCCTCATAGCCTGCCAGTAAAACGTAGCCTAAAACCCCGATGAACCACACTAAAACAACATTAGGCTTCGACCCTGACCATTGTATGGACATTATGGTTAACCCTAAGGTCATAACAATTATTCCGAAGTATTGGGATGCCTTACAACCGAGTAAAGTCCGCCTGTTAAAAGCTCTTTCCGCCTCGCCTTAAGCATCTGAACCAAAGCTGTTAAGAATATTATGAAGCCAACCAAAGCAACAACCCTTCCAAACATGAGCCTCGGCTCCAAGAGAAAAAGATAAAATTGCTGTTCTCTAAATTCTGGAAGGCTCCAAAAGAACCCAAACACGTAAAAGGCCAACGGAAAGACCATAAGACCAAACCAAGGTCCAGCCACAGGCACATACTGAAACAAACAGAGAATAGCTGAAGACAAAACCTCAATCAAATGTCTAAGCTTCCTTTCCAATTCGCGAGACGTGTAAATCCCCAGATAATATCTTCAGACAAGAAGACATAAAAATCTACACATTAGAACGTCAACAAAACATCACGGTCGTTCCATTAATCGCTGTTAACAGAAATATTAGAGAAAGAAATATTAGAGAAATTGGCATAAAAAGAAACTTTTAAGAGAATTAAAAGTATATGGAATCTTAAGAGCCCGCCAAACATTAGAAATGTAAGAGAACTAAAGGATACCTTCCTGCTTAGTAAAATGTCATGGCCAGCTGGTTTTTAAATTATGTTTAGCTGGTATTATTCTTACAGTTTATGTCTTCTTGTTGACTGTTGCTAATTTAATAGTCTTCAATGTCTGTTCTATTTCTTCCCGAACCATATTAATATCGCGACTAGTGCGGTTATACCTATAAAGCCACCAGATCAGCAAAGCTATATAGATGAAAGTTGATGTGCAAGTGTAGGCGAGTAAGGCTATATTCATTTGGCATTCCTTTTATAAGCCAGTTAGAAATGCCTTAATATAAGGTTTTCCTTATTAAGTGCATTATGTCACTTCTCGTTAATATTCCTACTAATTTGTCATTTTTGTCAAACACTAGAAGTCTGCCAACGTTATGTTTATCCATTTTTTCGAGGGCTTCGGCTACAGAGTTGTTGGGGTAAATTGTTATCAGTTTCTTTGTGTAGATTTCACCTATAGAAACGTTGTTTCGCTTTTCTTCTGGAATTTTCATTGCATCTTGCAGTGTGACTATTCCTATGATTTTGCCTGATTCGTTTATTACCGGAAAACCTATATGGTGATGTTCAGCTATTTTTTTGAAAAACTGGCTGATAGTTAGGGTTGGAGGCAACGTTACCACGTTTTTTGTCATAATTTGTTCCACGTTAACCCTTTCTAAGAGGCTGAATTCGCTTGGTCTGGGTCTAACAAAGAGTTCCGCGGTTGCTGGAACGTATACTCCTCTTTCTCTCATAGTTTTCATTTCTTGCAACGCGCTTTTTCTTTTGTGTGCTGCCAATTGAATTAGGTGAGCTAATGCTTGTGGTTCCTCTTCTACATTCTTAGTTATTATGATGCCGCTGGTTAAAGCTTTGTTAAAGAACTCTTCACCTTTTCTAGTTCTGATAATTACAATTGACCATTCTTTTAATGGGCTTGCCCCGCCAATGCTTAAATCAGCGTATTCTGAGGTGAAGTCTACACATGTTTTGCAACGGTTTAGGATATGAGATTTAACTTTGGAGATGGGGACTCGAATTTGACGATTTTCCATGTTTACAATGTATGCATCTGCAGACAAATCGACACTTTGAATTTCATTAACAGCAATATGGTACTCATCTAAGAGAAATTCCAGCACTGTGCTTAATGAAAAACCCCATAGACAAAAAAGCCCTATAATTATCTCTAAACCATCTATAATTTTATGTTGCCATGCTTCAAGTTTTCGAAGTCCGAGAACGTGGCATGGTATGCCCACGAAGGCTATATGTGTTTTGCCATGTTCAAAAACCGCACGTCCATAAGCTTGTGCAACGGCTGAAGGCACAATTTTAGAGCCGACAGCGGAGAGCATATCGTCCGGCGCAAGACTTATGGAAGGCTTAGCCTTTAAGGATGTTGCAGGTGATGCTTTTGAAGTTATGGCGCCATCAATTATCTTTTCACTGATGGCAAAATTAAGAAGCGCGTTTACGACTCCTCCACTTTTTGTTGCAGCTCTTATGCTTGGATTAGCGGCCTGCGCAAGCAGAATTTCTCTGTAGTAACCCAAGTTTTCTCTTCTTTTCGGTGCGTCAGCAACAAACCTTAATGCTTCATAGATAAGTGCGTCAGTATGGGGGCAAATGTCGTAGCAAATTGGGCATGTATCTATATGTTCAGAGCAATCGTAAAGTCTCTGGGGTTTTTCGTGTTCCACTTTTATTGCATGGATAGGGCATGCAGCTTCGCATGCGCCGCATACTGTGCAAAAACCCTGCTGTATTATCATGCGTTCCAAATCGTTAAACGCTATGAGTTTATGGTTCTTTGGCTGCACGGCCTAACCCTTCATAATTGTATTAGGAAATCTTTGCTTAAATACGAATCTAAATTTTAGGGCATAAACTGTAATTGCTTTATGACCGGCTCTATAAGATTTAAAACTATATTTGGGTAAATGCCTAAAACAACTATTGAAACGGCAAGAATGAAAATTGGTATAAGCAGCTTTTTTGGTTCTTTGACCTTGCTTTCCTCTTTTGGTTTTTTAGCATACATGTAATTAATTAGCCTTAACAAGTAAGCAGCTTGGATTACGCTGGTCAAGACACCTATGACGGCTAGCCAACTCATGTTTGCCCCTATGGCAGATGTGAACACTAAGTATTTTGCTATAAAACCAGCAAACACCGGGACTCCGGCGAATGAGAAAGCAGCTAAAATTAGGGCTAAACTCGTAAGCGGCATTCTTTTACCTACTCCAGAAAAATCCTCTAAGTTTTTAAATCCCATGCTGTTGAAGATTCCAACGATCATAAATGCAAGGGCTGTTGTTATTCCACCAGCAAGGAAAAAGTAGAGGTTCCCTATTATGCCGAGTGATGTCACGCTTGTTATTGCCACAAGATTGTAGCCTACGTCTGCAATGCAAATATACGCTATTAAACGTTTAACGTTTTTTTCCGTCAGTGCAAGCAAGTTGCCCACAATCATAGTTAATGCTGAGAGAACTGCAAACATAAACGTCCATGGCAGAACTGTTGGAGGCGTTAAAATGTAAATTAGCACCCTAAGCAGTACATAGTAGCTTGCTTGATCAACAAGCGCCGATAGAAACGCTGAGGAAGGGGCTGGGGCTGCCGTGTAAGCGTCTGGAAGCCACATGTGGAATGGCACAACAGCTGCTTCTATCGAGTAGCCTGCTGCAATAAAAATAAATGCTATCTCGATTAAGTGCTTATCCGCAAGAGAAGCCAATGCATGTTTTACCTCCCAAAAATTAAGCGAACCTGTAAGGGCGTAAATCACTGAAAGTCCATAAATTATGAAAGCTGAAGCTATTATTATCATGGTCAGATACTTTAGCGTGGCATGCAGTGACTTTGTTGTTTTTTGGTATAGCATTAAGAAGCTTGAGCCGGCGGCTGTTGCTTCCCAAAAAATGAAGAGCGTTAATAAATCGCCAGCAAGGGCTGTTCCTATAACGCAGCCAATAATCATCAACATAACAGCGTAATAGCGTTCTGAAAGCCCCTCATCAGAACCTATGGAAAAGAGGCTGTATACGGTAACAACTGCGCCTACGCCCGTGAAAATTATCGCCATGTAAACTGACACCGCATCCACCAAAAACATGCTGGAGAAAATAGTTGAAGAACCTTCAATTAGTGACAGGTTTATAAAAGGCTGAGGGGATGGTTCAGCATAATATTTCAGTGCAAGGTTCGCCACAGTCAGACCGGCAATAACGAAAATTGTTAAGAACCAACAAAGAATCAAAACATTTTTCGCGCTTCCTTTTTTACGAGTAATTTTAACAACCGGAATCGTTAAAAGAGAAAACAAAACGAAGGCGATTATTGGTAAAGATGCATCCAAAAGCTCTATCATCTGCGTTCCTCACTAGACAAAGCTTACGCTTGAGATTAGTTGTATGAAGAACGTGGGCCATACTCCAAGGATAACTGTGAGCACGGCTAGAATAATCATGGCTAACTTCATATAGGGGGGAGCATCGGAAATTTTTTCGTGTTTTGTTTCGCCAAGGAAGACGTGGCTTAAAAATCTTAAAGCGTAGGCTAGAGACAAAACTGTGGCTACAAGCATCAGTGCTGTTGGAATGAGATAAAAGTTGTCAATTTTGATTGTTTGAAATGCTCCAACAAATATCAAAAATTCGCTCATGAAACATGCAAATGGTGGTATTCCCGCAATACTTAACGCTGCTATTGTAGAAACCGTAGCTGTAATTGGCATTTTTCCCGCAAGCCCGCCCATTTCACGTATATCGCGAACCTCAAGCTGTTTCATAACAGCGCCCGCCGACAAAAAGAATAAGCCTTTACTTACAGCATGATTCACAAGGTGTAAGACTGTACCTGTGACGGGTTCTTGGAATGGAAAGAGTGAAAGCCCAAAGAGAACATAGCCCATGTGGGCTATGCTAGAATAGGCGATTATCCGTTTTATGTCAGTTTCCACCAAGGCGATTAAGGAGCCGAAAAAGGCTGATATTATTCCAAAAGTAGTTAATCCATGTAGGAACATGTTTCCAAAACCTGTTGCCATAACTGCTGGAAAAACTGTCCCTAGAGATACACGTAGTATTGCGTAAGCACCAGCGCTGATTATTACGCCGCTTAATAATGCAGACATGGGTGCAGGTGCCTCGGAATGTGCGTCGGGCAACCACATGTGAACTGGAACTGCAGCCATCTTAACTGCGAAACCAACTGTTAAAGATAGCAATATCCATTTGGCGAGTTCTGGATTAGCTGTCATTAGCGCAGTTTGCGCCTGGAACATGTCCAAGTCGCCTGTGACCATGAATATTGCGCCTATGCCCAATAAGACGAAGACTGCACCCGCGTGGGTGAATATGAAGAATTTGAAGGCTGCTTTGTATGGTTCTCTGTAGCCCCATCCGCCTATTATGAAGTATGATGGTAGAAGCATTAGTTCCCAGCAGAAGTAAAATAGCATGAGGTTTGATGTTATGAAGACGCCGACGAGTCCTATTGAGAGCATTGTCAAGAGAGTGTAGTATTCAGCTAGTCCCTTCTTCTCTTGCATGTAATTTATTGAGAAGAGCGCCGCTGTCAAAATGAGTATTAGAGTTATGATTGCCATTGAGAGGCTTATTCCATCAACAAAAAGTGTGAGTGAAGCGTGGAGAACCGGAATCCAGTAGTAAGATTCGATATACTTGTGGTTTGCGCCGTTTAGGATTGTCGGTACAGTTGTAGAGAAAATTGCGATGTTGATTAGGCATAGTAAGGCTATTAGGAAGGCTGCACTTTTAGGAGATTTTTTGCCTAAAAAATAAACGAATGGAACAGCCAATGCGGGCAAAATTATTGTTAATAAAAGTGTGTTTTGCATTTTTTCGCCTCTTATCTTAGCATTGTAACTATCATGAGTATAAGGATTATTAAAAAGCCGATTAGGGCTGCTGCCACATAATGTTCTAAGGAGCCAGACCGCACTCTTCTTATTTTAGATGCTGAAGCCAGAGTCTTGTTAGTTGCAATATATAAAAGTTCGTCGGCAAGAATGTCTAAATACTTCCGGGTTCCATGAGCCACATTCATAACTCCATTTGCAAAAAGATAAGGCAGACGATTAAAGAAGGATTTTTCAACATGCTCATAAAAAATTCTGAAAAATCGTATAATACCATTGGCGATAAATTGGGGTAACCGTCCAAAAAAGGATGATTCCGCACGCTTAAGACTTGATGAAAGCAGCCAGACCCCACGAGGAATTACCTTTTCATATAGAGCGTCAAAGAAGTAACCGTTCTCCAAAACTTTGTTTATGGAACCTCGCAACGGCCTTATTTGTTCTGGCAACGAGAGTTTCCTATAGTATGTAAGGTACACCGGAAATCCTCCCATCAGAAGTGTGAAGAGAAAAATCAAAGTTGACGGGTTAAACACTTCACCTAAGCCTATTTCCACATTAGCATGCATGAATTGTGAAATTTCATTTCCAAACAAGACAAATATAACGCAGAAAACTGCGAGAACTCCAGATGAGAAAAGCATTATTTTTGGCGCTTCATGCACGTGAATCTGACTCAAATACTCTGATTTCTCCCTCAAATATACAAGTGTGACAACCCGTAGCGTGTAGGCAAACGTAATTGCTGTGGAAAAATAAAGTATGAGCGCGGCATGCAAGTTTCCTGACGATAGAACGCTTTGGAAGATTAGTTCTTTGCTGAAAAAGCTTATGAATGGAGGTATTCCAGCGCGAGCTAACAATACAATAATGCCGAATGCAAATGTTATAGGCATTGCCTTTCTTAATCCTCCAATCAATCGCATATCGCGTGTTTTTGTTGCATGGATGATTCCGCCTATCAAAAGAAAGTCGAGACCTTGGAAGAACGCATGACTTACTAGGTGAAGTAAGCTTGCAAACCAGCCAGCCGATGAAGCGGAGGATGCTGTGCCTAAAGCTGCAAACATGAAACCTATCTGACTTATTGTGGAATAAGCAGCTACACCTTTAATGTCTGTTGTGGATAAAGCCAGAGTAGCGCCGATAAACGCTGTTATTGTGCCAATCCAGAGGATTGATGGCAACCACATGGGAATTAAAGCCGTTAAAGCGCCAAACAAGAGCATTAATCTGGCAATCAAGTAAACTCCTGCTTTAACCATTGTCGCAGAGTGCAGAAGCGCACTTACGGATGTAGGTGCTTCCATGGCGCTGTAAAGCCATGTGTGAAGCGGAAGCTGAGCCGACTTTGCGACAGCTCCGGCGAGCATTAGAAAGGCTGCTGCTGTTAGATATGGCATTGGCACATTTCCTATGTTATTTATAATGTAAGAGAAGGAGAATGAGCCCAAGTTTACGTAGAGGATGCATATTCCCGCTAAGAGGCAAGCGTCGCCTACACGAGTCATGAGGAAAACTTTGGTGGCTGAACGAACTGTCTCGGGGCGTTTATACCAGAAGGAAATAAGCGAATAGGAACAGAGTCCAACCATCTCCCAGAATATGAACATTTGAAGGAAATTGTCCGACATAACCAAACCTGTCATCGAGCCTATAAAGAGAAGCATGAAAAAGTAATATCGTGTTAAGCCTTCCTCGCCAGCCATGTAACCCAAAGAATAAACTGTTATCACAAGACCGAAGAACGTAACCAGACATGCAAGCAAAACGCTTAACGGATCAACGTATACGCCTGCACTGATACTTAATGATGAAATCCAAGATGTTGTTAAACTGGAATCTCCAAAAGCGTTATAGTAAAGGTCTGGAACCATGGAAAAAGCGAATGCTACAGTGATTAAACACACGGTTACGGCGAAGTAATCTCTAGCCTTCTTGTTGAAACGTGCAATTAATGGGACCAGTAGACCGGAAACAATTGGAAATGCCCAAACGAGCCAAGGCGCATATGGAAACAAATTCACCGCCTCATTTCTTTAAAGATAATGTTCAGTTTCTTTTGTGCGCCTCTCGTGTTTTACGCCTTCTTAACCCATTTTAGATTAACCTTTTGAGATATAAAGTCAGCAATTTAAATTTTGTCTGGCGTAAAGCGGCGATTAAGCAGTTTTACCCATGAAATTGCATAATTATTAACGAAACAGTTTTATTATGAACTATAAAGTCTGCATCGCTGATAACCATGGACTACCATTCAGTGACTGCATTGGCAATTTTCATAATAACGCTTTTCTTGATGATTAAACGTCCCCACGGTATAAGTCTGGGTTTGGCTGCCGGTATAGGCGCAGCAGCTTCACTTCTGCTCGGCACAGTAACGTTAAACGATGCGGCTGTGGCGTTTGTTGACATTTGGGATGCTGCTTTAGCCTTCATTGGAATTGTAGCTTTATCAGTGACGTTAGACGCCATGGGATTTTTCAAGTGGGCAGCCATAAAAGTGGTTAAGTTGGCTGGTGGAAGCGGCTTAAAACTTTACTTTTACATTTCCTTGCTTACTGCTTGTGTAAGCATACTTTTTGCAAACGACAGCGCCGTGCTTATACTAACGCCAATAGTTCTTGAAATCATCAGTCAATTGAAGATAGATGCTAAAGGAAGACTAGCCTACCTTTTCTCTGCCGGGCTGATTGCTGACACCGCTGCAATGCCACTGATTACAAGCAATCCAATAAACATTGTAAGCGCAGACTTTTTCAAATACAGCTTCATTGACCACCTGATCTTTATGGGACCAGTAGCCATAGCCACCATAATAAGCAGTCTCCTTCTGGTTTACGCCTTCTTTAGAAAAAATGTTCCAAAATCCTATTCGATGGAGCTTGCGGAAGCCTTAAACGTTGAAGGACAGTTGATAACTCCCACGCTTTTAAGGATAAGCATAGTAACCTTGATTACAATTGACGTCGGCTATGTTTTAGCCTCTTTGAACAGGCTCCCAGTTTCAATTGTCATATGCTCTGGTGCATTGTTTCTTCTAGGAATTTACATAATAACTTTAAACAAGCCTTCAATGTTGAAAGAAGAGCGCAAAGGCGTAAAAAGCCTAGCAAAGGAGATCAACTGGGACATTCTGCTCTTCATGATGGGCATATTCCTAGTTGTTCAAGGATTAAGGCATACTGGCGCTGTGGAATTCTTTGCATACCTCTTCACAAAAACTCTTTCATTGCCGCTGTTTCTATCTGTGCTTGCACCAAGCATGGTCGTTACAATCGGCGCAAGCGCCATGAACAACTGGCCGATGACCATCCTTGGCCTTTTATCGATAAAGCATGCAGCAAACAGCGTTAGCCTAAACTCGCAGAGCCTCACAAGCATGGTTTTCTCAAACATTATTGGAAACAACTTGGGTCCACACTTTTTCCCTCTCGGGTCTTTAGCAATTTTAATGTGGCTTGAAACAATGCGCCGAAAAGGCGTTAAAATAAGGCTTAGGGATTATTTGAAAGTCGGTTCAGTCGTGTCAATTATTGAGGTTACTGTAGCATCCTTGGTTTTATGGTTTGAAATTGCTTTCTTAAATTTAAACTTGAACATTCAACTTTAGCATTGCACATGCCTTGCTTGCAATTTATTCACAAGTTGACTTCTATAGAATGATCTGCTTCCCGTAAGAAAATAGCTGACAGCAGCGGAAACAACGGTGGGGATTATAAAGCTTGGACCCATAGTTTCAGCAACCAGAGTTATACTTGTCAAAAGGCTTTTGCTCGTCGCAGCCAGCACTGCAGCCATTGATAATATGACATATAAAACAGGCGTCTCAAGGTTCAAAGTTTGTGCGTAAATGAGCCCAAGTGCGCCGCCAACATAAAGCGATGGAATGAATAGTCCCCCGTTTCCACCGAAATTCAGTGTTATGCTTGTGGCTACAATTTTTAAAATTAAAAGTGCGGTCAAATTTGTCAAAGCTAATTCTCCTAATTCGGCTATTGTGATTTTGTGAATGAAATCGTAACCTAGCCCAAGCGCTTCAGGGTAAAGCAAGCCTATGACATCGAGAATTAATCCAGCAAATATTGTCATAAGCAACATTGGAAGTCTGCTGGCAAGCCGTTTGCTTATGATGTTTGTTCTTTCAAGGGCTTCCATGAATGCCAACGCAACTAACGCCGCTAGGATTCCTAGAAAAATTGCATGCATAAGGGTGGAAAGAGTTGGTATAATAAATGTTGGAGTTGGAAAAATGGTTTCTGTTCCAAGGGTTATGGCGGACGTAAAATAGGCGGTAACAGAAGCAATAGACGCTGGTATAAAAACCTCGGTTTCAACATCTCTCTTGTAAGGTATTTCAAGGGCAAATAATATCCCCGTCAATGGAGCCTTAAAGATCGCTGACGATCCCGCTGCTGCTCCACAC